>NZ_CP013106.1:2537325-2854491 GCF_001431725.1 Halomonas huangheensis | reverse complement strand
GACGATGTGCAGCATGCGATTGAGCTTGGCAGGTGCCGGCAAGGTCAGCCCGGCACTTTGTGTCGTTGTGTCTGCAGCTGTGTCCACTGCTGTCGTGTCCGCTGACGCGGCTGCTTTTGCCTTTAAAGGTTCTTTCTTTAAAGGTTCTTTCTTTAAACGTTCTGCCTTTACAGTGACTCTATTGCTCGTCATTCAGAGCCTGCCATTGATTGACAACCAGGGTTGCACGCAGGTCGTCGTAGTTCATGACCAGTTTTTGGGGTAGCCAGACGCCATCGACGTTTTGCCAGCTGCGATATTCGATCTCCCATCCCGCCTGGGACAGGGTGGCAGGGAAGCCGAGGCTGTCTTCGCTGGATTCATGAGGCTCGCCTTCCGCCGGTAGGCCACGTACCCAATCCGAGAGGCTGGATACCGGTAACGACCAGCCGAGTTCCTGCTCCATCAAGGCCTCGGGGCTATCCGCTTCGAAACGACCTTCACTGGTGGTCAGCGATACACGACCCGCACGGCCTTCCAGGGTACTGCGCCCGGCGCCCATCGGGCCGGTGACCAGTAAGCGGTACTGGTAGGGGGTTTGACGCCAGTCGAGGTTGGCGCTGGTCGAGTCTTCAGGGGTGCGTAGGCCCACCTTGCCGATCAGGCTCCAGGAGGAGAATTCCTCGACCTCATTGAGCTGCTCCTGCCATTGGCCGGTGCTGCGCTCGGTACTCTGTGAGGTGGTTGTGGTACCCGGCGTAGCGCAACCCGCCAGCACAGCCAGGCAGAGGGCACCGATGGAGAGTCTAAGGGTGGAGGTCATCACGCTATCCTTACGTGTATAGAAAGTCGGTATGTATTGAACGTCGGTGTGTATCGAACGTCGTCTGGTCAATAAAAGGTAGCTCGGACCGGACTCGCTTAGCGAGCAATCTCCGGACGACGCTGAATCAGTGCGTCAACCAGGGGGCGCTCGGCAAACCGCTGTTGCGCTTCTTCAAGCAACTGAAGGGCTCGCTCATGTTGATCGAGGTCCCACAATATTTCGATCAAATGGGCTGCGACTTCCTGGTCGGGGAGTTGTGCCCAGGCTTGCTCTATCCAGCGTAGTGCGGTCTGCAGGTCGCCGCGCTGGAAGGCCACCCAGCCCAGGCTGTCCTGAATGGCGGGGTTGTTGGGCTGAAGTTCGTAGGCGCGCTGGATCAGGCTTTCTGCCTCGTCCAGATCATTGGGGTTGCCGTTGTCAGCCAGGGTATAGCCGAGGGCATTGAGAGCATTGGCGTTGTCTGGCTGCTGCTCGATCAGTGTGCGTAGATCACTTTCCGAGGTGTCGGTGTCGCCGTTTTCCCAGGCGCGCATGGCACGGAAGTAGCGAAGTTCGGCATCATCCGGAACACGCTCCAGTTCGCGATTGAGGAGTGCGTCGGTTTCGGCCAGCTTTCCGGCGGCATCGAGTAGCTGGCTTTCGATGATGACCAGGTCGCTGTAGGCGGCATCATAGTGCAGGCGTTCTACGCGCAGGAACGCACGTGCGTCCATCAGCCGTCCAGCGTCGACCAATGCCTGGGCGGCGTTATGTCGTGACAACAGAAAGTCCGGGCCTTCCGGGACCTGGCGGTAATAAAGCAAGGCGTTATCGACGTCGCCCTGGTCCGCGGCGATGTTACCGAGGACCAGGTAGACCACCGGGGGGGTGTCGGATTCGCCGACGACGGGCGTCAGCAGTCGAGAGGCTTCATCAGGATAGCCTTGTTCGAGAAACAGCTGGGCGATCCCGACTCTCAGCAGCGGCACTTCGCGGCGCAACTCAATCAGTGCATCGGCATTACTGCGCGCAGATGTCATGTTGCCGAGCAGAATATCGGCACGAGTCATCAGCAACAGGAAGCGTGGGTCGTCCGGTGACAGTGCGAGACCTCGACGGGCGGCCCGGCGAGCCTCGCTCGGACGCTCACTGTCCAGCGCCACGCGTGTCGTAACCAGCCAGCGTTGCGGCATCTGATCGGCTTCGCTGCCCAGCGAGTTCAGGTGCTGTTGAGCCTGCTCCAGATTGCCTTCAGCGGTTTCGGTCAGCGCCAGTGCTAGAGTCAGGTCCCTGCGAAAGTGGTCATTGAGCTGGGGCTGTGACAATTCGTCGCGAAGTGGTTCAGCGAGTCGCTCGGGGTTGGCACCGCCGGACAGAGCTGCGTCGACGAAGCGAGTGATGTCGCTGTCTTCGCTGTTCTCGCTGAGAATCAGTGCCTGGCGCAGGGCTTCCTGCCAGTCACCACGGCTGCTGGCCAGCGTACTGAGAATTTCTGCGGCAGGCAGGGCTTCGGGCGAAATCGATTGCCAGCGGCGGGCCGTTTCCTCGACCAGCAACGGGTCATCAGCGAAACGGGCAGCCAGCGTGGCTCGCTCGACCAGGGCTGGAGATTGATAGCGGTTGGCGGCTTCCAGATAGCCTTCGCTGGCGCGGCGATAGTCACCGCGCAGGCCTGCAAATTCGGCAATCAGTAGCGTGGATAGACCGCTGGCATCCAGTCCACGGGTGATCGGCGGAGCGTTGACCATGGGGTCCCGGATTTCCGCGCTGGACGGTGCGATGTTGAAGCCTTGGCAGCCAGCCAGAAAGGCTGAAAGTGTCATTGTTACCAGTGGCTTGCAGATCAACGGTCTTGTCTGCTTTCGATTGCACACAGCGCAGGGCATACCCGAATCACCATATCAGTAGGAAGTATCAGGATAACGACTTGGAGAGGGTTGGCAAAGCACAACTCCCGGGGGGAGTCGGAACCAGTGTCGCTATGTTAGAATGTGTGCCCTTGCGGTGCGGCATGTACTGGATACCCTAATGTATATGTACTGGATACCTTAATATAGAGGTATACGGATAGGTATACGATACGGATACGGGCGCCGCCCGGACACCATCAAGTGAAGACCTCAAACGCATGACCCTGCTCGCCCTAGGCATCAACCATCGCACCGCCGCCATCGAAGTCCGTGAAAGAGTGGCTTTCGGTCCGTCGCAGCTGACAACAGCGCTGACGGAGCTGCGTGCGTTGCCACGGGTGCGGGAAGCGGCGGTGCTGTCGACGTGCAATCGTACCGAACTGTATTGCATCACTGAAGCGGATGGCGAACAGGACGTACTGGATTGGTTGAGTCGCTTCCATGCGTTGCCCACCGAAGAGCTGACCCGCTGTGCCTACCATTATGTCGATGGTGACGCGGCACGCCATTTGATGCGGGTTGCTGTGGGGCTCGACTCCATGGTGCTCGGTGAGCCGCAGATTCTCGGTCAGCTCAAGGATGCCTATCAGGTGGCGCGTGAAGCGCAAGGCCTGGGGGGAGAGCTCGAGCGACTCTTTCAGCATACCTTTGCCGTCGCCAAGCAGGTCCGTACCGAGACGGGCATCGGTGAGAACCCGGTGTCTGTCGCCTACGCTGCGGTCAGTCTTGCCAGTCGTATCTTCGATGATCTATCCCGTGCGTCAGCACTGCTGATTGGCGCTGGCGAGACCATCGAGCTGGTAGCACGTCACCTGCATGAAGCCGGGGTGCGCAAGTTGAGCGTAGCCAACCGCACACGCGAGCGAGCCAGTCATCTGGCGGGGTCTCTGGGAGGAGTGGCGATTAGTCTGGACGAGATTCCCGAAGCCCTGGAGGGCGCGGACATCGTGATTTCCTCCACTGCTGCCCCCTTGCCGATCCTCGGCAAGGGCATGGTTGAACGCGCCTTGAAGCGCCGCCGCCATCGCCCTGTCTTCATGGTCGATATTGCGGTACCGCGCGATATCGAGCCTGAGGTTGGTGATCTCAGCGATATCTTCCTCTATACCGTCGATGACCTCCAGGAGGTCATCGAGGAGAATCGCCGTCATCGCCAGGTGGCTGCGGATCAGGCAGAAGCGCTGATCGAACACGGCGTCAACCATTGGCACCATGAACGCCGCATTCGCAGCGCTGGAGAGGTCATTCGTGACGTACGCTCCCATGGTGAGCGCCTGCGCGACGAAGCCCAACAGCAGGCACTGGAGCGACTCGCTCGCGGTGAGGATGCCGAGAAGGTCGTGCGTCGCCTGGCGCATCAGTTGACCAACCGCCTACTGCACCAACCTACACTGGCTCTGCGTAGCGCCGCCGCCGAGGAGCGCCAGGAACTGCTCGAAGCCGCATCGGAGCTGTTGCTCAGCGACGCCGAGCAGGGTCATTAGCGTCCGTCATCTCCTGTGAGCTCTCGCCTGAACCATGTTGTTGCGCTGATCCATGTTTTTCCCTCGTGCGCTCCTCCATGAACCACGGCTTGCTGCATCACGACTCCGCATGATCTGGCCCGTTCGGGCATCACTGTGCCGCATTTCGTGCCTTTCCCGGTTTTAAGTAATTGGCTCCAAGGAACTCATTTCAAGGAATTGTCGATGAAAGCTTCCCTGCGTCAGCGTCTCGATACTTTTGTCGAACGTTTCGAAGAACTCTCTGCACTGCTGTCGGAGCCCGATGTCATCTCCGATCAGCCGCGCTTCCGTGACTACTCACGCGAGTACGCCGAGCTTGAGTCGCTGGTCGAAACCTGGCGCGAATATCGGCGGGTCGAGGAGGATGTCGCCACTGCCGAGCAGATGGCCGACGACTCAGATGCAGAAATGCGAGAGTTGGCGCAACTCGAACGTGATGAGGGTATGGCACGGCTTGAGGAACTGGATGTTGAACTCAAGCGCTTGCTGGTGCCACGAGATCCCGACGATGGCCGCAGTGTCTTTCTCGAGGTTCGTGCCGGCACCGGTGGTGATGAGGCGGCGCTGTTCGCCGGTGACCTGTTTCGCATGTATTCACGCTATGCCGAGAACCAAGGCTGGAAGGTCGAGATTGTCAGTGCCAGCCATGGTGAGCAGGGTGGTTACAAGGAAGTGATTTCAAGGGTCAAGGGCGATGGTGTCTATGCACGCTTGAAGTTCGAGTCCGGCGCGCATCGGGTACAACGGGTGCCGGCCACTGAATCCCAGGGGCGCATTCACACGTCGGCCTGTACGGTGGCGATCATGCCTGAGGCCGATGAGGTCTCTGATGTCGATATCAATCCGGCAGACCTGCGCGTGGATACCTACCGTTCCAGTGGTGCCGGCGGGCAGCACGTCAACACCACTGACTCGGCGATTCGGATCACTCACCTGCCGACCGGCGTGGTGGTGGAGTGCCAGGAAGAGCGTAGTCAGCACAAGAATCGTGCCAAGGCCATGTCGCTGTTGGCCGCGCGTCTCAAGCAGGCCGCGTTGGATAGCCGCCAACAGGAGCAGGCCGATGCCCGCCGCTCGCTGGTGGGCTCGGGCGACCGCAGTGAGCGTATCCGCACTTACAATTTCCCTCAGGGGCGAGTTACCGATCACCGTATAAACCTGACACTCTACAAGCTCTCCGAAGTGATTACCGGCGATGGTCTTGATGAGGTCATCGAGCCATTGATTCATGAGTTTCAAGCCGAACAACTCGCGGCTCTGCAGCAGGATTCCTGATGCGTATCGACATGCTGGTGGCGCGAACGGCCTCACGCCTGCAGGAGGCGGGTTCTCCTACGCCGCGTCTCGATGCCGAAGTTCTCGCCATGCATGTGCTGCAGGTCGATCGCGCCTGGCTCTACACCTGGGGTGATCGACTCTGGGAGACGTGGCAGCGGGCGCGTTTCGAGGCGCTGGTGGCCGCGCGTTGTCAGGGAAAGCCAGTCGCTTACCTGACCGGGGAGCGTGAGTTCTGGGGGCTGGCGCTGGAAACCTCGCCCTGCACCTTGATTCCTCGCCCTGATACCGAAACCCTGGTCGAGGCGGCACTGACCAGCACGCAAGCCGAGTCGGGTGAGCTGCTGGATCTGGGCACCGGCACTGGTGCCATTGCGCTGGCATTTGCCTGTGAGCGGCCGCAGTGGCGGGTTACCGGAGTGGATGTTTCCGCGGAGGCGATTGCGTTGGCGAAGCGCAATGCCGTGCGACATAACCTCGAGGCTCGGTTTCTTGTCAGCGACTGGTTTGCCGCTGTGGACGGCCAACGCTTTGATTTGATCGTCTCCAACCCTCCCTATATCGATGCCGAGGATCCTCATCTGGTGCGGGGCGATGTCCGCCACGAGCCGAGAAGTGCACTGGTCGCCGCGGATCAAGGATTGAGCGATATCCGTCATATCGTTCGAGATGCCCGGTCGCACCTGCGCGAGGGAGGTTGGCTAATGATCGAGCATGGCTACGGCCAGGCTGAGGTTGTGCGCGGGATTCTGAATGAGCACGGGTATTACCAGGTGATCAGTATCAGCGATCTCGGAGGCAATGACCGGGTCAGCGTCGGTTGTACGGAAGCGAGAAACGTTGAAGCCTGACGCTGGTAGAGGTTCATACGGTATGCTACAGATTCAACATTAAAATAATGTGATAAAAACGGATTCACGCGAGAAATTACTGCTGCTGACAACTCCCTCAGCATTCGGCAATGACTCTCGCGACTTGTATCAGCGCTCCAGATGGGACTCAGGATTACAATGAAAAACCGCAATCGTTCTCTCGATCGTATTGATCTCAAGATTCTGCGCTGCCTGCAGGATAATGCCAGGGTTTCGTACGTTGACCTGGCGGCTCAGGTGGGATTGTCGACCACCCCCTGCCTCGAGCGCGTCAAGCGTCTCGAAAGGGCAGGCGTCATTCGGGGTTACAAGGCGGTACTCAACCCGCGCATGCTCAAGGCCAATCTGTTGGTGTTTGTCGAGATCAGTCTCGAAACGCAGTCCCCGGCTGTGTTTGATGAGTTTCGCCGTGCCGTTTCGAAGTTGCCCCAGATTCAGGAGTGTCACCTCGTATCCGGCCAATTCGATTACATCCTCAAGTGTCGCATTCCCGAAATGTCGGCCTATCGCCAGCTATTGGGTGATGTGGTGCTGACGCTCCCGGGGGTGAAGGAATCGAAAAGTTATGTGGTGATGGAGGAGGTCAAGGAAGACTTCACCCTCCATGTCCCGGATATCGATGAGTTTGACGACAAGTAATGAGTGAGGCGAGGACATCTTGACCATGGTCGATCGGGATCTGCTGCGCTACAGCCGGCAGATCATGCTCAATGAAGTGGATATCGAGGGCCAGCAGCGCCTGCTGGATGCTCATGCGTTGGTGATCGGTGCCGGCGGGCTCGGCTCTCCGGTGGCGTTGTACCTGGCGGCTGCCGGAGTGGGGCGCTTGACCATCGCCGATGATGACCTGGTGGAGATCTCCAACCTCCAGCGTCAAATTGCCCATGCCGAGGCGGACCTGGGTATCAACAAGGCCGATTCTGCATCAGCGTCCGCCCGGGCTCTCAATCCCGGCTGCCGAGTTACCGCCATCGATCATCGTCTACAGGCCGAGGAGCTGCGCGCTGTTGTCAGCCAGGCAGACGTAGTGCTGGATTGTACCGATCGCTTCTCCAGCCGCTATGCGATCAATCAGGCCTGCGTGTCGGCACGAGTGCCATTGGTGTCCGGTGCTGCCATCCGCTTTGGCGGTCAGTTGGCCGTCTTTGATTCACGCGACGCGGAGAGCCCCTGCTATGCGTGTCTGTATCCCCCTGACGATCAGGGCGATGAGGCATTGTCCTGTGCCGAGAGTGGCGTGATTGCACCGCTGGTCGGGGTCATCGGCAGCTTTCAGGCGCTGGAAGCGCTCAAGCTGCTCAGTGGCGCTGGTCGGCCGCATCAGGGCCTGTCGACCTTCGATGGCCTGGCTGGCGAATGGCGCCACTTCCGGGTGCCGAAAGACCCTGCCTGTACCGTCTGTGGTTGCAAGCGCTCATGAAACCGTCGCGCCCCCACCAGAGTCCGGTCACCGACTTCGATATTCGTCTGCTGCGAGTCTTCAAGGCGGTTGCTGAATGCGGTGGCTTCTCGGCCGCTGAAGGGGAACTGGGGATCAGCCGTTCGGCCATCAGTCTGCATATGGGCGATCTGGAGAAGCGACTGGGATTGAAGCTGTGTCGCCGTGGGCGCGGTGGTTTCGCCCTGACCGAGGAAGGCCGTGAGGTGCTGGAAGGCGCGCGGCGTTTACTGGCGGGACTGGAAGCCTTCCGCAGCGAGGTCAATGCGCTGCACCACAGCTTGCGCGGTGAGTTGAATATCGGCATTACCGACACCCTGGTAAGTTCTCCGGAGATGCGCATCACCCACGCCCTGGCAGATCTCAAGCAGCAGGGGCCCGATGTCCGCATCAACATGATGATGGAGCCACCGGGAGAGATCGCGCGAGCCGTGGTCGACGGGCGACTGCATGTTGGCGTGGTACCGGCTGTTAACCTGCCGGCCAGTGTCGAAACCCGCGATCTGTATGAGGAGATCTCGCGGCTCTATTGTGGATGTGAGCATCCTCTGTTCTCCGCCACGCAGGAGCCGAGCCTCGAGCAATTGGCGCACTGGGATGCAGTGGTGCCGTCCTACCCATTGTCGGAGGCAGGACGCGAGCAACATTCCTGGCTCAAGAGCAGTGCATCCGCTTCGGATCGTGAAGGTGCTGCATTCTTGATTCTTACCGGTGCTTATGTCGGCTACCTCCCGGACCATCAGGCACGTGCCTGGGTGGCGGAAGGGCGGTTGCGACCGCTCTGCGAGGAGAGCGGTTGGTATTCGACACCCTTTGTCGCCATCACCCGCCGTGATCGGCGTCCACACCGTGTGCTGGATGTCTTCCTCGACGCACTTGCCAGCGTTGATCTTCGTTGAACACGCCGATGATGCGTGAACGGTATTTCTGCAGCGGCATTTTGTACACCTGAAGTATAGGCTTCTGTCGAGTATTGCAGGTCGGTGATGCTGGTGTGATCACCAGGGAGGCTGCTGATGTGCTGTCGAGTCGGCGCCACCATCGTATTCGATAACCTGCGTAGCATTCCGGTTGTGGAGGGGCGCCGCTGCTGTGTGGCACCCGTAATTACAGGGACGAACAGGATAGTTATGGAATTGCTGTACTTCCGTTGAGCGAATGCTTGTTATTGAATTCTTGACATCATGCCGGGGCATGGTGCCACATTGGAGAGGTGATGCCGTATTTGGCACATGAGTCTCCAATAACGACAAAGCGCAGTGCGCAATCGAGACGGACTTTTTATGACAGTTTCTTCGTCGTCCGCGACCCCTGCTTCATGGTACCGCGACTCCATCGCGGTTGAGCTTGATCCCACCCCTCCCCTGGAAGGTGACGTACGCACCGATGTCTGTGTGATTGGCGCTGGTGTGACCGGCTGCTCCACTGCCCTGCATCTCGCCGAGCGTGGCTATCGAGTGGTATTGCTCGAGGCCCTGACTGTTGGTCATGGTGCGTCCGGCCGTAGCGGCGGGCAGATCCTGCCCGGTCTGGGAACCGATATCGGCACTGTCGAGAAGGCTCTAGGCCGCTCGGCCGCTCGCGACATCTGGGAAATGAGTCGCGAGGCAGTACGCCTTACCGCTGACCTGGTTGAACGCCACGAGATTCCCTGTGACCTCGCCTGGGGGTATCTGCATGCCGCCGTCAAACCTCGCCATGTGCATGAGCTCCGCCAATGGCAGGAGAGCATGGCTCGCGACTATGACTACACCAGCATGGAGTGGCGCGAAGGCGAGGAACTACGGCAGCACGTAGTGACCGATGCCTACCCGGCAGCCCTCTGGGAGAGTGAAGGTGGTCATCTGCATCCTCTCAATTACACCCTGGGGCTGGCGCGTGCCGCTCAACGGGCCGGTGTCAGCCTGCATCAGTACAGCCCTGTGGTCGATATCGACTACAGCGACCCGGCAACGGTGACCACCGAACGCGGTCGGGTCATTGCCGATCATGTGGTACTGGCCACCAATGCCTACGGCGACCGGCTGGTACCGAAAATGAGTGGCCGTATCATGCGTGCCGCCAACTACATGATCGCCACCGAGCCAATGAGTGAAGCCCAGGCCAGTCAGGTGCTACCACGCAATGATGCCCTGTCGGATGCCAACTTTGTCCTCGACTACTATCGTCTCTCTGCGGATCGACGCCTGATATACGGCGGTCAGGTCAGTTACGACGGTAATCCGCCTCGCGACCTGGATCAGCGGATAGATGGCAAGATTCGTCGGTTGTTCCCGGTCCTCGACGATATCGATATCCAGTATCGCTGGGGGGGAGACGTGGCGATCACCCTGAACCGTGCTCCCGACTTCGGTCGTCTGGCGCCCAATATCTATTATGCGCAGGGGTATTCCGGTCACGGCATGGCACTCGCCGGCATGGCCGGCAAGCTGTTGGCGGAAACCATCAGTGGACAGAGTGAGCGCTTCGATATCTTCGCTGCCATGCCGCACCGGACCTTCCCCGGTGGGCGTTGGCTACGAACCCCATTGCTGGTACTGGCGACTACCTTCTACAAGCTTCGTGACCGCCTGTGACGAGTTTCGAGAACAACGAAACAGGAGCTGCGGTGAACGACAGGAACTGTGGTGGGTTACAACGACAAGAGGACCTTTCCATGACCGATATCACGAATGCTGCCGATGCCCCCGGGCATGTGGGTGACGCGACCCCCTCGCGCGAGGATGCCGAGGCGGAGAGTCGTCAGCAGCGCGGTGCTTCATCGATCACCATGAGTGGACTGCACAAGCGCTTCGGGCGTGATGCGGTGGCGCTGGATGGCGTGGACTTGACCATCGAAGCCGGGGAGTTCTTTACCCTGCTCGGGCCTTCCGGCTGTGGCAAGACAACACTGTTGCGGATTCTGGCGGGTCTCGAAGAGGCCGATGAAGGACAACTGAATATCGGTGGCAAGGATGTCACCGATGTGGCGCCACACCACCGTAGCGTCAACACGGTGTTCCAGTCCTATGCACTCTTCCCGCATCTCTCGGTGCGTGAGAATCTCGCCTTCGGCCTCAAGATGAAAGGAATGCCGGCAGCAGAGCGCGAGCGGAAGGTCGCCGAAATCGCGCAGTTCATCAAGCTTGGCGATCTCATCGATCGGCGTATCGATCAGCTCTCGGGAGGGCAGCGTCAGCGTATTGCCCTGGCACGAGCGTTGGTCTGCGAGCCGGATGTATTGCTGCTTGATGAACCGCTATCGGCGCTGGATGCGGGGCTTCGCAGTCAATTGCAGGTTGAGCTGCTGCGGGTCCAGAAGCGTCTCGGCATGACCTTCGTATTCGTGACTCACGATCAGGACGAGGCCATGGTCATGTCCGACCGTATCGCGGTGCTCAATGGCGGCAAGATCCAGCAGGTTGGGGCGCCGCGCGAAGTCTATGAGCACCCGGCCAATGCCTTTGTGGCACGCTTCATGGGGCATGGCAATCTGTACTCGGTGACCGCACGCAGTGGCAACCAACTGACCACCGAGCTTGGAGAGTTGGAAGTGGAACAGGACGCCGGTGGTGCTCTGGTGCTGATTCGCCCGGAGACGCTGGATCTCAAGCTCGGCCATGTCGAGGGGCGTAACCATCTCCATGGCCGCATTAGCGAGCGGCTCTACCGGGGTAGTCATGCGGAGTTTCGCCTCGAACTGGCCGGCACCAGCCTGCAGGCTGTGGTCAACAACCGCGGCAAGCATATGCCGGATGTTGGCGATGAAGTGACGGTAGTGGTAGCGCCGGAAGATCTTGTGACGCTCAGCGAGTGAGGTGCGACATGTCGAATAGCAATACTCTTGCCGTCGGTCGCAGCCAGGCCATGGTGCGCGAAGCACGCCACCTGCTGTTTACCGTCACTCCGGGGGCCGCCTGGATCGTGTTGTTTCTGGTGTTGCCCAGCGTCTACCTGATGGCCGTGGCCTTCATGACCAACGGTCCCTATGGCCTGCCGCAGATGCCGCTGTCACTGGAATCCTTCAAGCAACTGGCGGGGTTTGGTTTCCTCGGTTGGAGTCCAGGCAATATCTACACATTGCTGCGCTCACTGTGGCAGACCTTTCTCGCCACCGCGCTGGTGGTGATCGTGGCTTATCCCATCGCCTATTACATCAGCACCTGCCGCGACAAATGGCGTCCGCTGATGTTGCTCGCGGTGGTGGTACCTTCCTGGACCAATCAGGTGATTCGCGCCTTCGGCTGGATGAACCTGCTGGCGCCGGGGACACCATTGTCGGGTTTCGCCGAGATGCTGGGCATGATCCCTCCCAACATGGGGCTGTACCCTTCGAATTTTGCCGTGACCCTCGGGTTGGCCTACAACTTCCTGCCGTTCATGGTGCTGCCGCTTTACGCTGCCTTCGAAAAGCTGGATACCGCTCAGGTTGAGGCCGCCCAGGACCTCTATGCCTCACCGATAAAGGCCTTCTGGCACGCTGTTTTCCCGCAGACGTTACCGGGTCTGCTGGCGGGGGTTGTGCTGGTCGCGATTCCGGCATTCGGTATGTATGTCATCCCTGAGCTGTTGGGCGGTGGTAAAGGACTGATGCTGGGCAACCTGGTCGCTACCCAATTCTCCGGTGGTTCCAACTGGCCGCTGGGCGCAGCGGGCGCCATTCTGATGTTGATCGCGACTTTTATCGGGTTGTTTGCCATGCGTCGCATCGGTAAACGCCTGGGTGGCGGCGAGGAGGTGGTGATATGAACAAGCGTGCAATGCGTCGCGGCCTGACGGGCTTCTGGTGGTTGACGGTAGTGTTCCTCTATCTGCCGCTCGCGGTGGTGGTGCTGTTCTCCTTCAATGCTTCCAATAGTGCCGCAAGGATCACGGGCTTCTCGTTGCGCTGGTATCACCAGCTGCTGGGCAACGAGCAGATCATGTCTGCCTTCAGCAATACGCTGATTCTGGCGGTGATTTCATCACTGATCGCGTTGGTGATCGGCTGCATGATCGGCTACGGCATGTATCGTCACCGGCACCGCAAGCTGGGGTGGTTGATCATCCTGATCTATCTGCCGATCGTGCTGCCTGACATCGTATTCGGTATCTCGGAAATGGCCTTTTTTGTCCAGTTCCATCGCCTGACCGGAATGCTGCAGCCGGGGCTGACGACGATGATCATCGCCCACGTGACCTTCCAGATTCCCTTCGTGGCGCTGATTATCTACTCGCGCTTTGTCGGCCTGGATCCCTCGCTGTTTGAAGCGGCCAAGGATCTGTATGCCTCTCCGGTCAAGAGGGTCGTGCACTTCATGCTGCCGACCATCAAGCCGGCCTTGATCTCGGCATTCTTCCTGTCCTTTACCCTGTCGGTGGATGACTTCGTCATCAGCTTCTTCACCTCGGGACCGGAAAGTGCCACCTTGCCCATCTATATCTGGGGCGCGATCAAGAAGGGTATCTCGCCGGAGATCAATGCCATTGCCACACTGATGATCAGTGCCGTGGCGCTGGCGGCGGTGTTCAGCCTCATGTTCAACCGTCGCCGTGCCTGAACGCATGAAAATCCACCAGGGGACACGGCATGGCAGGAACGGAACTCAGCAGGAACAGAACTCAGCACGAACGCAACTCAGCAAGAATGCAACGCGGTACGAACACAACAAGGAGAACCATCATGAGCCTCAACAAGACACGAGCTGCACTGGCAATTTCGCTCGGCAGCATGCTGCTGGCCGGCGGTGCGCAGGCTGAAGAGGGCAAGCTGTACCTGTTCAACTGGACCCAGTACATGGATCCCGAGATTATCGAGGCCTTCGAGGAGAAGTTCGGTGTGGAAGTGGTGCAGAACTACTTCAACTCCAACCCCGAGCTGGTCTCGAAGCTCAATGCCGGTGGCACGTCGCAATACGACATCATCGTGCCGTCCAACTACTACATTCCGCGCCTGATCGAGACCGGGCTGGTGCAGAAGCTGGATCCGTCGAAACTGCCCAACCTGGAAAATGTCATGGAGCAGTTCCGCGACCCGTCCTACGACCCCGGCTCCGAGTATTCGGCGCCCTATCAGTGGGGCGTGACCGGCATGGTCTACAACACCGAAACCTTCCCGGATGCGGCCAACAGCTGGTCACTGCTGTTCGATCCTGACATCAATGTCGATTACCCGTTCTCGCTGATTCAGGACGGCCAGGTAGCAGTAGGCGCCGCCTGTGCCTCACTGGGAGCGGGCTATGAGTGTGGCGATATTGAATCCTTGAAGAATGCTGCGCACCTGCTGATCGAAACCAAGAACCGCGACAACTTCTCCGGCTTCGCCGATGGCACCCCGACCTTGCAGCAGCTGGCTCGTGGTGTCGTGCATGCGGGGATGTCGTTCAACGGGGATTACCTGTTCTACAAGGAAGAAGACCCTGAGGCATTTGCCAACCTGACCTTCGCGATTCCTGATGAAGGTGCAGAGATGTGGGTCGACTCGATGATGATTCCGGCCGACGCACCCAACCCTGATCTGGCCCATAAGTTCATCAACTTCATTCTTGATGCCGAGGTCGGCGCCCAGTTGTCGAACTACAACTATTACGCCAGCCCCAATGAGGCTGCGCGCCCTTATCTCGATGAAGTGTTGACGGAGTCTCCGACTCAGCCCACCGAAGAGGAGATGCAGCGCCTGCATTTCACGCCAAGCCTCAAGGGCGAAGCACTGCAGACCTTCCAACAGCTCTGGTCAGAGGTAAAGGCTCGGTAAGGGACCAGGTGTGGTGTTTCGCAAGTCGGTCACGCCCGCTTGCGACGCATCACACTGGAGCCCCGGTGTTCGGCATTTTGCACCGGGGCTCGGTTACCGAGCAGTTCATTCACCATACGGAAAACTCACATGAGTAACCGCCAGGAAACACCAGCACTCAACGACTGGTTTACACAAAACGGCATTACCGAGGTCGAGAGTCTCGTCACGGATCTCACTGGTATCCTCAAGGGCAAGATCATGCCTGCGGGCAAGTACCTCAACGGCGGGCGTCCTCGGCTCCCGGACTCGATCTTCATCCAGACCGTGACCGGGGGCTACCCCGATGATGAAGACATCCGCTTCTGGAACCCCGCTGAGCGGGATATGGAACTGGTGCCTGACCCCAATGCCGTGTACCTGGTCCCCTGGGCTGAAGATCCCACCGCCCAGATCATTCATGACTGTTACTACCTGACCGGCGAGCCGGTCGATCTGTCGCCGCGCCACGTACTCAAGCGCGTCCTCGATCTTTATGCTGCTCGTGGCTGGAAGCCGGTAGTCGCGCCGGAGGTCGAGTTCTATCTGGTCAAGACCAATACCGATTCGGATTATCCGCTCGAGCCGCCCATCGGTCGCACAGGGCGGCAAGAAAGCAGTCGGCAGTCGTTTTCCATCGATGCGGTCAATGAATTTGATCCGTTGTTCGAGGAGATGTACGACTACTGCGAGGCGATGAACCTTGATCTGGATACCCTGATCCATGAAGAAGGCGCCGGGCAGATGGAAGTCAACTTCCAGCACGGCGACCCGGTGATGCTTGCCGACCAGGTAGTGATGTTCAAACGCGTGCTGCGTGAGACGGCACTGCGTCACGGCATGTACGCCACCTTCATGGCCAAGCCGATGGCGACCGAGCCCGGCAGCTCCATGCATATTCACCAGAGCCTGGTCGATCCTGATAGCGGCGATAATCTGTTTGCCGGTGAAGATGGTCAGCCCAGCCGCTTGTTCCATCATTTCATTGGTGGCTTGCAGCGTTACCTTCCGGCAGCACTGCCGCTGCTGGCGCCCAACGTCAATTCCTACCGCAGACTGATGCGCAGCGACCACAGCGGCTCAGCGCCGGTGAACGTCGAATGGGGCATGGACAATCGTACGGTGGGTTTGAGGGTGCCGGTATCATCGCCGTCGGCAACTCGAGTCGAGAACCGACTCGCGGGAGCCGATGCCAACCCCTATCTGGTCATGGCGGCCTCGTTGGCATGCGGCTATCTCGGTATGTTGGGGCAGATCGAAGCGCGCCCACCGATGGTTGGGTCCGCCTGGGCCGGCGGCAGCAAACTGGCGGATGACATTGGCCCGGCACTGGATATGTTGCGTGAATGCTCGGAGCTGGCCGGGATTCTCGGCGAGCGCTTTACCAACAGCTATCTGGCGGTCAAGCGTGCCGAGCACCGCGCCTACTTCCAGGTGATCAGTTCCTGGGAGCGGGAGCACCTGTTGCTGCGAGTGTAGGCTCGACTACGCTCCCCGGCAGGTTCGGTGTAGTGATATTGCAGGTGTTTCACAGGACCGGGGATAGCCCGGTCCTGTGCTATCAGGCATGTGCTGTCAGTCATGTACTACCGGCGAGGAGAACAACAATGAAGACAATGCACAGCAGCTGGATCATCGGGCGTGGGCTTGGGGCCGGATTGCTACTGGCGGGCGTGGCTATGTCCGTCAATGCTCAGGAAACCCAGCTCAACCTGTTCAACTGGACCGACTACATGGACCCCGAAATCATCGAGGATTTCGAGGCCGAGTCGGGGATTGAAGTCGTGCAGAACTACTTCAACTCCAATTCCGAATTGATGGCCAAACTCACCGCCGGCGGCGATGCCCAGTACGATATCGTGATGCCATCCGATTACATGGTGCCACGTCTGGTCGGTGCGGAATTGTTGCAGCCGTTGTCTGATGATGGCGATAGCCTGGAGGGGGTGGATAACATCCTCGAGGACTTCCGCTCACCGGACTACGATCGCGAAAACCGCTACACCGTGCCTTACCAGTGGGGTGTCACCGGTATCGTCTACAACACCGAGACCTTCCCTGAGCCTGATCCCAGTTGGGGCCTGCTGTACGACTCTGAGGTCAATGGTGAGTATCCGTTTGCCATGCTGAAGGGGGACGGTCAGTTCAATTTCGGCACCATTTGCGCCTGGTTGGGCAAGGGGTTCGATTGCGTGGGCCAGCAGCCGTGGGTCGAGGCGGCCAAGGTTGTGGTTGAGACACGTCAGCGTCCCAACTTCGTGGGCTTTGTGGATGCGCTCGCCGCGATCGATCAGGTGTCCAGTGGTGTGATTCATGCCGGGGTGGCCTACAACGGAGATGTCGCCGGCAAGAAAGCCGCAGACCCCGAGCTTTATGCCAATGTCGGCTTCTTCGTGCCGCAGGAAGGCTCGCAGCGTTGGGTGGACGTGATGGCGATACCGGCGCGTGCACCGCACCCAGAAGCAGCACGGGCCTTCATCGAGTACATGTTGCGCCCGGAGGTGGCCGCCAAACTGTCGAACTACAACATGTATACCTCACCCAATGGTGCCGCTCAGTCGATGCTGGATGCTGCCCTGCGTGAGCCGCCGGTGATGCCGGATGATGAGACGCGTGCACGACTTTCCTTGACGCCCAGTGTTGATGGCGAGCAGCTCGAGTTGTTGCAGCAGTTGTGGTCGGAAGCACGTTCACGCTGATTTATGGATGACGCGGAACTGAGCGGAAATGAGTGGAACAAGGCGACAAGGCATTGAGGCCGCAGGATTCCTGCGGCTTCTTGTTTCTGTGGGTGGTGATTATATGCTATCGAAAGGGTTGGAATTGGGCTGAATGGCTCATAGAATGACGTCATGTGTTAAATAAAATAACCACTTTCGGAGTTAGCCATGTCTGCGACGTCGAAGCATTCCGCGTCTGCTACCGAGCACGCCGGGTCCTGGTACGCGGCCTCAGCCAATCCATCACCGGAGCGCCCCGCCCTGGCAGGGGATGTCACTTGTGATGTCTGCGTTGTCGGTGCCGGTTTCACCGGAATTTCTTCGGCGCTGCATCTGGCCGAGAAGGGCCTCAAGGTCGTGGTGCTGGAAGCCGCTCGTGTCGGTTACGGTGCCTCCGGTCGCAACGGTGGCCAGATCGTCAACAGCTACAGCCGCGATATGGATGTCATCGAGGACAAGTACGGTGATGAGACCGCTCGTGCCTTGGGCGATATGGCGTTCGAGGGCAATCGTATCATCCGAGAGCGCATTGCCGGTTACGGTATCGATTGCGATCTGCGCGAAAAGAACCTGTTCGCTGCCTGCAACGCCCGGCAACTCCAGGGCCTCAAGGAGCACAAGCAACTCTGGGAGCGCTACGGCAACGATCAGTTGGAACTGCTGGAGGGCGAGGCCTACAAGCGGGAAGTCACCAGCGACCGTTATACCGGGGTGTTGGTCGATCACTCCGGCGGCCATATTCACCCGCTGAACCTGGTGCTGGGGCAGGCGGCGGCGCTGGAATCCCTCGGCGGAGTGATCTACGAGCAGAGTCCGGTGATCAAGCTTGAGCACGGCCAGCCGGTGACGCTGAGAACCCGAGGTGGTTCGATCAAGGCCGAGCGAGTGGTGCTGGCGGGTAATGCCTACATGAGTGGAGTGATGCCTGAGCTGGAGAATAAATCCATGCCCTGCGGCACTCAGATCATTACCACCGAGCCACTGGGTGAGGATCTGGCCCATGCGCTGTTGCCCAACAATATTGCCGTCGAGGACTGCAATTACCTGCTCGATTATTACCGCCTGACCCGTGACAACCGCTTGATCTACGGCGGCGGCGTCAATTATGGCGGCGAAGACCCGGCGGATATCGAAGCGGTGATTCGTCCCAAGATGCTCAAGACCTTCCCGCAGCTGCGTGACACCAAGGTCGACTACGCCTGGAGCGGGACCTTCCTGATGACCCTTAATCGTCTACCGCAATTCGGGGTGATCAACGACAACGTCTACTACGCCCAGGGCTACTCCGGCCATGGTGTGACCTGCACCCACCTGGCTGGACGCCTGATCAGTGAAGTCATGACCGGGCGCGACGAACGCTTCGACGCCTTCGCCGGACTGCCGCACCTGCCGTTCCCCGGTGGACGCATGCTGCGAGTGCCATTGTCAGCGTTGGGTGCGTGGTACTACGAAACACGCGACAAGCTGGGGGTCTAAGCGACGAGCGACGAGCGACGAGCGACGAGCGACGAGCTACGGGCAGCGCAGTGCCGCTTCGCTGTGATTTGTCTGTGGCCCATCGGATATCCACCAGCGGGGTGACTTACAGCTTGTTTAGCTTTCTGCTGTAATTGCTCGCAGCTCGTTGCTCGCCCCCTGTCGCGGCTTGGCTGCAGGTGGCGTCGCTGAAAGCCGACAGCCTCGGCAAGTTTCATGCATTTTGCATCCAAGGTGCTGCGAACGGTGTTCGATAATGCCAGAATAGTCTCATTCCTCGAACAGGACCCCTGGTGCGGATTGTGCGGTCTGCGTCAGAAGGAGACGATAATATGAGCAAGTCGATCATTGTAGGTTCAACATTGGCCGTATTTGGCTTGGGGGGCATGGCTTTTGGTGCCTGGCAGGTCCAGCAGCAGCCGGAAGGACCCCAGTTTGCCGATATATCAGCGGTCACACCGGTGACCCAGACAGTCGAGACGCCACGTCAGGTATGTGAAAGCGTGCCGGTGAGTCGTCAGGCTCCGACGCGTGATCCGCATTCCATTCTCGGTACCGCCGCGGGCGCAGTGGTCGGTGGTCTGGTCGGTAACCAGATCGGTGGCGGTAGCGGCCGCAAGATTGCCACGGTCGCAGGGGTGGTTGGTGGTGGTTACGCGGGTCGCGAGATCCAGCGCAACATCGAGTCGGGACAGACTGTCACCACCACTGAGCAACGCTGTCAGACGGTGACTGATACCCAGCAGCAGACCGTCGGCTATGACGTGGTGTGGCATTATGATGGCGTCACACGTACTGCGCGCCTGGATCAGGCGCCCGACGGAGATAGAGTGCTGCTGGAAGAAGGCCAGCCGCAGTGGGATGTCGTGGTTGGCGGTCAGCAAACGACCAATACCTGATTCCTGCTAATACCTGATTCCTGCCAATGGCTGATTCCTGCTAATGCCTGATTCCTGCTGGTTGAAGGGTTTCCTGCCCTGCAGCACGAACGCAGAATTGGAACAGGTAGGGGGCTAGCACAGTTAGAGGCTAGAACAGATAGTAGCTAGAACAGATAGTAGCTAGAACAGATAGCGGCTAGAACAGAGATACAAAGCAAACGCCTGCCTGAGAGCATCTCAGGCAGGCGTTTCTGGTATTGCGGCCTGATTGAAGCCGCGCAGAGGCATGTAATGGTCTAGATTTTGGGGACTGCCGCAGGGAGAGCCCCGATCATGCGTCGCATTCTGTTGTGTCTGTCGTTATTGAGCCTGCCGTGGACGGCGCAAGCCATCGACTCCGCTGCGATCATGCCCACTGAGCGTATCGAGTATCAAGCCGGCGTGGACATGCCCGGCAATGATCTGCGTGCAATCTTCCAGACTGATCTGAAGTACTGTGCCAGCGCCTGCCGCAATGAGTCTTCCTGCCGTGGATTTACCTTCAACGGCAGGGCTAATGCCTGCTTCCTCAAGACCGAAACCGTATCTCCGCCCACCAACTTCGTCGGCGCACTATCCGGCACCATGGTCGCCACCAACCCGGCATTGCTGAATCATGCAGCTGGCCAGCCGCTGGGATTCTTCCGTGATCAAGAGCTGAATCGGGCTCGGGCGCTCTACGAGTTCCTGGAGCCGGTGCAGGGCAACTGGGACTACCTCAACGAGGCGATCAGAGGCAATCAGCCCAGTGGATGGCTGGCCTTGATGCGGCGTGCCACAAACCGCGAAGGAAGGCCGAACTACCTCAACCGCTGGAGTAGCGCGGAAATGGCCTTTCTGGTCAACGCCTGGTTGCGCGCTGAACAGTCTGATGAACAACGCCTGGTGCTGCGGGCGATTATCGATCAGCTCGAGGAAGAACCGGAGCGCGGCCCCGATATCCTTGCCGCGTATCGCTTGCTGACTGAGTTGACCGGGGATCATTCCCAGCTCGAGAGAGCATTGCTGACCTACGGTCCGCGAGTCATGGACTCCCGTGCTGAGGCCGAGAGCAGCGCGCCACGTTTCTGTGCCGAGTTCTCCGAGCCACTGCGTGAAGACGGCTTCCTGTACGGTGACTATCTACGGGTCAGTAAGGGTACCCAGACCAATGGTGTCGATGTTGATGTCAGCGCCGAAGGCAAGCGGTTGTGCATTGCTGGGCTGGAACATGGCGGTGAGTACCACATCGTATTGCGTCAGGGGTTACCGGCGGCTTCCGGTGAGGTCATGGCCCGCGAGCGCGCCTTCGATCTGGTGATGCCGGATCGTTCGCCCAGCGTGCGCTTCAGCGGGCGTGGCTATGTGTTGCCGCAAGGGAAGACGCACCAGATCCCGATCACCGCGGTCAATACCGACAGTGTCGACGTGAGTATCTACCATGTCGCGGATCGTAACCTGACCAACCTGCTGCGCGGCGATGAGTGGCTTGACCCCTTGTATCGCTACCAGGCATCCGAGCTGGCCGAGGAAGAAGGCAGTCTGGTCTGGAAGGGTAAAGCCAGTGTCGCCAGTGAGCGTAACCAGGACACCGTATCGCTGCTCGATGTCGGTTCGGCGCTGGAAGTCCTCGAGCCCGGCATCTATGCGATCACCGCGCTACCCGACGACGAAGACAGCTATCAGCTGGCCACTCAGTGGTTTCTGGTGTCGGACACTTCGCTCACAACATTCTCGGGGCCGGACGGTCTGCACGTTTTTGTCAGCCGCTTCAGTGATGGCAGTCTGATAAGCGATGGCGAAGTCCAACTGGTGGCGCGCAACAATAGCGTACTGCATCGGGCCGAGATCAATGATCAAGGCTATGTCCGCATTGCGCCGCAGTGGTTGTCGGGAAGAGGAGGCGATAGTCCGGCGCTGTTGAGCGTGGTCAATGCTGGCGGCACGGATTTCAATTTCATCAATCTGCGCGAGGCCGGTTTTGATCTCAGTGACCGTGGTGTTTCCGGGCACTCGGCACCACAGTCGGTGAATATCTTTGCCACCACTGAGCGTGGCATCTATCGCCCGGGAGCCAGCGTTTTCGCTACCGTGCTGGCGAGGGACCTCGAGAGTCGGGCGATTGCCGATATGCCGTTGACCATGATTGCCGTGCGCCCCGATGGCAAGGAGCATTCGCGGCAGACGCTGAATGATCAGGCGGCGGGAGGCCGTGTCGGCCAGCTCGATCTGGATACCAGTGCCATGCATGGTCTGTGGAAGCTGCGCTTCCATGCCGATCCTGAGGCTGAGGCGCTGGCGGAGGTCAGTTTTCTGGTGGAGGACTTCGTACCGGAACGCATCGACTTCGATCTCGACAGTCGTCAGCCGCAAGTCAGCCGGGCCGAGCCCGCAGAAGTCGCGGTCAATGCGCGCTATCTGTATGGCGCACCGGGGGCCGGCCTATCGATCTCGGGCAAGGTCACGCGCCGCCCGGTAGGGCAGATGCAGAGCTATCCCGGCTACCACTTCGGTATTCCCGCCAGTGAGGATCAGAGTACCTCGGCGTTGTTACCTGCCGGTCAGACCACCGATGCCGAGGGTAAGGCTCTGGTGACCTTGCCGGTGCCGCCAGCTGCTTCTGCCGGTCAGGTGGAGGAGCTGTCCCTGAATATGCAGATCCGCGAGGGGTCGGGGCGCCCCGTCGAACGAAAACTCAGTTTGCCGATGGCGCTGGATGGCGTGGTGATCGGTCTCAAGCCGTTGTTCGATCAGGTTGCCGCCGAGGGTAGTGATGCCACTTTCGAGCTGGTGGCATTGGGTGAAGGACGCTCTGCTCAGGCGCTGGAAGGCGTTGAATGGACGCTGTCACGCATTTCACGGGATTATCAGTGGTACAAGGTCAACGGCGAGTGGGGCTACTCCGCCGTCGAGCGCCGTAGCCGGGATGGCCATGGCAGCGTGGACATTGCGGAAGCGGATGGTGGGCAGCTATCGGTGCCGGTGGGCTGGGGCCAATACGAGCTTGAGTTGCGAGCCGAGGTCGATGGTCAGCCGGTAGTGACTCGCCACACCTTCTGGGCGGGCTACTACGGCGGCGGCGGAGGCAGTGCCGATACCCCGGACCGGCTCTCCACCGGGCTGGATCGCTCCAGCTATCAGGTCGGCGATAAGCTCAAACTGCTGCTCGATGCACGGCGCTCCGGTATCGCCGAGGTGCGAGTGCTCAACGGACGTCTGGTCGAGACGCAGCGCTTCGATGTCGAGCAGGGCGCCAACGAGCTCAGCCTGACGGTCGATGAACGCTGGGGATCTGGTGCTTATCTGGTCACCTCACTGATTACGCCTCGTGACCAGGCCAGTGATCTCAATCCGCGGCGTGCGATTGGCGTCAATTGGGTGGCGGTGGATGCGTCACTGCGCACCATCGAATTGGCGATGGCACCTGTCGAGCCACTCAAGTCGCGGCAGGGTAATCAACTGACCTTATCGGTCGAGAATATTCCTGAGGGCGAGCCCGTCTACGCCACGGTGGCCGTGGTCGACCTGGGAATTCTCAATCTGACCGGCTTCAAGGCGCCACAGCCCGAGGAGGAATTCTTCGGCCAAAGGCGACTGGCCTTCGAGATGCGCGACCTGAATGGTCGCTTGATCGAGAACGTTCCCGGCGCGGCAGCGGCACTGCGCGAAGGCGGGGACAGCAATTCGCCGGGGCAGCAGGCGCCGGGGCCGCGCCGCGAGGAATACGTCACGGTGTTCTCGGGGCTGGTCGACGTTGATGCCAATGGTGAAGCGATCATCGATCTGCCATTGCCGGCCTTCAATGGCACGGTGCGGGCCATGGCTACCGCCTGGTCCGAGACTGGACTCGGCAGTCTAGCCGAGGATTTCATCGTTCGCGATCCCATCGTGTTGACCGCGCATGCACCGAGCTTCCTTTCTCCGGGAGATCGAGCCCAGGTACGGCTTGAGCTGGCGCATGCCGAAGGGCCGACCGGCGAAGTACGCGTGCAGTTGCAAGGTAAGGGGCCGGTTTCGGTGGCCGGTAATGGAACTCAGACCCTGAGCCTGGACGAGGGCGAGCATCGCGTGCTGACCTTCGAGTTGACCGCTCTCGATCCCGGCGCCGCAGATCTGAGCCTCGAGCTGGAGACTCCGGGAGGCGAAATACTGACCCAGACGCTGCCGCTGGACGTGCGTTACAACGACCTACCGATTCAGCGTCGTCAGCAGTTCCCGGTGCAGGCCGGCGCGGCGCTCCAGTTGCCTGAGACGTTTACCGGGGGCATGGCAGCGGATTCCAACCTCAGTGTGAGTTTCGGCGGTCTGGCAGATTTTCATGTGCCAGCGGTGGCGCAGTCGCTGTATACGTTGGCATGGGGTTGTACCGAGCAATTGATTTCCGGTGTCGAGCCGCTGCTGTCGGCGCGTGACGTGTTGCCCGAAGAGGCTCGCGACAAGGCCGCCGAGCACTTCGATGATGTCGTGGCGGGAGTGTTGTCGCGTCAGTCACCGACGGGAGCTTTTGGTGACTGGGCCCCGGAGAGCAATAATTTCTGGTTGGATGCCTATGCCAGTGAGTTCCTGTGGCGCGCCTCACAGTCTGGTCTCGAGGTGCCGTCATCGGCGCTGAGTCTGGCCCTGCGCAACCTGCAGAATAAGGTCAACGGTGCCAGCTATTCGGCGGAAAGTCGCAGCAGTGCCGCCTATGCCCTCTACGTACTGGCATTGACGGGTGAAGCGCGGGCCAGTGATCTGCGCTATTTCGCCGACAGTTGGCTTGGTGCCGAGGACCCCGACAAGCGTAACGGGTTGGAGGGGGCCTGGCTGGGGGCGGCACTCAATGAGATGGGCGATCCCGAACGAGCCACACGGCTGTTCCAGACCGCGTTCGAGGTGCTCGGATCGAATGACATCGATCCCTACTCGCGCTCCTGGGACCCCTACGCCAGCAATGTTCGAGATCGATTGATCGCTTACCGTCTGGCGCTGGCAGCCGATTATCCCGTGGACAGAGAGCAGCTGGTCAATGCCATCCAGCTTGCGGCCGATCATGGCAACAGCGTGGAGCAGGCCAACCTGTTACGCGTTGCAGCACGTCAGCTCGAGGAGCAGGGTGAGACGGCGGCCAGTCTGTCATTGAGTCTCGATGAATATCGTCATTCGGCACCGCTCAACCCGTTGGATGAAGATACCAGCGCGGCGGTGACGTTGAGTGGCGCACCCACCGGCGAGGTTGCTCCACGTAGTTCGGGCGTTGAGATATCGCGCCGCTACTACAGCCTCGAAGGCGAGCGCATCGATGTTGCACAGCTCGAACTCAACCAACGTATGCTGGTGGTGCTGACCATCACGCCGTTGGCGACCCAGCGTGGTCAACTGGCGATTGAGGACCCATTGCCGGCGGGCTTCCATATCGATAACCCCAATGTGCTGGCATCGGCGGATGCCGATGGGCTGGAATGGTTCTCCGGTGGCATCAAGCCGACCCATGCCGAGTTCGCCGATGACCACTTCTTCGCGGCGGTGGATCTGCGTAACGGCGACGCGTTCGAATTGGCCTATATGGTCCGCGCCATTCGCCCCGGTGATTTCCGTCATCCTGCCGCACGAGTACAGGACATGTATCTGCCGCACCTGCAGGCCAACACAGCATCGGGACGGGTGGTGATCGGTGGTATCGATGAGGCAGGTGTTGATAGGGATAACCAGTGAATGCCGGCTACCAGGCAGAGTGACAGCACGATACCGGTGAGCCGATGGCAGCACTGGTATCGCGGTCGTGGTGCAAGATGGTTGTTGGTTGCGCTGTTGGTGCTACTGACACTGTTGAGCGCTGCGCGCCTGGCGTTGGACGAGTGGGTGGATAACGCTCCCGATCCGCTGCGCCAGATTCACTATTCGCCGTTGGTGCTCGATCGCCAGCAGCAACCCTTGAGTCTGTTTCTGAGTGCCGATGGCTACTGGCGGCGGCAGGTGTCACTGCAGGATGTGGATCGCCACTATATCGAGATGCTGCTGGCCTATGAGGATCGGCGCTTCCATTCCCATCACGGTGTCGACTGGTTGGCGCTGGTACGCGCCGCAATGCAGGCGGCGTGGCACGGGGAGATTGTTTCCGGTGGTTCGACGCTGAGCATGCAGGTGGTGCGCCTGCTCAAGGGTGGATCGACGCGAACGCTGTCCGCCAAGGTTGCCCAGATTCGTGGTGCCCTGGCGCTGGAGCAGCAGCTAAGCAAGCAACAGATTCTCGAGCTTTACCTCAATCTCGCACCGATGGGCAGTAACCTCGAAGGTGTCGGTGCTGCCAGTCTGGCATGGTTCGGCAAGAATCCCGGCTGGTTATCCGCCGCCGAAGCCGCGTTACTGGTAGCGATTCCCCAGTCTCCGTCACAGCGTACTCCGGATCGTAATGCACAAGCGGCATTGGCCGCGCGTAATCGGGTATTGGAGCGCAGTTTGTCGGCGGGAGTGTTGGATGACGAGATCGCCCGTGAAGCACTTCAGGAACCGATGCCGACCGTGCAGCAGCGCATGCCGCGTCTAGCATGGCATCTATCTCGTCAACTGACTCAGCCACTATCTCGGCAACTGACTCAGCCACCCACGGCAGGCTCGACAGCACCCATCGTCGCGACCTCTCTTGACGCTCGATGGCAGCGTCGCCTGGAGAATCAGTTGAGTGGCTGGGTGGCCCGGCAGCCGCAGCCGATAACAGCGGCCATGCTGGTCGTCGATTATCACAGTGGAGAGGTGCGTGCGCGAATCGGTGCGCCGGATGTCATGGATACTGAACGTGCCGGATATGTCGATATGAGCCAGGCGCTGCGCTCGCCCGGGTCGACGCTCAAACCACTGGTTTATGCGCTGGGTTTCGATGATGGCATCGTTCATCCCGAAACCCTGATCAATGATGCCCCCTACGATTTTGATGGTTGGTCGCCGTCCAACTTCGATGGTCACTATCTCGGGCCGATGACGGTTCGCGAGGCATTGCAGGCATCGCGTAATCTCCCCGCAGTGGCGGTGCTCGATGCGGTGGGGCCGGCACGCCTGATGGGAGCCATGCGCCGCTCCGGTGCCTCGCCGGTGGTGGCATCGGGAGCGGCACCGGGGCTGGCGGTGGCCCTGGGTGGGGTCGGCACTCGGCTGGAGGACATGGCGGCGATCTACGCGATGATCGCCAACCATGGGCGTGCCGTGCGTCTGACAACGACTCAGCAGGCACCTGATCCACGAGCAGCGGACGCCGATGCTGCCACTGGCCCCCGCGTGATCAGCGAGCGAGCCAGCTGGTACCTGGCCGATATTCTTCGGCAAACGCCGCGCGCGGGTTTTGGTGCCTCGGATCGCATCGCCTACAAGACCGGCACTTCCTACGGTCATCGCGACGCCTGGTCGATCGGTTTCGATGGGCGGCACGTCATTGCAGTATGGGTAGGGCGCGCCGACAACGGTTCGATGCCGGGTTCGCTGGGGGCACAGAGTGCTGCACCGCTGTTGTTCTCGGCCTTCGACGTCCTCGGTGTTGAGGCCCCGGATCGCACCCCACCGGCTGATGCGCTGATCGCGTCGACCGCAGAGCTGCCACACTCACTGCGTCAGTTTCAGGGAGCGTCGGGTCAGTCGCTGGCCTCACTGCGCATTGTCGTGCCGAGAGACGGCGCTGAAGTGCATCTGTCGTCCGTGGACGCGGCCTCATTGTTTGTGCGCCTGCAGGGCGGCGAGCCGCCGTTTCACTGGCTGGTCAACAACCAGCCGGTGAGCATGGACGAGTTGCGTCGCGAAGGCTGGATCAATGATATCGGCGGTGGTTTTCATCGCCTCACGGTGCTGGATAGTCGCGGGCGCTCGGCGAGTGCCTCGATCAGCCTGATGCCGTAAGCAAGAGGCAAGAAGCCGTAAGCCAGAAGCCAGAAGCGGTGGGCAGATGATGGAGCTGTGGTGGTCAGCAGCGGGCGCGGAAGTGCCATTCTCCTTCATCGACATCATTGCGAATTGCCGCGACGATGCTCGGGTCGAGGCGGGGGTCGTCCGGGTCGTACAGGCCGCAGCGTGACAGGCTCTCGCGCAGCGAAATGCGCTGGCTGAGGCGCTCATAGACTACACGCACACAGCAGGGAACTCGGTCACTGCTGTCGGCCACGCCCAGCTTGAGGCCATTCAGCCGCGTCACGTGACTGCGAAAGCTGGGATACAGCACGGTCTCGGTGATCTCATGCTCATTGACGGCTTCGTAATCGACCAGAAACAGGCGGCTGGACAGCAGCAGCGCCACCCCGCGATAGCGGTTGCGGTGCGGCAGGTTGCTGCTGGGCAGCGGCATGCGTTCGGCCCGCTCATAGATGACGTCCTCGCCGTGCTGCTGGATCGTCACCAGAGTGCACAGCACCTTGCCCGGCTGTGACATCGACAGATAGTACTCGTGATAGCGCCCCAGATAGCGCGACAGTCCATGGCGACCCCGCTGAATGACGCTGTCGGGCAGGTTGGGGGTGAGCGTCTCGCGAGCGTTCTCGATCCGCGCTTCGGCACTATCCTCCTGCTCTTCACCGCGGGGCCGGTCTCCCACCAGTGCCGCGAATGTGGCGTGGGGAAGCAGGATTTCGTGGGCTTCGACCCCGAAGAAGCTGCAGATTCGGCGCATGGTGTTGCCGGACGGCTTGTAGCGCCCACTCAGGTAGCGGTTGAACTGTGCCCGATTGATCTGTAATCGGCGGCAGACGTCTGCGATGGAGTGATAGAAGGTGCAGAGATAGCGAAGATTTGCCGCGAAATCATCGTCCACGTTCGAGAGTCTCCCCCAGTGAATGTCCAGGCAATGTGCTGGTGGGTGGTGCAATGTGGTGCACAAGGCGCGAAGGAGACTGCACCATCAAGCACCAAAGCGTCAAATCTCATGGCGTTGAATTAATGTTTGAATCTATCAGGCCCCATACAACACAAAAAGGGAGTCACCTGATTCATGATGGATTTTCTCAACGACCTTCTCTGGGGGAAGGTACTTCTCGTACTGCTGGTGGCTGTCGGCATCGGTTTTACCGTGGCCTCGCGCTTTGTGCAGTTCCGCTATTTTGGCCGTATGTTCAGCATCCTGGGTGCCAGTCAGGCCTTCAAGCGTGATGAGCATGGTCATCTGAGCTCCTTCCAGGCACTGGTGTTGTCTGTCGCAGGCCGTGTTGGTGGCGGCAACATCGCAGGGGTTGCGGTAGCGATTACCCTCGGTGGGCCAGGTGCGGTGTTCTGGATGTGGGTGGTCGGCCTGATGGGCATGGCGACCAGCTTCCTCGAATGTACTCTAGCGCAGACCTATAAGCAGGCCGGACGTAAAGGCACCTATCGCGGTGGGCCAGCCTATTACATCGTCAAGGGACTGGGGCAGCGCTGGAGCTGGATGGCGGGGCTGTATTCCATCCTGTTGCTGCTGACGTTTGGTTTCGCCTTCACCGCCTTGCAGTCCTATGCGGTGGCGACATCCTTCGGCGATGCGTTTGGGGTACCGGTGCTCTACAGCGGTATCGCGCTTGCCATCGTCGTTGGCTTGATCATCTTCGGTGGAATCAAGCGTATTGCCCGCGTATCCGAGTTCCTGGTGCCGTTCATGGCGGTTGGATACCTGCTGATCGCCTTTGCCATTGTGGTGATGAACATCAGCGAGATTCCTGCGGTGCTGGCCTTGATCGTCAAGAGTGCCTTCGGCCTTGAGCCTGCCATCGGCGGCGGTATTGGTGCGGCAATCATGATGGGCCTCAAGCGTGGTCTGTTCTCCAACGAAGCGGGCCTCGGTAGTGCACCCAACGTGGCGGCGGTTGCCTATGTGCCTCATCCGGCCAACCAGGGCATCGTGCAGGCCTTCTCGGTGTTCATCGATACCTTGATTATCTGCTCTGCAACTGCCTTCATGATTCTGCTCAGCGGTATCTATGACCCAGCGTCGGGCAATGAAGTAGCGGGTATCGCCATGACCCAGGCGGCGCTGGCGGATCATGTTGGCGAGTGGGGGCGCATCTTCGTCAGTGTGGCGTTGTTGCTGTTCTCCTTCAGCACCATCCTCTACAACTACTACCTGGGCGAGAACAGCCTCAACTTCTTCAGCCGCGACAACCGCAAACTGTTCAATGTCTTTCGCGTCGCCATCATAGCGTTGGTGTGCTGGGGAGCGACCACCGATCTCGGCACCGTCTTCGGCTTCGCCGATGTCACCATGGGCCTGTTGGCAGTGGTCAACCTCATCGCGCTGATCTTCCTGTTCCGCAAGGGGCTGCGTATTCTGCGCGATTTCGATGATCAGGTGCGTGACGGTATAGAGTTTCCGGTCTTCGATGCCAACAGACATCCTGATATGAACCTCGATCCGAATGCCTGGCAGCTCGAGCCCGAGGACCTTCAGCGCATCAACCGCAAGCTTGGCAATGACCCCGGCGCCATGCGTGATTGATGCTGCCGAAAGGCCTCTCTAAAGGCTACAGCGCTGTGTATGAAGCGCGCTAAACGAAGAATCCCGCCTCTTTGGAGGCGGGATTCGTGTTTCTGAGTCTCGCTAACAACGTCAATGCATCCGTCAATGCATCAGCACACCAAGTACGATGAAGCCGAGCGTAGTAACGGTGGCGCCGATCAGCGTATAGGGCAGCTGAGTCAGCGCATGCTGCATCGGCAGGACCCCGCTTCCCTGGGAAGACAGCACCGAAGAGTCGGAGAAGAAGCAGGCATGGCTACCGAAGCTGGAGGCTGACAGCAGCGCACCGACCACCAGCGGCATGGAGGCATCCATATGCACCGCCATGGGCACGACGATGGGGATCGAGATCACGAATACGCCCCACGACGAGCCGGTGGCAAATACCACCACCGCCATCGACAGGAACACGATGGCCGGCAGTAGGGCAGGCGTCAGCCACGGAGCCAGCGAGTCGATCATGAACTGGGTCATGCCCAGTTGATCATTGACCTCACGCAGCACGAAACCGACCGCAACAATCGCCAGTGGCAGCATCATGGTGCGGAAGCCATCCATGATCGCGTCCATCAGCGTGGCGAAGGTCGCCAGACGCTGCACCAGGTACAGGATGATGGTGAACAGTACTGCCGTGATAACGCCCTTGAGCAGATCAATCTCGAACCAGGCGCTGGCGCCGATCAGTACCGCCATGGGTGCGAGGAAGTTGAACACACCAATCCATGGGCTGCCTGTCGGTGCCTCATCCTTCATCGCCACGTCCGGCGCGCCATCGGGAATCGGCTGCCCGGCGCGGGCACGGGCTTCGGCTTTCTTCATCGGGCCGAGGTCAGGAACGAGTCCGATAGCGACGAGGAACACCAGGCCCATCGCGATCCAGCCATAGAGCATGAACGGGATTGACTGGATGTACAGCGCCATCCCCGAGCCTTCTGTCGCACCGTTGGTTCTGAGCAGTTCCGCGAAGTACACCGCCCAGGTCGAGATCGGCACCAGAATGCACATCGGCGCCGCCGTGGAGTCGACGATATAGGCCAGCTTCTCGCGTGAGACACCGAAGCGGTCGGTAAGGCGTTTCATCGCCGCCGAGGTGGCCAGCGCATTGAGATAATCATCGATGAAGATCAGTACGCCGAGCATGGCGGTGCTGAGCATCGACTGGCGACGAGTCTTGACCAATCTGCCCATGAAATGACTGAAGCTCAGTGTGCAGCCGGACTTCTCGAGCATGGCGATAAAGCCGCCCATCAGGCCGCAGACCAGAATCAGCCAGGCGATGGTTTCGTCCATCATCACCGATAGCGAGATATCCGCCAGCTCACCGATATAGTCGTTGGGCTCAAGCAGAATCAGGCCTGCCAGCGAACCGATGGCCAGCGCTTCGAGGGTGCGGTGTGTGGATATTGCCACCACCAGCACGATCAATGAAGGCACAAGGCTGATCCAGCCGAAATCGGTACCGGCCTGATGATAGAGCGTCAAACCGATAACCAGTGCCAGCAGCCCAACGACCATCATGAAGATTCGGCCCTTGCCGCGCTGGTCAGGCTGAGACGGTGCGAATGCATGGCTATCCGCTGGCGAAGGTTGGGCTTGTGCGGCACTTGGCGTTTGTGCTGAGTGAGTCATGACCAGGCCTCCCTGATATCGCGCTGGGACGCCCCTTTCCGGGTTGTGATTGTCATCTTGCTTGTCCAGAGGTTGTTGGGATTTATTTGACGAAACATGGCGCTTCATGACCCCCACGCGGCAACAGCTATCCATGGCCGAACGGGTAGTGTTCGACAGCGGAGCCCGCAGGGGCCGGGATTTGCTGTAGCCCTCAGCACTCGAAGAGGGGAAGCGCGAGGAGTGCCGAGGGTGAGCCGTGTCTACCTGGACAAACGAATATGTCCGTTAGACATGGCTCAGATGCTCGTTAGACATGGCGTAGATACCAGTCGTATTCCAGCTTGCTGACGACCTGCATCGCGGATTCACGCTCTGCTTGACGGTTGGCGATGAACACCTTGATGAAGTCCTTGCCGAAAGCTTCCGTCAGCGGCTCGCTGGCTTCGAGTAGATCCAGTGCCTGTGCCCAGCTGTTGGTCAGCGTCGGCTCGAACTGGCTGTAGGCGTTACCGGTGACTTCCTTGCCGGGTTCGATGCGCTGGCGAATGCCGTAGTCGATGGACGCCAGCAGCGTCGCCAGCAACAGGTAGGGGTTGGCATCAGCACCCGCCACACGATGCTCGATACGACGGGCCACATTGGGACCGGAAGGAATGCGCAGTGCCACCGAGCGATTGTCGTAGCCCCAGGTTGGTGTCATCGGAACATAGAGCCCCGCCTGGAAGCGGCGGAACGAGTTCATGTTGGGAGCGAACAACGCCATGGAGTCGGCCATCAATGCCATGAGGCCGCCAATGGCATGATGCAGTGTTTCGGTGCCCAGAGGATTCTCGTCCGCCGCTGCAAACACGTTGTTGCCTTCGTTATCGAGCAGACTCATGTGCACGTGCATGCCATTCCCGGCTTCGCCACCATAGGGCTTGGCCATGAAGGTGGCCTCGAAGCCGTGCTGGATGGCAACCCCCTTGATCAGGCGCTTGAGCAGCACCGCGCTGTCGCAGGCCTTGAGCACATCATCGCCATGCAGCAGGTTGATCTCGAACTGGCCGGGCGCGCATTCCTTGAGGGCGGTATCCAACGGTAACTGCTGGAGTTCGGCAGCGCTCTGGATATCTTCGAGGAAGTCGGCGTATTCATCGAGTTCGGATATCGAGTACAACTGGCTCTCGGAAGCACGCTCGCCAGTCGCCGGAGAGCGGGGCGGCTGTGACATTCCCAGCTCGTCACGCTGACGATCGACCAGATAGAATTCCAGCTCCAGTGCCACCACGGCCTTCAGGCCGGCATCGGCAAGTCGACGAATCTGACGCGCCAATACGCTGCGTGGGTCGGCGAAGAAGGGGCTTTCATCGTCGTCGTGCATGCTCATCAGCAACTGAGCATGACGTCCGTTGCGTAGCCATGGCGTGGGCATCAGCGTGCCGGCGACAGGGCGGCAGACAAAGTCGCGGTCGCCTGTGTCCAGGCCCAGACCGGTTGCCTCGATGGTGTTGCCGGTAATGTCGAGTGCGAACACCGAGCCAGGCAGGTTGATGCCGTTGATATAGGCCTTCTCGAGGTTGTCGCGTGGGATGCGTTTGCCGCGCTGGACGCCGTTGAGATCACTCAACAGTAGATCGATACTGTCGATATCGGGGTGGCGTGCCAGGAAGTCACGGGCCTCGTCGACTGGGTGTGAGGACATGGGGCGTTACCTGTTTGCGTTCTTGTGAGCTACGCGTCGAATCAGCGTTTTCCCTAGTGTTCCGTTTGCGGCTTCGTGTTGTCAAATAATTTACGTTATGGTCATCAGGCTCTAATGGAGCACGGGGCGTTTGCCACTCTATAAACGCTCTATAAACAGCCTGTTATGCGTGTATTGTCCAAAGGTCGAGTCGAGCCTGCTTGGCAAGGAAAATGAACCAATGTATGTTGAGCAAAGCATAACAGTCACTCGATGAGCGTTCGTGACGTGCATTTTTGAACAGCAGTGCAGTCTCGAAAAGCTTTATTGAACAACCCTGGAGGCATCATGCAATCCCGTCCCCTCGTTGGCGTCATCGCCTGCCGCCGTATGGTCGAAGGCCACCCCTCGCATATGGTGACCGACAAGTATCTCAGTGCGCTGCGTGAGTACGGACTCGAACCGGTCATTCTGCCGGTCTGGGAAGACCTCGATGCCAGCGCCGCGGGTGCCTTGCTGGATCGTCTTGATGGACTGGTACTGACCGGAAGCTACACCAATGTGCTGCCGGCCCGTTATGGCGCCGAGCGCGCTCCAGAGAATACTCGCGAAGATGTCGATCGTGATGCGGCGGCCATGGCCTGGATGCCGCTGGCACTGGAGCGCGCCATGCCATTACTCGGCATCTGCCGGGGTTTCCAGGAATTCAATGTCGCCTTCGGTGGCACGCTGTATCAGGCGGTACAGAACGTTCCCGGCAAACTGGACCATCGTGAACCAGAGGGAGAAAAGGAGCAGCAGTACGCTCCCGTGCACAGCATCGATATTCATCCGGGTGGACGCCTGGCCGAACTGTTTGCGGCGCCTCAGGCGGAGGTCAACTCACTGCATCAGCAGGGCGTAGATCAGCTCGGCAAGGGGCTGCGTGTAGAAGCAACAGCACCGGATGGTCTCGTTGAAGCGATCTCCGTAGCCGATGCGCGCAGCTTTACCCTCGCAGTACAGTGGCACCCGGAGTGGAAGCCGCGCGAGCATCCGCTCTATGACGCCATCTTCCGCGGCTTTGCCGCTGCCTGTGGTGAAAAGATGGCCGCAGCGGCCTGATATGCAACAGCCGGCTGTCGTCAGCTCTCGCTGGTGGCGGCCGGACCTTCCAGCAATGCCTTCAATGTCTCGAGGTCGTTTTCGACCGCCTGCCTGTCCGCGGCGAATTGCTCGTCGCTCATATCAGCCTGACGAAACAGCGTGAAGGTGAGTTCACTGCCTTCACCGTTGGGCACCACACGCATGGGGTTATGGAAGAGCGTACCGTCTTCCAGCTCAACATCATGGTCCATGACGCCAAATGGATTATCAGCACAGAAGCGGATACTGACGCGGCCGAAGGGTGCTGTTGCCAGCCACCGCTCACCGTCTCTGGTGACCTCCGAGCCGGCCAGGCCCGCCGCCCACTGCGGCAGATTGGCAGGGTTCGCAGCAAAGGCCTGAACTTCGCTCGGTGAGCGGTGGATATAGCGGCTGACATGTTGCACTTGCATCATGAGTCATACTCGATGGCGAATGTATGACTCATGATAGCGGGCTATCGAGATCGATGGAGTGAAAGCGGGGGCACCGCATCAACCTTGTTCGGCAAGCCGCGTCAGATCCGCCACCGTTGAGTCCAGCGGATCGCTCTCGCGCATCAACAGACGTGCATCGCCGTCACTGTCGAAGGCATAGATGGCGCTGGTGTGCGAGACATCGTAGTTGCCGTGCTCATCCTTCTCGCCGTACTCGTAGGTTGCACGATAGCGATTGGTAACGGCATCGATATCCGCCTTGTCGCCAGTAAGCCCGATGAACTGTGGCCCGAAGACATCGGTGTAGGCCTGCATGACTTCGGGGGTATCGCGGCTGGGGTCGACCGAGACGAACAGCACCTGGATATCATCGCGCAGCGGCTCATCGACCTGCTTGATGGCGGCAGTCATCCTGGCCAGAGAGGTCGGGCATACATCGGGACAATGGGTGAAGCCGAAGAACAGTAGCGTGGTCTTTCCCGTGTAGTCCTCGGCCGTCACCGCCTCACCATTCTCGTCGACAAGATGGAAGTCGAGAGGCGGCATCGTCTCCGAGATATCGGTGCCATGCCAATTGGCACTATCGCAGCCCGCAAGTGCCAGAGACACGGCGACCGGAAACAACCACTTGTACATACTGTTCTCCTGCACGGTCGACGGCTACATCGACGCCGGTGATACCACTTCGAAGGTTACCGGCAGTGGTGGCTGATCCTCGAATTGAAGGGTTACCTCGACCTCATCACCCACTTCCAGAGGCTGTTGGCGCTTCATGAACATCAGGTGATAGCCACCGGGTGCGAATTCGAGAGTCTCGTCCGTCGCCACTTCAAGCTGGTCCACTGACTTCATACTGGCCATGCCGTCTTCTTCGGTGCTGAGATGCATGTGCGTCATGGCAAAGGCCGCACTCTCCGCACCGCTCAGCGTTACCGCATCGCTACCGGCGTTATGCAGCGTGAAGTAGCCCGCAGCCGGCAGATCGCCAGGCAGCAGCCTCAGTTGAGCATCCGTTACTTCAAGGTCCTGGGCGTGGGCAGTACCAGCCGACATCATCAGGGCGAAAAGCCCCCACATGGCGCGGCGTTTCATGATCGAGCGTTGGGATACCGACATGACCGGTTCTCCGTTCAGGGAGTCGATGAGAGAACCACCATAGCGTTATCCAGCCTTTCGACAAGCTGCTGCGACAATTTGTCAGTGCTGGCCACTGAGCATCATACGTTGATGGTCTGCGACGAGTTGGGGGTCAGCAGATGGCTGACAGGCCACAGTTCGACTTGAAACGGGGAGAGTTGACGTCGAGGGTGACGCGGTCGTTGATCTTGTCATAGAAGAACGAAGCGTAGCCCTGGTCCGCAGAGGCGACACGGTACAGACCGCAGATGCCGTAGCCGTGGTTGACCTCCTGCAGGTACTTCACCTCAACCAGCGCTGCAGTCGCGAGCTCTGCGCTGAGGGCATGCTGAACATTACCGCTGACACGCGCTTCCGAGATCGCCTGGCCGCCAAAGATCGCACCGCCGATGGCAAGCATGGCGGCGATGGGAACCACGATATTGAAGATCAGACCACGGGAATATTTCATGGCGCGGATAATAGCCGCAGTGCTGTTCGTGGTTCAAGTAGTTCAAGTCGTGGTTCACGTCGAACAGCGTCTGGTGCTTGGGTGACAGCATTGTTGCCCAGCTAGCTGATACAAGCGGCCACGATTCGGAGCTTCAAGCCTTCGCAGGAGGCGGCAGGCCATCGCCCTGAACGCCACCATTGGTGCTTCTACGGCTTGAATTCAGCGCTCAAGGCTGCAGATGTTAAGTTGAACGTTTAATTAAAATAAATTACGGTCATCTCGCTCTTTTCAATAACAAAGCGTGATCAAACTGCTTTACCCCCGGTAGCGCTGTTGCGATCACCAAGCAGGAGATGTCCATGATGACGTTCAGCCGAAATACTCTGCTCACCGCCACCCTGTTCGCTGGCATAGTACCGCTTGCTGGCTTGGTACCGATTGCTGGCGCTGCCTCCGATGGGGCCGATGGGGCTGATGGAGAGACCCTCTGTGCCCAGGCCGCCTATTCCATGGGGCTTCGTTATCAGCAGCGTTCCGCCGAGGTCGCGGCATTGCAGCGTCAAGGCTTTGCCCTCGCGACTCTGCGTCTTGAGCAAGCCATTGCTGAGCATGGCGAAGACGCGAACCTGGCAATCATCACCGATCTGGACGAGACGGTGCTCGATAACAGCGCCTTGCTGGTTCGCGACATGCAGGCATGCCATGACTTCACCACCTGGGATACCTGGAAGCACTGGGAGCGCGAGGGGGATCCGCGCTTGATTCCCGGCGCTGCTGACTTCCTGAAGTTCGCCGACGAGCAGGGAGTGGACATCTTCTACGTTTCTGACCGCTATCAAGAGAACAAGGCCGATACCATCGCGAGCCTCGAAGCCCTCGAGTTGCCACAGGTATCGAAGGATAGCGTCATGCTGCTCGGTCCTCCCAAAGCAGAACGCCGGGCCGAAGTCGTCGACGATCACACCGTGGTAATGCAACTCGGTGACTCCCTGCATGACTTCTCCGGCGAGTTTGCCGACGCGGATCTCGAGGGACAGCGCCGCTTGGTCGAGGAAAATGCTGAGCGGTTCGGCGATGACTGGATCGTCTTCCCCAATGCTGCATATGGCGATTGGAGTGAAGCCGAGCTCAACGCCTGGGACGTGCCGTTGCAGTCCGAGTGATCCGAACCTCGTTGGGGCAAGCGTGAAGAGCACGCCATGAGGGTCTTTCATGGCGTGCAATGGGTAAAAACTTCAATACTCGCTGTCATCCATGCCCAGCGTTGGAACCTGACGCAGATGGATGGCGGCAAGCATCGCCAGACACAGGATCGCTACACCGCTGATGGCGGCGGTGACGTTGAGCCCGGTGGTAAATGCCCGCGTGGCGGCCTCGACAATATCGGGCGCGGGTTGATCGAGCGCGGAGAGCGTGGCCCAGAGGCTGTCGTGGACGGTATCGACACCGCCGCTCGACGGTTCATTCGGCAGATGCGAAGCGATCTGCAGCCGGTAGATCAGCGTCGATAGACTGCCCAGCAACGCGACGCCGAGAGCGACGCCCAATTCCTGAACCATCTCCGACATCGCCGAAGCGGAACCTGCCTTGTGGGCGGGCGCGGTGCCGATCACCAGTTCGGTTCCCAGCGCGGCAATGGTGCCCATGCCCAGATAGACCAGTGAGAAGCCGCCGATGGCAAGCAGCAACCCTCCCGGAGCGGTGCTGACCATGAACAGCGCCAGATACCCCAGCGACGAGAATGCCAGTGCACCGGCCACCACCTGGCCCGGCGGGATACGCCTTGCGATCAGTGGTGCGGCGATGCCTGCGATGACCATCATCAACGCCGGTGGTCCCATCCAGAGTCCGGCGACCAGCGGCGAGAGCCCCACCACCAGTTGCAGATACTGGGTGACCAGCAGCATGGCACCGCCGACAGCGATCAAACTGAACAGCAACACCAGCAGTGCGGTGCTGAACGTGCGGCTGGCAAACAGGCGCATATCCAGCAGCGGAGCGCTGAGCTGGTTCTGGCGACGTACGAACAGCACGGCGAGCAGGATTCCGGCAAGCAGCGACAGGGTGGGAGCGAGCGCAACGCCGTGCCTGGCCAGTTCCTTGAGGCCATGAATGGCGGGCAGGATGGCGGCGAGAGACAGCAGCACACTGGTGAAATCCAGCCGTTCACTGTGCTCCGCACGATACTCCGGCAACAGCATCGGTGCGGCAATCAACAGCAGAACGATGATCGGTACCGCGACAAGGAAGGCGGCGCCCCACCATAAGTGACTCAGCACCCAGCCGCCGATCACCGGGCCCGCCGCCATACCCAGTGCAAACATCGTTGCCCAGATGCCGATCGCCAGTGAGCGCTGACGTGAATTCGGGAACAGATTGCTGATCAGTGCCAGAGTCGACGGCATCAAGGTGGCACCGGCCACACCGAGTGCGGCCCTGGCCGCAATCAGCATCTCGGCGCTGGTGGCATAGGCGGCGACCACCGAGGCAACACCGAAAGCAGCAGCACCGACCATCAGTAAACGACGCCGGCCAATGCGATCGCCAAGTGTACCCATGGTGATCAGCAAGCCGGCGATCATGAACCCGTAGGCATCCATGATCCACAGCGCCTGACTACTGCTGGGTTGCAGCTCGACCGACAGCGCCGGTAGAGCCAGATAGAGAATGGTGACATCGAGCCCCAGCAACAGCGTGGGCAGTGCCAGCACCGCCATGCCCAACCAGGCCATGAAGCCGGCTTGTTGTGTCGGCTGACGAGCCGCGGGGAAGGGGCCGTCGGATAGCGTGGGGGAATCACATTGGTTGCTCATATCGCCTCCAGCGAAATGCATCGGAAGCCACATGCTCGAACAGTCATTATCCGGGTACAATATAGCTGGTTATCCTATTACCAATGGCAACTGTCAGGAGCTCGACATGAGTGAGACAGCGCGGCACAGCAGAAGCCTTGATCGAACCCGTAGTGATCTGACGGAATTCCTGCTCCATCACCGCCACAAGCTGACGCCGGCGGATGTGGGGTTGCCGACGACAGGGCGGCGACGGACACCGGGATTGCGCCGCGAGGAGGTCGCCACTCTCGCTGGAGTGGGGCTGACCTGGTACACCTGGTTCGAGCAGGGGCGTGATATCAACGTCTCGGAAAGCTTCGTGCTCGGTGTTTCCAAGGCGCTCAAGCTGGATGATGCCGAGTGTTGCCACCTGTTCCTGCTGGCGCAGCGCCGGCCACCGCCGGTAGAGGCATATCAATGGCAATCGATTCCGCCACGCGTGCAACGGATGATGGACGAGCTTGCACGGCCCGCCTACGTCATCAACCTGCGCTGGGATGTGATTGCCTGGAATGACGCCGCCGAGCGGCTGTTTGCCTTCACCGAGCAAGCGGGGGCCGAGCGCAATATGCTGCGCATGATCTTCGCCAACCCGGCAATGCGCCGTCGCCTGCCCGATTGGCAGCAGGATGCCTTCCGACTGCTGGCCCAGTTCCGCTGCGACCTGGCATCGGCCCCCGAAGACCCCGAGATGCACCGATTGATCGACGACCTGACCCAGTTGTCGCCGGACTTCCGACGTTGGTGGGAAAAGCCGGAGCTCCACAGCTACGGGTACGGCATCGGCGCCGTCACCACGAACGACTCACAACGTGAGGACTTCGACCACGAAATGCTGATCGTCGATGAACATCGCCATCTGCGGATGATTCTGTATTTTCCCAAGGGCCAGTGATAGTTGGTAACCGGCAGGGGGAAAAGGGGGAGAGAAGGAGAGGGCAGCATGGCTTATACGATACATCGCATTCAGCGAACAGATGCCGACGATTGGCTACGGTTGCGTAACCAACTGTGGGAAGCCGACGATCATCAGCAGGAGATCGAACAGTTCTTTCGTGGCGAACTGGATGAACCGCTGGAAGTCCTGATCGCCAGAGACCAACAGGGCAGGGCGGCAGGGCATGTAGAACTATCGATCAGAACCGATATTCCCGGCCTGGAAGGTGTAAGAACCGGCTACATCGAAGGGCTCTATATCGTCACCCAGCATCGCGGCAGCGGCCTCACACGTCAGTTGCTGCGAGCCTCGGAGGAGTGGGCCGTGGCGCAGGGCTGTGAGGCCCTCGCCACGGATCGTGCCGATCGGGTCATTGTTTATCGGCGGTTTGGGGTTACAGGATATTGATGGCCTGGGAGGCTGTTTGCGGCCAAAAGCGGACGATCAAACCCCTAGCGCATTCCCAAAAAAACATTGGAACTTGTTGGGAGCTATTTGATAGATACTGTGCGGAAGTATATATCATACATCTCCCGCCTCAGGAGGCTCACCAACACTTCTTAGCAATGCGGAGTATTGTTCGCTATCTTCTTTTAGCTTTTCTATAATTTGTCGGGCCGCCAGTTGCATCTCTGGAACTTCAACCGGCGTTGCTCCTCTTTCAAATACCCCGCATAAATGTGAATATTCATTATTTATTCGATCGGCCAAAACAGCTGGTACACTATCATTGCCAAAGAATAGATTGAGTGTTCCTTCATTCATTCCTTGGTCTGGGTATTTGTAGTAGAGGTAGATTTCGAAGAACTTCCTCGCATTGTTGGCAAAGTTGTAGAAAGTAATATAGTTAGTGTCGTCAACAGATCCCATCGTTGCGCATTTATGAATTTGGTGAAAGAGAAAGTTAAACTCTGTGACATATTCCTTTAGATAGGAAGGCATAACTTGGACGGTGGATTTCCTATCCTGCCTAACAACCATAAAATAAGCTTTCTGGAATCCGATATTTCCACCCGTAGAATTAATATAGCTACCTTTCAATTTTTTCAAATACTTTAGGAAATCAAGGTTGTGTGTTGATATGAATAGTTGCTCAAATTCTCCTTTGGCAACAATCTCGGTGCTTATTAAGCTATATATAAAGAAAATATGATTTCCGTCCAGTGATGAAATAGGGTCGTCAATCCAAATAATTGGCTTTGAATCTCGCGTCTCAATATCATCTAGTTTTGCCAAGAAATAACAAAACGCCAAAAGGCTGCATTCTCCCTCGCTGAGGTGATAAGCTTTCTTTCCATCTCGTATAACTTCGAAACGAATGCGCTTTGAATTTTCCGCATCCTTTTTGGATTCAAGTGTCAAGAACTTATGACCAAAGAAATTGTTGAGATATTCATTAACCTTTTTGGCGCCTTTTTCTTCATCATTTAGATCACGTTTTTTTGCACTAATCAATGTTTGCTTTTGAGTGATTTCCTCGGAAATACGCACCTTTTCTCTAGACGCTTTGTCCAGTTTTTCTTGTAAGGCAGCTATAGAATCGAGCTGCGAATGGTAATCAATGGTGATTAGGTAATCTGCAACCTCTTTTAATCTTAGCGCTCTTCTGGCACTGGATTGCTCGCTATTCAAAGAGCTACTGAATAAGTCAGATTCATTGCAAATATTTTTGTAGTCATCCCAAGCAGATTCTAATTCAGTTGAATAATCAACAGGATGAGCGAATTTTTTAGCATTCAATATATCGTTTTTCCTACTCGTTAGCTGCGAAATCAGTGCTTCTAAGGAATATTGATACTCAGTAACAGCCGACTTAAGCGTTGAGTTTAGTTCGGAAAGTTGAATATGAAATTTAGAATAAAAGCGTGACGGGTTAATGGTCAAAGCTGTGCTGATAGATTTTTTCTCATCCTCAATACGTTTAACCAAGGCCTCAATATCTTTGTCTAGTTTCTCAGACTCTTCATCAAAGTGTTTGTCCAGATCTTTCCAGCGTTCCTGCGAAATTGCATTGTCGCAAAAGGCGCATTTTTCATGCTTGCCTCTGTGATGCATGCGACCTTCATTTACCCAACGATTTAAAACGGCATCTTTAACTAATTCTTCAATCTTGTCAGATTCACTGATTTCCTTTGTGACTAATAAACCGGCTTCTTTAACAAAAATGGTAAAGCTCAGGTTGGGCGGTGTGAGTTTGGGTATGTTGGGAAGAGTTTTTTCTTCAATGAGCTTTTCGTGCTGTGCGATTTTCTCATCAGTCAATGGTTGAAAGTTAGATTTTTGAACCTCTGCCAAGTCATCTTCCAATTTTTTGATTGTATAGTTTTGATCGCCAAATCGCTCTGGTTTATATTTTATACCAATATTTTTATTAGTTGCTTTGTCACCTAATTGCCTTTTGAGGTTATCGTTAGCTGTTTTGTGCGATTGAAAAGCCTCGGAGTAGTCATCAAAAGCGGATTTTCTTTCCGAAAACAAACCACTTTCTTGGCCTTCTTCACTTGACCCTAGCTCCGCTTCTATCTCTTTAATTTCTTTCTCAACTTTGTTGTTATCATCACCAAGAATGGCAAATGGCTCTATACTGTCATCTGGGTTAGTGATAAATTTCAAGTTTTCTCTTGTGAAATCTTCATTAAATACTCGTGAAGTTTTTCCATGCGCTGTCAGATTCGCTTGAGCTATTTCGGAGTTATCGGAGAATTTTAGACTCAATGAAGGGGAGCCAAATTTTTCAGAAATTTCACCCGTTTCTAATGCACGAGCAATACGTGAAAGCGTTGTTTTTCCAGAATAGTTGCGCCCGTAGATAATATTTATATCAACAAAGCTTTGAACGGCACCACCATTGCTCTTTACTTCATGATCCCAAGAAAAATCCTCAAAAACGCCGAGCTTCTTTATCTGTTGTATCTTTTTCAGCATACAGAGCCTCTCTGTAAACGATATTTTCCATTTTCCTAACTTTGGAGTCGGAGTAAAAATAAGACATCCGCTTTGGGCCGTAACCGGTCATTAATCGACTATTCGTTACAACGACTCTACCGAGCCCACCCGCATCGCTATCACCCTTCATATATGCATCATGTCTCTTATAGCAGACAATTATGATTTTCCCCATTTTTCTGAACGTTTTTTCTTATCAATCCATGCCTGATGGACGCAGCGGGAACCGTGCCTTAGGGAGTGCGGGAGGGCGGTAGTACCTCGCTACGCGACTCGCAAGGTAAGCAGTGACTAAGTCCGTCAGAAGGTGGATCACTTCGACTCAAGGTGACTTCTAGGCTGCCGATAAGCGGTGGGCGGGGCGCATGGTGATAGGCCCGATTTGCCCCACGAAACCAGGTAGCTTGGCAAGGACGTTGGATTGAAGAAATGTGCTGTGGTGGCGGTGCTGATGACCGTTTCCGGTTGTACATCCATTCAGGTCACGCCGCTGGATCGCTCGTACAGCGTGTCGAATGTCTGTATCGAGGATAACCCCAAGGTGATCGTGGACGGCTTCGTCGACGCTGTGACTGACGTGTTCCACGATCACTCGATTACAACAGAACTCTACTCCGGAGCGACACCGGCACATTGCGAATACAGGATGACCTACACCGCGCTGAGGTCATGGGACTTCACGCCGTATCTCTCCCACGCTGAGCTCAGGATGTTCAAGGGTGAGGAACGGGTTGCCTATGCGGAATACCATCTGACAGGCAAGGGCGGCTTTGACTTCAGCAAGTGGGCTAGCGTAAGCAGCAAGATGACGCCGGTAGTGGAAGAGCTGTTGTCCCAGTACTGATTGCTGTCCAGCACCCCGTTCAATTCCTTTTTTCGGTAGGGCGATGATGTCGCCCTCAAGTCGATCTGGCCACTTGCAGCGCTTTCGCGCTCCATTGCTTTCTGGACAAGAACGGCCATGCCCTCGCAAGGCTGATGATGTGGTGGTACCTGCATCCCATGCACGATAGTCGCCTTTCCTGATTCAGCAGATCCATGAGATCCAGTTGCTGCGGTTATTTTGAATTCCGGCCGTGAACTCAGGGCATAAGCGCTCAGTACGACCCGGTCACACTGCTGATGACCAATGCAATTGATGCAATGGCATCAGAACCCAAAGCCATTTCCATAGCCGGTACTCTCCCCATGTTGACTGGTGCTCCGATGGCTCTGGCAAACCCCCATGGCAGTCCTGAAATGGATCGAGTTCTTGTACGAAAAGGGCCTGGGCTTGTGCGTTCGGTGTTGGAGCCGCTCTCAAAATGCTCATTTGCACATCGTAAATTCCACCTTTTCCATCGATTCCGCCTTGCCTGATCACCGCTCGATGACTTGTCGCACAACGCTTGGTGGATGATTTTCCTATCTGGAATCAATGGTTGTAATTAGTTAGTCAGGTAATGATGAGAATGTTGATCGCTGCTGTCACAAAAACTTCATCTTCTTGAGGAACGAGCATCTCGTGCTTATTGATTAGAACTCTCGAAGATAAGTGATGATGAATATGAGGAGGTGAAAAGACTTGCTGAATGTCATCTTGAGTCATTAGCAGGGGTGAAAAAGATACCGCAGATGGTTTGTCTGTCGAGGTGCGGAGACATGCCTGCTGGCTGTGGAAGACATAAAACGGTAGCCCGCTGGTGAGGTTCAAGGGGTCGCCAAATAACCATATTGGTTAATAAGAATAAGTCGCAGAGCCCTGTGGGGCCTGGGAGGGAACATGGCCGTCAAACTGAACAAACACGACCTGGAGTTCATACTCGAGCAAATCAAGATCGCCGAGGCGCATGTTGCTGGCACGCCACTCGATCAACTGCTTGCGCAGCCGCATCTGCCTTATGGCCTGCGCACCGTTGACGGCAGCCTCAATAACATTACGCCAGGGCGAGAACTCTGGGGCGCAGCCGATCAGATCATGCCGCGTGCGATGCAGCCGCACTACATCAATGAAGGCGATGACACCTTCCACGGCATTATCAACAACAACGACTATGGTGTCGTTGGTGAGCCGACGAACATGGGGCAGAACGGCGGGCATACGGGCAACGTCGTAGATGCCGATCCGCGGATCATCTCGACGCTGATTTCCGATCAGACGCTGAACAACCCTGCCGCTATCATGGCGGCGCTACAGCATGCCGAGTACGATGCCATGCCGCTGTCCAGCGCCATTACAGCGGTGCGGGCGCGCTACGCCGAGTTTCTCAACGACCCTGCAGTGACGGCGTATCAGCCACTGGCGCAGCAGGTGAACGCGGCGAAGGATGTGGTCACCGCTGCTGAGGATGCTCTCGAGGCGGCACAGCAGGGCGGTGATCAGGTTGCCATCGACGATGCAGAGGCGAGCCTGGCTGCGGCCCAGCAAGCGCTGGCCACCACTGAAGAGACTGTGGCTGCGGCGCGTGAGGCGCTCAAGCCGGCGCTCGACGCAGCGAAGGCCGTCATGGACCAGGAGTTGTCCGACACCTTCGGCATTGAGATGGACGGCAATACCATCCTGCTGCCCAACGTGGCGCCGGACGAGGGGCTATCGGCACCATTCAACGGCTGGATGACCTTCTTCGGCCAGTTCTTTGACCATGGTCTCGACCTGATTCACAAGGGCGATAACGGCACGATCTACATGCCGCTGACGGCGGACGATCCGCTTGTCACCCACGGGCCTGACGGCATTCCAGACAGCGGCGACGAGGTGGACGTCAACATGCCGCTGGTGCTGACACGTCTGGCACCGTCCATGGGGCCGGGGGCCGATGGCATTCTGGGAACTGACGACGACACGCCGGAAGCAAGAAACAAGACGACGCCGTTCGTCGACCAGAATCAGACCTACACCTCGCATCCGTCACACCAGGTATTCCTGCGCCATTACGAGATGGTTGACGGCAAGCCGATGGCGAGTGGCCGGTTGCTCAATGGTGAAAGTGGCGGTCTGGCCACCTGGAAGGACGTCAAGGACCAGGCGCGCGAGAAGCTCGGGATCGACCTCGATGACCGCGACGTCTTCGGCGTTCCTCTGCTGCGCACCGATCCCTACGGCGAATTCATCCGCGACGAGAATGGCTTCCCGCAGGTGGTGGTCAATATCGGCCCGGATCTCATTCCGAACACTGCCGACGATGTGACCGTCAGCGGCACGGCTGCCAACCCGATTGTGCTGTCCGAGCTGAATGATGGCCGCGGTCCGGTCCGCACCTCGCATGCCTTCCTTGACGACATCGCCCATAATGCGGTGCCGGTGCTGGTGGCGGGAGCCGAAGGACAGCCGGCGATCCTGATGCCTGATCCGAACTCCGGCACCGACCCGATCGGCGATCCGGTTCCGGTGGATCCGAATACCGGTGAGACCTTCTACGACAACGAACTGCTCGACCGCCACTTCATCGTCGGCGACGGTCGTGGTAACGAAAACATCGGCCTCACCGCCGTGCACCACGTTTTCCACTCCGAGCACAATCGCCAGGTCGAGGACGTCAAGAGGCAGATCCTCGAACTTGCCGAAGCCGGTGATATCGACTTCCTCAACGAGTGGTTGATCGATCCGGTCGTTGCCGGGTTCGACCCTAATGCGCTCAACTGGGACGGCGAGCGTCTGTTCCAGACCGCGCGTTTCTCCACTGAGATGCAGTACCAGCACCTCGTGTTCGAGGAGTTCGGCCGTAAGGTCTCGCCGCTGATCGATGTCTTCGTCTTCAACACCGTGACCGATGTCGATCCGGCGATCTTTGCCGAGTTCGCCCACACTGTCTACCGCTTCGGTCATTCGATGCTGACTGACCACCTGAAGCTGCTTCCCCTCAACGATGAGGGGCAGCCAGTGGATGCGGACGGCAATCTCATCCCCATCGAGGACTGGGGTGTGGATGTGGGCTTGATCGAGGCCTTCCTCAACCCGGTTCTGTTCGACCAGAACCAGACGATCAGCGCAGAGCAGGCGGCCGGAGCGATATTCCGCGGCATGACCTATGTCCACGGCAACGAAATCGATGAGTTCGTGACCGATTCGCTGCGCAACAACCTGCTTGGCCTGCCGTTGGATCTGCCGGCAATCAATATTGCCCGCGGTCGTGATGCCGGCGTGCCCTCGCTGAACGATGCCCGTGAACAATTGTATGCCGCGAGCAATTCGAGCTGGCTCAAGCCTTATGAAAGCTGGGCGGATTTCGGCGCCAACTTGAAGACGCCTGCTTCGGTTATCAACTTCATCGCGGCCTACGGCACTCATCCGCTGCTGGAGGCTGCCGATACTCTGGTTGAGAAGCGCGACGTGGCGATGGCTCTTCTGGGTCTGGCCGAGTCTACAGAGACGGTGGCAGCCGCGCTCACCAATGCAGGTTTCGAGTCGGACTCGCTGGCCGCGGGAGAGCCAGGTGTCAACGTTGATCCACAAGGCAACTACAGCGTCGGAGCGCCGAGCGGCTGGACCTTGACCGGCGGTACCGGCGGCCTCTACGCCCCGGACGCCAGTGTGGTCGATCCGAATGGTGTCGATGGCTCGAACGTGGCCTGGCTCCGCGAGAACGCGCAGCTTTCCCAGGACACCGGTATCACCCTTGAGGAGGGTGTGAACTACCGGCTGACGCTCGATGTGGGTGATCGTACCAACCAGGATTGGCCCGGCGGAGAAGCGCGGCTCGTCGCGGGCGGGGTCGTGTTGGCGACCGTTTCGCTGACCGCTCCTGCTGATGATGGCGGTTGGGCGACCTTCTCGATCGAGACTGGCTTGATCGGTGCCGCACAGGCCGGGCAAGAGCTCAGCATCGAGATCCAGCAGACCGATGGATCAATGAACCAGATCCTGGTAGAGGACGTGCGGCTCGATATTGTGAGCCCGGCGGGAGAAATCGCGGATCGCCTGGAGTTTCTCAACGGTACAGGCGATTGGGCGGGAGTGGAGACCGGACTCAACCTGGTTGACCTCTGGATCGGCGGCCTCGCTGAAAAGATCATGCCCTTTGGCGGCATGCTGGGTTCCACCTTCAATGCGGTATTCGAGCTGCAGCTCGAGAACCTGCAGGAAGGCGACCGCTTCTACTACCTGTCGCGGACCCAGGGCCTGAACCTGCTCAACGAGCTCGAGAACAACGCCTTTTCCAAGCTGATCATGGCCAATACGGACATGGCGTTACCCGGCGCGGACGGAATCCTCGGCACCGAGGACGACGAGGTCAACTTCCACGTGGGAGTCGACTCCTTTGCCAAGCACGACGTGGTGCTCGAGGTGGATGAGTCCAAGCAGATCGCCATGGACCCCGAGGGCGACGACCCGGTGCTCAACGCGATCCGCGATAAGGTGGAGCGGGATAATCCGTCGACAGAAGGGCCTGACGATAACTATCTTCGCTTCACCGGCGGAGAGCATGCGGTAATCGGCGGCACGGAGAACGACGACACCATCATTGGTGGTGACGGAGATGACGCCATCTGGGGCGACACCGGCAACGACCGAATCGAGGGTGGCCATGGTGTTGACCTCATCATCGGTGGCGCCGGTGACGACATCATCACCGATACCGGCGACACCGGTGACTTCATCAAAGGCGAAGGTGGCGACGACGTCATTGCCAACTCGAACGGCCTCGATGTAGTCATGGGCGGAGATGGCCAGGACGTCATTCTCGTCGGCGTTGATGCGACCGAGGTATTCGCGGGAGAGGGCAACGACTTCATCCTCGGTGGTGCCGATCACGATTTCATCCTCGGCAATGAAGGCGACGACTGGATGGAGGGCGGCGACGGCTTCGATGTTCTAAATGGAGACAACTCGGAGCTGTTCTTCAACTCCACCATCCTCGGTCATGACGTGATGTTTGCCGGCGCCAACGAAAACGACTTCGACGCGGAGTCCGGCGACGACATCATGGTCCAGGGTGAAAGCGTCATGCGCAACGAGGGCATGTTCGGCTTTGACTGGGCGATCCACAAGGGCAGCCCGGTAGCCGCGGATTCCGATATGCGGATTCCTATCTTCACCACAGTCGCTGACGATATCCTGCGTGACCGCTTCGATCAGACCGAAGGTCTGTCCGGGTGGATCCATGACGACGTTCTGCGCGGCGACGACCGCGGCAGCACTGAGGAGATCGAGGTCGAGTTCAGCCTCGAGAATCACGGCCTGACTCAGGCCGGCGTCAACCGGATCGATGGGTTGCGCGAACTCCTCGGCATCAGCATCGAGGATGCGCCGACCGACCCCAACGTTGATCTGGAGGAGGTAGTGGCCTGGGCCGAGGGCAACATGCTGCTGGGCGGGGACGGCAACGATACCATGGAGGGGCGCGGCGCCAACGACTTCATCCACGGCGATGCCTGGCTGAACGTGCGCCTCAGCATCCGCGAGCTCGATGTTGATGGCAATGTGATGGAAGGGACCGAGGCCTTCACCGTCGACAGTCTCACGGATATGGTCACGGTAGGCGGTGTGACCAAAGAGTTGTCCAACTTCCTGCTGGAAGGGGTCATTAAACCGAAACAGCTGAAGATTGTTCGTGAGATCAAGTACGACGAAGACAGCAGCAATGACACCGACACGGCGATCTTCGCGGGCAACCGCGATTGGTATGAGATCACTCATGTCGGCGACCGGACCTACGTGGCGCGGCGCGAGCACGAGGATATAGATCCGCAGATCGATGAGGGTACCGACACACTCATCGGCATCGAACGGATCCAATTCGCAGATGGCATCTACACCATCCGCGAAACCGGCAACGTCGATCCCACCGGCCGTCTGATCATCGAGGGGCTTCCGGCTCGCGAGGACCAGGCGCTGACGGTCAATGCCGACAACATCCGGGATCTCAACAACCCGGACGGTCGCGTCGATCCGACCCAGATGACCTTCCGCTGGCAGATCGAGCGCAACGATGGCACCGGTGACTATATCGACATTCCCAATGTCAACGGACTGACCTTCACTCCGGGTGATGAGCACGATGGGCTCCGGATCCGGGTACTCGGCAACTATGTCGATGCCGGTGGGGTGCTGGAGATCGTTTCCTCGCAGCCAACAGACCCTGTCATCGGCGTCAACGACGATCCGACGGGACCGCTGCTGATCAGCGATATGTCCCCGACTGAAGGGCAGGAGCTCACCGCGACTGTGGCCTTCACCGACCCCGATGGCATGACTGACGCCTTCGAGGAGTTCCTGCTCACCTATAACTGGGAGTACTCACCGAACGGCCTCAACAACTGGCAGACAGTGCCGGCGGAACTCGGCGGCAACGACCGTTCCTTCATCCCCGGGCCGGATCTTGTCGGTATGCAGCTGCGGATGCGGGTGGTTTACCAGGATGACCTCCTCAACACCCATGAGGTGATCTCGGAAGTGACCGAAGTCGTCGGTAACTACATCGAGTCCAACGATCCGGTGGTGAGCGCTGGGATCGGTGGTGACGCCGAGGGCGGCACCAACCAGGGCGACGATTTCGTTATCGCCGGTGATGGAGCCAATGACATCTCCGGAGGTAACGGGAATGACGTTCTGAATGGCGCCGGTGGCAGCGACACCCTCCGGGGCGGTGCCGGCGGAGACACGCTCGATGGCGGTCAAGGCGATGACGTGGTGCTTGGCGAGGCTGGCGACGACACGATCATCTATGGCAATGGTCATGGCAGCGACGAGATTGATGGCGGCGCTGGCCAGGATCGGCTGAGGATCGTTGAAGGCAGCTTTGATGCCGACGATGACGTCGAAGTCCGGGTGAACGGTGGTGTCGTGGACCTGGTGAATGGCACGACTTCGGTCACCGGCGTGGAGGCGACAGATCTCGACCTACGCGGCGGGATTGACACCCTGACCTACGACACCGGCGAGAACGTCTCGGTGAATCTGCTTACCGGAGCGGCAACGGGCTTTTCAATCACCCGCGGCGTGGAGAACGTTACCGGCGGAACCGGTAACGACACGCTGCTGGGCAATAGCCTCGATAATACCCTGCAAGGAGGTCAGGGCGACGATGCCTTGAATGGCGGCTTCGGTAACGACACCCTGTTGGGTGGCGATGGCGGAGACGACCTCCGCGGCGCAGCCGGTGACGATCATCTCGAGGGTGGCGCAGGAGACGACCGTATTGATGGCGGTGCAGGGCGAGATACTGCTTCGTATGCCGCTGCGGGAGCCGCAGTCACTGTCTCGCTGCTTGGGCAGGCTGGGCTGGCCAGCTTCGAGGAGCAGGATACGATCGGCGCTGGCGTCGACCGGCTGATCGACATCGAGAATCTCGAGGGTAGTGCCTTCAACGACACCCTGAGCGGTGACGATGACGACAACCTCATCGACGGCGGAGAAGGTGCCGACACCATGTCTGGTGGCGCGGGCGATGACACCTTCGTGATCGACGACGACGGGGATGTGGTGAATGGCGGTGACGGCATTGACACGATCCGTGCATCCATCTCGATCAACCTGCACCCCACCCTGGACAACCAGGTTACTGGGGGGCACACAACGGAGAATGCGGTACTGCTTGGCAGCGATGACCTCAATGCCCGAGGCAACGCGGCCGACAACCAGCTAACAGGTAACTCCGGCAATAACATCCTGACTGGGGCCAACGGCACGGACACCGTTGTACTGGAGGGTCCGATCACCGATTACACCTTTGCTCCTGCAGGGGGCAATCTGACGGTGACCAGTGTTGCTGGCGGCACCGACACGCTCATCGCTATCGAGCGGGTTGAGGTCGAGGGTAGTTCCTACAACATCGTCAGACCTCCGATGTCCGGCTCCAACGAGGCCGATCTCATGCTGGGCTTCGGCGGAAATGACAGTCTTACCGGTGGCGCGGGAGACGACATTTTCCTCGCTGGTGGCGGTGCAGACACGATGATCGGCGGCGCTGGCAACGATACCTTCGTTGTCACCGATGACGGCGATGTCGTGAACGGTGGTGGTGGCATCGATACGATCCTTTCCACCATCTCGGTGAACCTGCACCCCGGCCTGGACGATCAGGTCGTTGGTGGTCACACCGTGGAGAATGCGGTGCTGCTTGGCGGCAGTAACCTCAATGCGCGGGGCAACGGTGTCGGCAATCAGCTTACGGGCAACGCCGGCGCCAACAACCTGGTCGGCGCCAACGGCAACGATGAGTTGATCGGAAACGGTGGCAACGACAACCTGCAAGGTGGCAACCAGGACGATGTGCTGGATGGCGGCGAAGGCAACGACGTCCTCAACGGCGGCAGCGGCATCGATACCGCACGTTTTGCGGGGTCGGCGGGAGACTACACCTTCGGCGTGAGCGGCTCGGGGCTTTCGACCGTCACGCATCTGGCCAGCGGCGACGAGGACACGCTGATCAGCATCGAGCGGCTGCAGTTCGGTGATGGCGAAGTGCTGAACATCGTCAGCGGCGACGGTGACGTGACATCGGCAGACCCGGGGATCATCTTCGGCGGTGATGGTGACGACAACATTGTCGGTAGCAATGGCAACGATGTCATCATCGGCGGTGCCGGTGACGATACGCTGCAAGGGCATGATCTGGGCGACGGCGATGACGACGTGGTACCGCCGCAGACCGACGATGACACGTTCATCTGGCGGCCCGGCGACGGTATGGACAACATCAACGGTGGCGGTGAAGGTGCCGAGGGCGACACCTTCCAGGTCGTCGGTAATGAGGAAGCCGAGACCTACCGCATCTATACCTACGACGAGGCGGTTGCCCGTATCGGCTTTGCCGGAAGCGATGAGGTCGAGATCATCGTCACCCGCGAAGTCGGTGGCGTCGGCGAAGCCGCTGCCACCATCATCGCTGAGCTCACCGAGATCGAGGAGATCGTCGTGAACGGCGGCGGGGTAAGCGGTGGCGGCCAGTTCGACGGCGACACTGTCGAAATGTACGGCAGCTTTGACGTCGCGACGAGCCTGCGGCCCGATACGATTACGATCCTTGGGTCGAGTGGGAATGACACCGTCGACATCTCGTCACTGCTCTCCGAACACCGGATCGTGTTCAAGGGCGCCGGTGGCAATGACACCATCATCGGTACATTGCGGCCACAGGATGTGGTCGAGCTGAAGCCGGGCACCACAATCGACGATTACGTCTCCACCACGAACGAGGACGGCTCGACCACGATATCGACAGATGGTCACTCCGTTACCTTCCGCAGCAACGGCCAGCTGCCGACCTTCGACGCAACACCGCCGAACGATCAGGACGATCAGGTGGATCAGGACGACGACGTCCCCGTGAATGATGGCGATCAACCATCTTCCGACGAGGAGGAGGTCGTTGTGTCGATTCCTGCGGCAGCGATTGCGGGTAGCGAAGGCGCCGATGCTCTGGTGGGTACGGCGGACGGCGATACGATCATGGCGCTGGGCGGCAGGGACGTGGTCTTCGGCCATGATGGCGACGACGACATCCTTGGCGGCGATGGGGCAGACATGCTCTACGGCGATGACGGCGACGACCGCGTTCTTGGAGAGGACGGCAACGACTTCATCAATGCCGGTGACGGTGACGACACAGTCTTCGGCGGCGATGGCGATGACTTGCTAGTGGCCGAAACCGGCGATGGTGACGACACCTACTACGGCGACGACATGGTGGGAGGCAGTGGCAGCGACACGCTGGATATGTCGGCGATCACGGCGGCGATCACAGCGGACCTTGGCACCGGGTTCATGGGACGTGGCAGCGTCTCGAGCACTGAAACCGGCAATGATGGGCTGTGGGGTGTCGAGAACATCGTCACGGGGTCAGGAAACGACACGATCACGGCAAGTGGCGCGGTCAACGTAATGGACGGCGGTGCAGGCAATGACACGTTCCGCTTCCTCTCCGCGGCGAATGCGGACGGCGATACCATCATGGGATTTCAGCCGGGCGACCGTATCGATCTAAGCGGCATTGACGCGAATGGGTGTGCATCGGGGAACCAGAACTTCACGTTGGTGACGGAGGCCTTCACCGGCGCTGGCCAGCTCATGTTCAGCCACCAAACACTCGACGGCGAGGACTACACCGTCGTTCAGGGCAACACGACCGGAGATGATGATGCCGACTTCTCCCTCAGCATCAAGGGTCGACATGAACTGGGAGTGAGCGACTTCAACCTCTAACGAACGACAACAAGCGCTATAACAACAATCACTACAACAGGAACTACAACAACAAGCACTACAACAGGAACTACAACAATAACTACAACTACAACAAGAACGATCCCTGCGGGGCGGGCCTGCCCGCAGGGATAGACCGTTCAATATAGGGACAGGGGGGAGTTCTCATGCGCAAGAGAGACGCAAAGACGTCGGCAAAGCGTAAGAGCGCAGAGCAGCTGACCAAAGGTTTTCGAGGGATCTTTTTCTTCCTGTTCAGTATGTCGGGGATCATCAACGTCCTCGCACTGACCGGTGCCTTCTATATGTTGCAGATCTACGACCGGGCGCTGACCAGCGGCAGCATTTCAACGCTGATCGCCATCTCCATTCTGGCGCTTGGCCTGTATTGCTTTCAGGGGATGTTCGACATCATCCGTTCCCAGATTCTTGTTCGTGTCGGCGCGCGCCTCGACAAGAATATCGCGCCGATGGCGCACCGGGTCGCTATCGACATGCCGCGCTTCGGGTTTTCGACAGCGGAATCACTGGAGCGTGGTCGCGACGTCGATACCGTGCGTGGCTTCCTCGGGAGTCAGGGGCCGGTAGCACTGCTGGACCTTCCCTGGATGCCGCTGTTTCTGGTGTTCGTCTACTTGCTGCATCCTTATCTTGGCGCGTTGGTTTTTCTCGGCGGATTCATTCTGGCCATGCTCGCGATCGTCACGGAGTTGATGACCTCCAAACTGAGCAGCGCCATGCAGCAGGCGGTTATCATCCGCAACACCATCGCCGATTCCAACGCCCGCAATGCCGAAATTCTCAAGGCGATGGGTTTCGCCGGACGTGCGGCTGCCCGCTTCAACCGTGCCAACGATGATCATCTGGAGTTGCAGACGCGAACCAACGATGTCAGCGGCACCCTTGGAGCGGTCTCGCGCGTGCTGCGGATGATCCTGCAGTCAGCTGTCCTTGGCCTTGGTGCCTTGCTCACTATCCTGGGAGAGCTGAGCGCCGGCGCAATCATCGCTGCCTCCATCGCGTCTGCGCGGGCCCTTGCCCCCATCGATCTTGCGATAGGTAACTGGAAGAGCGTTGTCGGAGCGCGAACCGCATTCGCACGGCTGAAGGAAACGGTAGAGGCGCTGGCGGATGCTGATGAACCGATGGAACTGCCGACCCCGAGCTCCTCGCTCAAGGTCGAGAACATCACCGTCGCCGCACCCGATTCAGGACAAGTCCTGCTCAGCGAGGTGAGTTTCGAACTGAAGGCTGGCCAAGCGGTTGGAATCATCGGCCCCAGCGGAGGTGGCAAGACCACGTTGCTGCGCGCGTTGACAGGAATCTGGCCGGTGCTGCGTGGAAGTGTGCGGCTCGATGATGCGGAGCTCTCGCAATGGCACGACGAAGCTCTCGGTCAGCTCATCGGCTACCTGCCTCAGGAGGTCGCGCTGCTCAATGGCACGATCGAAGAGAACATTTCGCGGTTTCAGGAAACACCGGACCCACAGGCAATCGTGGCGGCGGCGATGGCCGCAAGCGTCCACGAGATGATCGTGCGCTTGCCGAACGGCTATCACACGCAGCTCGGCTCACTCGGTGCGTCGCTGTCAGGCGGCCAGCGGCAGCGGATCGGACTCGCCCGCGCACTATTCGGCAATCCCTTCATCGTCGTCCTGGACGAACCCAATTCCAACCTCGACGCGGAAGGTGAAGCAGCGCTGACGGTGGCAATTGAGGGCGTGAGACAGCGTGGTGGCATCGCGGTGGTGGCCGCCCATCGCCCAAGCGCTCTGTCTGCGGTTGATCTCGTGGGTGTGATTCAGAACGGACGGTTGGCCGCTTTTGGTCAGAAGGATGAGATCATCGGCAAGTCCAACGTGCGCGAAGTACGATCTACCCCGCCGCCTAGGAAGGAGGCATTCGGACCATGATTAACGTCAAAGGTACGAAGAGCGTTTCACCGGAGACTGACGCCTCGCAGCGCTACGTTCTGAAGAGCGGGGACGAGGTCTCTCGCACACCTCTGGTTATCGGCGGTCTACTGACGGGAGTCGCTGCTTACCTGGCCTCGATCTTTTCCTGGGGGCGGGAGCAGATACCCCCATCGCAGCCGGAGGAGCCGCCCGCCGCTGCAGCGGATGCCGGAACTCCAGCGGGCATGGTTGAGGAGAGTGCCATTCCGCGGGAATCTCCTGATCTGCCTGACTCCGAATCTCCCGGCTCGGTAACGCCGATAGCCGCCGCGATGGCCCTTCGCTATCCGAACGAAAGCGAAGGCGTGCCCGTATCCGGATCGGCACGCGCCAATGGTGGCGCTGAAAGGGCGGACCGAGGGGGCGGTGCCAGTCCAGCGACTGCCGAAATTTTTGATCTTGCCGGTAATCGCCTCTCACCCGGTGGTGGCGGTCCTTCGGTTGGCAAATCACCGCCGGGTGATAACCCGCCCGCCGGAGGCAATGGCCCCGTGGATGGCTCCGGTGCTACGAACGGCGATGGCTCTACGAAAGGCGATGGCTCTGCGGATGGCGATGGTTCTACGAACGGCGATGGCTCTGCGAATGGTGATGACTCTGCGGATAGCGACACACTCGACCCCGAAGACGACGATGATGTTGGCACCCGGCCCGATGGCAACCGTGCTCCCCGAGTATCAGGTCCCGTCTATCTGCTGGATGTGGCGCCTTGCGTGGCACTGCTGATCGCCCTCGATGACCTGCTGAGCAAGGCCGAGGATCCCGATGGCGACGTCCTCTCGGTTCAAAACCTGGCCGTGTCCTCCGGCACGCTCACGGAAGCGGAAGGCGGTTGGGTTTTCCAGAGCGATGATGGGCAACCGGGGCCCGTGACTGTTACCTACCAGGTCACTGACGGCGAGCTTGTGACCGATGCGGTCGCCCGTTTCTCCGTCGTTGAGCAGCCCGTTATCACGGGGACTGCGGCAAACGACACGCTTCTCGGCAGCATGTGTGCCGATGAGATCGACGGCGCAGGTGGTGATGACAACATTGATGGACGGGCCGGCAACGACGTACTGATCGGAGGATCGGGAGACGACCACATCGTCGCTGGAGACGGTGATGACGTGGTGGTCGGCGGCGATGGCGAAGACATTATTTTCGGCGGCGCTGGCAACGACCATCTTTTCGGCGGAGCCGGCGACGACAGGTTATTTGGCGGATTCGGCGATGACGTGATCTTCGGGAACACTGGCGAGGATCACCTGAGCGGCGGTGAAGGCGACGATCTGTTGCTTGGGGGGGATGGGGCAGACTCCGTTCACGGTGACGGAGGAGATGACACGCTCACCGGCGGTGCGGGAGACGACAAGTTGTACGACGGCGCAGGTCGCGACCAGGTTTTCGGTGGCATGGGAAGTGATCGGGTCGTGGCGGCGCTGGATGCGGACGATGACGTGTACGACGGTGGCGGCGGGAACTCGGACACTCTGGACTACAGCCATGCGACGAAAGGGCTCGTGGTCAATCTGGTAAGCGGTGTCGTCAGCGGTGTGGAAATCGGCGATGACTCCATCACCGGGTTCGAGAAGGTGCTTGGAGGCCGTGAGGCCGATCACTTCATCCTCGGTGGTGAGGCAGCCACGCTCGCTGGCGGTGCTGGTGATGACGTCTTTGCGTTCGCCAGCGCCGGTGGGGGTCTATCTCTCGCCGTTTCGCACGTGATCCTGGATTTTGGCGTCGGAGACCGTATCCGGATGTCTGAGTACGATATTTTCTGGAAGGACGACGACGAGCCGGACGACCGTTTCGAGCACATCTATCACGGTGAAGACGATGACGATCTGCCGATACGTTATCGCCATGATCGGGACGATGGCAGCGAGTGGACCGTGGTCGAGACCGACTTCGAGGACGATGAAATGTGGGCGACGGCCGTCTCGCTTCAGGGAGTACACAAGCTGTCGTGGTCTACACAGCGTGACGATGGTCTTGAGTGGCTATCATAGGAGCACAGTATGAGCGCAGATGATCTTTCCGAGGGGGCGGGAAAGCCCTTGCCGAAACCGGATAACGCCTTTCGGCTCGGTCCGCGTGTCTGTGTGGGCGCGGCACTCGCCCTACTGTTGGTGGTGGGGGCCGGCAGTTGGGCCGTGAGCGCTCAACTCAGTGGTGCCATCATCGCGCAAGGATCGGTGACGGTGGATCAGAATCTGAAGTCGATACAGCATCCAGATGGCGGCATCGTCAGCGAGATAGTCATCAGGGAAGGGGACTTCGTTCAAGCGGGAGACGTGTTGCTGCGGCTCCAGGACACACAGACCAGGGCGGAGCTTTCGATCGTGCGCTCCAAACTCGTGGAATTGGCCATCCGGCGGGCGCGTCTGCTGGCAGAACGGGATGGGCTTGCGGCAATCGAGTTCCCGTCTGATCTGGCCGTAGACGAATCTCCGGATGTGTTCCTCGGCGAAACACGCCTCTTCCACGGCAATCGGACAAGTCGCGAAAGCAAGAAGCAGCAGCTCGAACTCAGCGTCGAGCAAATCGAAGAGGAGATAAAGGGACTGGAAGCGCAGCGGGAGTCGAAAGACGAGGAATCGATTGTAGTCGAGGACGAATACGAGGCGAACAAAGGCCTTGTTGGCAGGGGGCTGCTCGCACGAACACGCTTCGTTCCGATCGCTCGTGAAAGAGCACAACTTTCGGGTGAACGCGGTGAGATCCACGCATCCATTGCCAGAGCGAGAACCCGCATGAGTGAAATTCGCCTGCAGATTATTGCGATCGACGAGAACGCCCGTACCGAGGCACAGCGTGAATTAAGTACCGTGGAGGCGGAATTTTCGGAACTGCGTGACCGGCGCATCGCCATCGAGGATCGGCTGGCGCGAACGGACATTCGCGCGCCGATTTCTGGAACCATAAATGAGCTGAATATCCATACGATAGGAGGCGTGATCACGCCTGCCGAAGAACTTGTCACGATCGTTCCGGAAGGGGCCAAACTGGAAATCGAAGCGCAACTTGCTCCAGTAACCATCGACCAACTCTGGATTGGACAGCCGGTCAGGCTCCGTTTCACTGCCTTCAATCAGAGAACAACACCGGAGCTCAAAGGTGAGGTCGTCTATATCTCCGCAGCGACAACACGCGACGATACGACTGGCGAACCCTACTACCTCGGCGAGGTTGACGTTTCTGCAGAAGAGCTTGAAAAACTCGGCGTTCCTTCGTTGCTGCCTGGTATGCCAGTCGAAGTCTTTATCACCACCGAAGAGCGCTCCGCACTGACGTATTTCATCAAGCCTATCACCGACCAGTTCAGTAGGGCCTTTCGAGAAGAGTAGAGTCCGAATTCAACCGTCTGTCGATACCGTCAATCTCTGCCAGGCATCGATCTCCCGCGACTTATCGACCAGTTGGTTCCGAACCAGCTTGAGTGCGTCACTGCCGAGCAATAGGTGCGCCGGTGGTGTGTCGCTTTCAATGATCTCGAGCATGGCCTGAGCCGCTTTTACCGGGTCGCCCGACTGGTGCCCATTCTTGTCCTTTCTGGCTTGTCTGACCGGATCGAACAGGGTGTCATAATCAGCGATACTGCGAGGGGAGCGGCGCATCGATCGGCCAGCCCAATCGGTTCGAAACGAGCCGGGCGCCACGGCGGTGACATGAATATTGAACGGCGCCAACTCCTTGCTCAGCGTGTCGGAGATGCCTTCCAGCGCGAACTTGCTGCCACAGTAGTACGCAATACCCGGCATCGTAATGTAGCCACCCATCGACGTGATATTGATGATATGGCCAGCGCGGCGTTCGCGGAAGGATGGCAACACGGCTTTGATCATCTCGACTGCACCGAATACATTGACCTCGAACTGCCGACGCATCTCCTCGGAGGGTGACTCTTCCAGTATGCCTTCATGACCATATCCGGCATTGTTGACCAACACGTCGATGTGGCCAAACTCATCGCAGATCCCCTTGACGACTGAGGGTATCGATGGAGTATCGGTCAGGTCGAGTAGACGAGCATGTGCTCGCTTCGATTCGTGGGCCTCGAACGCTTTGGCAGCTTCCTCACGACGCACCGTACCGATGACTTGGTGGCCTGCAGCGAGTGCTTCGTTCGCCAAGGCCTGGCCGAACCCACTGCTGACTCCGGTGATCAGGATAGTTCTGGACTGACTCATGATTACGCTCTCCACTGATTGTGGCTTGTGTACAAGAAGAGCGCTTATGCTAGAGAGTAGGGTCTTGAATTCGAACGCGAGATCGTCTGGTTTGCTTGCCTATTCCTATGGCGCAGCAACGATTCAGAAGAGAACTCGCACAGATGATCGACGCACAGTTTCCTGATTGAGAGATCGATGAACGACCGGGACATGCAACTAGCGCATCAAGAGCAGCACATCGTCGACTTGCTCGCCAGGATGGCACCAAAAGAAGGCTACAACCTGACCGCGCTGCCGGACGTGCGTTTGCTGCGCTCCAATCGCCCATTGCGCCGGACGCCTGTTCTGTATGACCCGGGTATCGTCATCGTTTGCCAAGGACGCAAGCGCGGATATTGGGGCAATCAAACGTACGTCTATGACGCGCAGCACTATCTGGCGGTATCGCTTCCTGTGCCGTTTACCATGGAAACCGAGGCCAGTATCGAACAGCCCTTGCTGGCCATTTATCTTCATCTGGATATTCCGCTGGCCGCTGAGCTGCTGCTTGAGCTCGAGGAAGAAGGCATAAGCGGCCCGTCAACGCCATGCGGTCTGATGGCGTCACCGATAGAGCCGGCATTGGCTGACACGGTGTCGCGCTTTCTTGAGATCATGGAGTCGCCAGAGGACGGGAAGATTCTTGGTCGCCAAATGGTTCGCGAGATCTACTTCCGCGTACTTCGAGGTGAGCAAGGCGGGGCGATGCGAGCCGCACTGGGGACAACCACGCCTTTCGGCCGTATCAGCCGTGCGATACGTCGTATTCACGAAGCCTACGCAACGCCACTGGATGTCGAGTCACTGGCGCGTGAGGCACGTATGAGCGTCCCGACCTTCCATGTACATTTCAAAGCGGCGACACAGACGTCACCCATGCAATACGTGAAGGCTGTCCGGCTTCATCAGGCGCGGCTCCTGATGTTTCGTCAAGCCAGGACTGCCGCTGTAGCGGCAAGCGATGTCGGCTATGAGAGCCCCTCTCAGTTCAGCCGCGAGTTCAGACGTCTATTCGGCCGTACGCCGACAGCCGAAGTCGCTTGGATGCGCTCAACGTTCGAGCTACCCCCACCCGAATCCCAGTCGATCTATGTGGCATCTCACTAATTGACTGCCAAAACTAATCCATCGGTATTGTCTAAAGTTGTGCATTCGGCCAGAAGCGGCCATTCAGATGAAGCTGATATAACGCCCGCATTTGCGGTTGGTTTGGAGCGTAGCGGAAACCAATCCGACAACATGCGTTTGTTAGATCTTTTTGCATGTAAACATACAATATCGCGGAGCTTCCCATTTGGATCCATATTTTTCTTGTATATGTTCATCTGGGTAAGTTTCATCAAAGCCGTCGATAGCGAAACCGGAATCAACCAGCTTATTAAAGTATTCTGACAATGGCCTGTGGTGATACGGAACTCCACTTATTGTATTTTGTGAATCTTTTGTGATGGTAAATGACACGTTTTTTGTCATTGATACCATGTAATTATATTCATCTCCAAAAAAACGCTTGTAGTCATTATAAAAGCAGGGATGTGGAATTGAGAAAATAAAGTGTCCGTTCTTCTCAAGGTGCTGTCCGATCGACCTAAAAAATGCAGAAAGATCATCAACAACGTGTGCAACAAGGTGAGAAAAAGCGACCTCGTAAAACGTATCTTGCTCTAACTCGAATGATGTGCAGTTTACCAATTTTACATCGGTTGAAGACAAAACATCTTGGGCGACCAAATACATGCCTAAAGAAGGTTCTATTGCCGTGACCGAATAACCCAATTTAAATAGTTCAATGGAAATGTGACCAGTCCCAGCACCGACTTCCAGAACTCGACCAGGCCTAAGTTCATTAATGCGGCTTACTATAAGTGGCTTGAATATCTCATTGAATGTTAAGTCTGTCCCTGACTCAATTTGCTCTCGACGTATTTGTGCTGAATTGCACCATCTATGCGGCATTGGACAACTCCTTAGATTTTCTAATTATGTCCTTTGCCATTGCAATTATTTGAGGGCCAGAATTATTGTCGAAAATTGTTATCTCATGATCAGGGTGAACGCCTCGTGCTATGGCAAGCTTTTCAGCACCGCTTCGGTCGCCATTCACTAATGTAAATCTTGATTCAGGAGAAACTGGTTCTTTTGTAATAATGAAAGATGCGCCTTTCAGCTTTTCTCTGAGCACCTCTGGAACTGCACTTGGCGTAATAATTTCAATGCGAGTACCGCTTTCAATTTTGGATTGAAGAATAGATGTCAATTTATCATCACCAACAAGCCATGAAACTCTGTTACTCACTACCGTCGCACTTGTTCCCATTGAGATAAAATTCTCCATAAACTTAAGTGTGTCCTTTGGTTCTTTATCCGTTTGCGTGTCAGGCAGATACTTCATCCCCTTTTTTGCAAGCATAATAATTACTACAACCACCTCTATTATTACGGAACCAATTAACCACTCTAAATGAGGAAGCTCTTTGGGCTCTGAGGAAAACCATGCATAGCCAATTCCGGCGAGCGCCATAGCAGCAGTGAGACCAGTAATCCAAAGAAATAGATAAAGTGTGTGTTTTACAAGGCTTTGCATTTCTGTCCTTTAATGACGCTGACATTCGAAACTTCGTGAGCTCTAACGCCCCAAAGCAGCGGCGAGTTTACGAGTCCGACTGCCTTTTATTGTTAGTTTCACTCTCTGTGGCATGCCCCTTCTTCAAATCCAGCTTACCGCTGTTCTCTAGCTTGGCTAGGTCCCGTGCCCGGCGATAAACAGATGATAAGATTTTTAGGACAGCTAACTCGTTATTCTCTGTTCGGAAATAAATCTTAGACAATGTCTCAGCTTTTATTCCCATCACCCTAGCGATGTCATTCACGGAGTTATGTATGAATGCTCTTTCTTTTTCGAGCAATGAAAGCTCTTCGCTGCGAAGATTGATTTTCGAAAGCTTCCTTTCGCTTATCCCCTTCTGGATAGTACTGTAGGTTTTGTTGCCTGCAAGTAGTGCGGCCGAGACATAGCCAACAATCTGGGCAACATCCTTTGCAACGTCAACTAGCTGGGAAAGCTCAATGAAACCCGGAGAAGCATATTGAATTGACCGAATCTGAGGCTTGTAGTCGCGCGGCATTTTAACGAAAAGGTTTTGATAGAAATTAACAGCACTAAATCCGCCGCACCAAGGATACTTCCCATATATGTACTGAATTTCCCCGTCCAGGTAGTCATCAGCAACATCCAGAGAGTAAAGAAGTCCATATAGCTGGATATAAACTCTTGTCAGCACATTGAGATCAGTGAGCTGCCAGCGTCCATCAATGTAAAGTTTAATGTCGCGAACTTCCATTTTTACTCCCGATGTCCTCAGAAACTAACGACGCGCTCTGCGGCAAATTTGGAGCGCAGCGTCGTTGGCGTCCCGTTGACCGCATTGTTAGGCAAGGCCGGTTCGAAACTCTTGTTATCCGCGCCTTCCCAAAATGTCGTAGAAAACTCCCTCCATGTATTCAATGGGATCTCTCTCATCTATTCCTAATTGATTAAGCAGCTGAGAAGGTGAAAGTGGAGGGCAAGGCAAGTCTACTCGATTCGTTTCAGTCATCACGTGAATGAATTTTTTATCAATTGTTAAGAAAAAATCTGCACCATTAACCTCAGCTGTCCATAGGTGAAATGCGTCCGGATATTGTTTCTCAGACAATCCCTTGCAAAGCTCACTGAACCTTTTAACGTTCCGAAGATTGGCCACTTGAAAGCTTGGCAAACTCTTCGCCTGAGTGACTTTATCAATTAAAACATTCGGATCGATATTCAATAGCCATTTACAGAACTTTATCATACTCTGACTATCAACATGCTCATCCAGTGAGGATTGAAAAAAGTACGACCTCTCAACGGCAGCCTCTACATGCTCAAACTCTACCCCGTTAAAAACATTGCCAATGGCGGTCGCTGAGGATGATCCCGGACGCTTCCATCCCTCGAACATGGTTTCCACGTAAGACGACAAAGCGATAACATCCTGTCTTGCCAGTCTGCCAATTGTTGGCATGCATTCAACTTGCTCTCTCTTCCAAGGCTGGGACTCCTTAGGCAATGGCTTTCCCTCAAACCCAGAAATCTTCACTGTATGCTCTTTTCCACCCCAATTGATCTGATGGTTTTTTTGCGCGCCTTGCACAGTATCGCTGATACTGAGAATACAATTATCAAGAAAGACCCTTTTTGGAGTGCTATGTTCCATATTCCTTCCTAACACTTAGCTTAGCGGCGCCCATCGGCCGCGTACTACAGCGACTGGTTATATTTGCTACCGCCTTACACTATATTTAGCAGAAAATTGCTGTGCCCGCGATGCCAATAAGATTTTGTGTTTTGGCTCTGTTACTTCATTCAGTATGTCTCTGTATCTAGTTCTTAGTTCTCTCAGGTCGGAAACAATAACTCTCTGATCTTTCACTGATATTCTTTCCGACTCTGTAATATCATAAATAAAACGGTATTTTTCATCGACTGCTCTCTCCATGCGCTGCCTGTCTGTTTCGACCTCCGGAACCGCTGACCCTGTTCCAAAAATCTGATTGAAAAACAAACCTGCACCAAGGGTGAAAAGTCCATTCTCTTTGTCGCCAATCGATGACTTCAAATTCTTTCGGATGCTGGGGTCGAGGAGATCAATCGTTGGATTTTGAAGAAAGATGTCTCCAAGCCTTTGTAACCGCTGGAGCTGTATCGTGATATTGCTTTGAACGATAGCATAATGTTCTTCGAGCTCTTTCTCAGACAGCTTTGAAAACTCAATGATCTCTCTGTTGCGAGCAAGGCTTAATAGCTCATCGGCAGTTTCCACCAAGTCCCCAAGGATGAAGTAGCTTTCAAACAACTCCACTATTCTTTCGTCATGCTGGCCTTCCCTATACTTTTCGTAGAGGGCTGGAAGGGCTCCTATCAAGGAATTCAAGAATTTACCCAAACCTTCCAGCATTGCGATCTCCAAAAATATAACGCCCGCAATAAGCGGCGCGAGGAACGAGCGTCCGGCGACCGCAGGGAGCGTACTTAATTGCATGGTTAGGCATTTACCACCAGCCTTGGCCATATTTCGAGCCACCTTTTCTCTTGCATGCGCTGAGCGAATGCTTCTGGCTTCGGCCTCTTTGAATTCGGTGTAATCGTATATTCGAAAAGCACATCAATACCGAAAGGAGCAACGATTTCTATATTGTGGCTTGCATTTAAGGTGGCGCCAACCGCCGTTTCTACTTCTACCCAATAGCTCATAGCGTCTTCAGTTGACGCATACGGGCTATCGTCATTCCGTTTATGCATTCTCGCCTGGTTCTTTACCGACCATGGGAAGTCGGAGATAGCTTTGAGTTGCTGTTCTAAGTCCTTATCCGTTTCCTCGCTTGTGTTGCCCGGATCAAAGTAAATCAAGTCGATGTCATTCAGAGCTGTCGCGCAGCTATACCCATGAACTTTGTCCCAAGTAAGGTTGCGAACGAACCCGGCGGCGAGGCACCAATCACTCAACTCCAGCGCATTTGCAATGAAAAGTGCCTGCATTCGCATGGAGTCTTCCGATATCCACTTCTTGATCTTTGCACTGTTGTCCATTTCGATGCCTAACAGGTATTAGATAGCCCGCTCGTTTATTGACTTGAACGAGCGTGCGCGTTCAACATTTGTATGCCGACACACCAATCCATTGCTTTTTCGATGTTTTTTTTGCTGGCGTGGCTATATAATACCAATAAACGAGCATGCTGCCTTTGCCGGAAGGGCCGCTTTGGGTCGCAACCGGCCATTGATCGACTATTCGTTGCAACGACGCTACCGAGCCCAGCCGCATCGCTATCACCCCTCATGTATGCATTATGTCTCTTATAGCAGACAATTATGATTTTCCCCATTTTTCTGAACGTTTTTTCTTATCAATCCATGCCTGATGGACGCGGCGGGAATCACGCCTTAGGGGTACGGCAGGGCAGTGGTGGCTCGCTAAGAGGCTTGCGAGGTAAGCAGTGACTTAAGCCCGTCAGAAGGTGGACCACTTCGACTCAAGATGCCTTCCTGGCTGCCGATAAGGGAGCGTGGCGCACGGCGATAGGCCGGATGTGCTCCACGAAACCAGGTAGCTTGGCAAGGAGGTTGGATTGAAGAAATGTGCTGTGGTGGCGTTGCTGATGACCGTTTCCGGTTGTACTTCCATTCAGGTCACATCGCTGGATCGCTCGTATAGCGTGTCGAATGTCTGTATCGAGGATAACCCCAAGGTGATCGTGGATGGCTTCGTCGACGCTGTGACTGACGTGTTCCACGACCACTCGATTACAACAGAAATCTACTCCGGAGCGACACCGGCACATTGCGAATACAGGATGACCTATACCGCGCTGAGGTCATGGGATTTCACGCCGTATCTTTCCCACGCTGAGCTCAGGATGTTCAAGGGCGATGAACGGGTTGCCTATGCGGAATACCATCTGACAGGCAAGGGCGGCTTTGACTTCAGCAAGTGGGCTAGCGTGCGCAGCAAGATGACACCTGTTGTGGAAGAGCTGTTGTCCCAGTACTGATCACCATCCTCAAAGGGCTTGTGTCTGCTGGATGTTCCAGGCAGTAGGGCGAGGTGTAGGCGGCTTGATGGCCCAGGGAAGGGCAGGCAGCACCAGGGAGCAGAGCCGACTTTCCGGCCTGGGCTCCTGACCGCGTGCTTGGCAGTACGGTGCCGATCGCGGAGTTTTCTCAGTTTGTTGCCTGATGTTGTTCCAGCTACACCAACGCAATGTATTTCTGGTGCAGGTCATCTCCTTCGGGTCCACATCGGTACAGATGAGCTCCTATAGTGAGTTCGCCATCCCAGTAATCAGCGTTAATCAATGCGAAGTTGTTCTTGCCTGCTACGGTATAGATCTGTTCGAAGTTCCCATCATAGCCGTTGATCCTGGCCGAACGCTGCATGGCAATGGTGGCGAGGGATAGTGCTGGAGCGCGCGATATTGCGCTGGAAGTGACATTGCACAGATTGGCCTTTTTGTACCGGGTTGAGTGGGTGATGCGAAATGCGCTGGCGCAGTGAACATCGCCACTCAGGATGATGATGGGTAGTTGGTGCTTATCGGAAGTTCTCAGTAGTACGTCCAGCAGTTTATTGCGTTCTTCGTGGTTCGTTTTGTGTCCCCACTCATCCATGAAATCGTCTTTAACACTACCCACATCGAGGGTATTCGCCATCATCTCGTTCCAGTGCACGACTGGCACGGGTGAGATGATGAAGACTGCTTTCTTGCGCGTTATTTTGCGTGATGTCATCCAACGCTTGAAGCGATCGAACTGAGCTTTTCCGAGCAGCCTGTACTCATCCAGTTCGCAGTCATGGTGACCGCGCAGGTCGAGGGCGTAGAACGCGAATTCTCCATGCTCGAAGCCATAATCCCATTGCGCATTGTCCAGGTTTTCCAAGTCCAGCGTTGTCGGTGGATTGTGGGAGTGCTGGTATTCCCAGTACACCTTGGAGGCGGCGCGAAACATCAGCATGACGAGCTGATAGTCCTTCTCCGGGTCATCATCACGGAATATTCGAGCCAGCTTATCTTCGCGTTCCCGCTTTGTCAGCGACCCCCAACCATCCATGATTTCATGGTCATCCCAGATCATGTATTGCGGAAAGCGCCGGTAGACCGCTCTGACGTTTTCGAAATGCCAGTAGACCCGGTAATACGTTCGATACAGTTTTACGAAATAGTCGACCAGGCCTTTTTCATCGAGGAATCCAGAGTCGTCAGTGTATTCTTCGAGTAGCGCCTGCTTGTTGTCTTTCAGCCAGTCCCAGACATCCTGAATACGAGACGCCTTGTTGGTATCGCAGTAGATCTGGTCTCCACCGCCGATCACAAAGTGGGCGCGGCGATCATCAAGGACTTCGAGAAAGTTCTCCCAGGCACCTTCGTTAGTCGGTTTGACACTGTAGGGATCGTGGCAGGAATAGAACCCGAAGCGCAGACCGATTGGCGTCTTCGGCAACGTGCGAAACCAGTGTTGGTGATCGCCGCCCAACTCGACGCGCCTTCCGATATCTTGTGGTCCAATCAGGTAGTAGTAATAGCGGGTTTCGGCGGCCAGACCATCAACAGTGAAGCAATGTGTCAGGCCCTCCTCATCAAGGAACTGGTGATGATCGAGCGCGACGACGTAGTCGTGCTCATCCTTGATCGCTTCAGGTGTCTTACCCGATAGGCCGTAGTTATCCTCTTCCAGTTTCTGTTTACTGAGTAGTAGCCACCATTTCCCTTTCTTGTAGGTGCGCACCCAGAGTCGTACAGAGGATGCCGTGGTGTGTCCCACGATTGCCGCTGAATTCAGCTTGGGCTTCATCGATTCGTAATTATCGGGGGTCTGCAATACGGGCATCTTCCACCTCATTTGTTATTTTGCTACTCGGGCCTTGCCTATTTAAATGGTAGAAGATCTCCCTGAATTCACATGCGATCCATGTATCCATTTTCAACGGCTCCGGCCGTATGAATCACTGCGGTGCCCTGGAGCGGAACGTCAGCACCGTATCCGGGACCTCAGGGAAGGTCATCCATATTGAGGTGGAGTATGCGAATCTCAGCTGTCACAGCATCGGTATTTGAGCACTTCGCCTATTTGAACCAATAACCCTTTAGGCATACCACGCGATGTCGGCGACTTGATGGCCCAGGGAAGGACAAGCAGCACCTTGGAGCAAAGCAGACTTTCCGGCTTGGGCTCCTGGCCGCGGCTCACCTACCAATAGCTGCGTGCACCAGGCGAGCTGGAGCTACAACTGTTCAACTGGTTACTCCATTGCCTGGGAGTGTCACTGAACCAACTGTATGAGTGTCTGAGCCTGTGCGTTGGTCTCGGTGTGTCCTGCTCCCCAGGCATCTACTCCATAAGGTCAAGCAGAGAGCGGGTACCTGCATCGATGTCGCCGTCGTTTTGGTGAGTGACGTGCACAGGACATATTGTGCCCATAGGTAAGCTCTAGGATGACGGACTTTCCAACAACCATAGAACAAGAGCCTCATGAGCTATACGCTTGCTATCGTCTTCAGTCTCGTCTGTTATTTCTTGATCGGTAATTGGGCAGGGCGGCGCGTCAAACACCTTGACGATTATCTCGTCGCAGGACGTAACGCCCCCACTTTCCTGATTCTCGGTACGCTGGTAGCAAGTTATCTCAGCACCAGCGCCTTCCTTGGTGAGACAGGGTTCGCCTATGCAGGCTACCCGTTTGTGATGTTGATCTTCGCCGCCATCAGCACCTCGGGGTGCCTGTTGGGGGCGCTGGCCTTTGGGCGTTATCTGCGCCGCAGCGAAGCGCTTACCGTGCCGGAGTTCTTCGGTAAACGGTTCGCATCACGTAGGGTTCAGTGCATCGCGGGAATCACTACAGTGGTGGGGCTGGGGGCTTATTTGCTTGGCGTCATGCAAGGCGCGGGCATCATGTTCGAGGAACTGACTGGCTTGCCCTACTGGATGGGCCTGCTGTTGGTCTGGCTCACCTTCACCAGCTTCATTCTCTACTCGGGATCGGCTGGCGTAGTGCTCACCGATACCGTGATGTTCGTGATCTTCTCGTTGGCCGCTATCGGTGGGTCCATCTACATCATCAGCGACCTGGGCGGCTGGCAGGGCGTTATTGGTGGCTTGCTGAGTCAAACCGATAAACCCGGAATCGCGCTATGGCATGGTGTGCTGGAGGGGGACGGTGCCCAGTTCAGTACACCGGGGGAGGCTGCTACCTGGGGCGTCACACTGGGGCTGGTGTGGGCTGCCGTGCTGGCAGCTAGTCCCTGGCAGTCGAGCCGTTATCTGATGGCACGCAACGAGCATGTGGTGATGCGCTCAGCGATGCTGACGGCCGTGTCCTTGGCTGTCTTCTACGCGCTGATGATGCTTACCGGTGCGGCAATAAACCTCTACATGCCGGATCTTGAGTCCGAACGATCCATGATCTGGGCGTCGCTCAACGTGCTACCGACGTGGTTAGGCATGATTATTCTGACGGGGGTCTTCGCCGCGGGCCTGTCATCGTGCTCGACCTTCCTGTCGATCATTGGCTTCAGTATCGCCAATGATATCCTGCCAGCCTCACGCAGCGAGGCTGCCGCGATGCGTGCCAGTCGTATCTCTGTGCTGTTGGCGGGGCTGGTTGCCTTCCTGTTGGCGCTCTTTCAGCCACCGGCGGTGATGGCTGTGGTGTGGTTCGCGGCGACCTTGTTTGCTTCATCATGGGGACCGGTCGCGTTAATGAGTATCTGGAGTCGACGCATTACTGCTGCCGGCGCGGCCTGGGGTCTGATCGTCGGTTTCGCTGGTAACCTCCTGCTCTCGCTTGCAGTCCAGGTTGAGTGGATCTCGTTGCCTGTTTATCTGCATCCCGTGGTGATCAGTGCGATTGCTGCGCTGGTCGCTATTGTTATCGCTTCACGACTGACCGAGGTCAGTCAGGCGGAGCGAGATTATCTAGCGAGCTTGCATCGCCCGAGTGAGGCGTCACGAACGGCGTGGGAGCGGGGTACTCGCTGGATTGCCATCATTACCATGCTCTCAGGCGTGCTGGTTAGTGCATTTCTATGGTTCCAGTACGCAGATACCCTTTCCGGATATGCCAGCGAGTACGGGCTATCTCGATCAGCAACGCTCGGAGCATACGTGCTGGCAGTCGGTTGTGGTGGCATGCTGCTCATCGCTGGGGCGGTTGGCTATCGCGTCGCCAGGTGTCGCGGTAGTGCCAGGATGCGCCATGGTGCCTCTAGCGTTGTCTGACTCACGAAGATGAAGGCATTTGCTGAGTCATTTCCATTCCGGAAACCTCAGCGTTGCTCGCGAGGATGCACCTGAATTGTCGTATCGTGGTAACCATGATGCGTTTGGCGGTACCAGGCCTTGACTTGGCCTGGTACCGCCATCAGTGGCAGTGCCGTAGTGAGTAACAACAGCCTGTTGGTGAGACGGGCCTGGACAGAATTAGTGGGAATGTTGTGGTGTGGTGTGGTGAGAAGAGAAGAGAAGAGAAGCCCTGATGGCGATTGTCATGGGGCTTTTTTACTTTCAGTACAAGTGGTTGGCGACATTGCCCTCATATCGAGGGGCCTACGGTATCTCCATGATACTGCTGACCGTATTGGGGCTCTATTCATCGACGGTACCGTGCCTGGCGAGAGCAATATGCGCCTCCGGGGAGGCGCAACGGCAGACTGTCTGCTTCCAGACGGACGAGTTGGCCGCTATGGGCTGCGGTACTCGCCGGTAGGCTGGGCCATTCGGCGGGTTGAGCTGCGTAGGCCCAGCCAGGCATTGATGAAGAGCGTCAACAGGATCAAGGAGCCGCCGAGCAGGGTCGCCTGCGGTGGCTGCTCATCCAACCACCACCACACCCACAGGGTGCCAAACACCGCTTCAATCAAATAGAACAGCGCAACTTCCGCCGATGGCAGATAGCGGGTCGCGTTGTTGATCAGTGCGGTGGCCAGCGGCATCTGTAATAGGCCCATCAGTGCCAATACGCCGTAGCTTTGTGTCGACAGGGCCAGTGGCGTTGCCATCGGCCAGGCAATCAGCGCTGATAAGCCGCCCCCTATGGCAATCAGGGGAATTCTATCCAGGTTGGGGTGGCGGCGCAGGAGGGTGAGGTTACCGCCGACGGCGGCCGCTGCGATCACTGCATAGATATCGCCGAGCAGGCCTTCACCGGACAGCGAACCAGAGAAGACGATCAGCATGCCGACCATGGCCGCTATGATCGCCAGCCAGGTGCGCATGGCTACCGTCTCATGCAGAAAGCAACGCGTGAAGATGGCAGCAAACAGGGGGGCGGCACTCAGGATGACCACCACATTCGCGACCTTGGTGTTCATGACCGCGAGCACAAATAGACTGGAGGTGATAGCCAGCGTTATGGCAGAGAACAGTGAAACGCCGGGATTCCCACGCAGCGTTGCCAGCCGGCGCCCACTGAGGCACAGCAAACCGAGCGATAGTGCCATCAGGGCACCCCGCCAGAAGATGATGTTCCATCCATCCGTCGCTGCCAGCCGAACCAGCAGGCTGTCGAAGCTCAGGACCGTGACGCCTGCGGCTGCCATCGCCAGGCCGCGTCCATGGCCTTGTAGAGAGAAGAACATTCAAGGTGCTCCTGCTGGGGTGCGTGATGGTCCGGTGTTCAGCCTTGGGTGATCATGAGGAGGTTAACCGCTTCCCAGCCAGGATAGGGTCCCCGGTGAAAGAGAACTATCCTCTCCACGTCAGCCCGAAAGGCTTCTGCGACACGCGCATGCCTCTTTATACCTGGCTATTGATACCAGGCTATCAATACTTATCTATCAGCACCTATCCATACCGCTCCACACCTGTTTAGGCCACCATCATCGATTGAGCCCTGATGTGCAATTCCTGCTGGTGGCCAGAAACCGATTTTGCGCCAAGCGGTTGGCCGACCATTGCCGGCACTGCGCTTCAAGGCGTTGCGCTGCCGGTTCTTTTCCTGAACTGAGCCGCCTTGTAGCGGTTGCCACACAAGGCCATGCTGCACCAGCGGCGTTTGTGCGCCTTGGTGCGGTCGTAGAACCACAGGATGCAATCCGGGTGATCGCACTGTTTGACGAGGGTGAAGTTGCCTTCAACCAGCAACTGCGCCACTGCCTCGGCGAGGGGGCCGAGTAGGGAGGCCATCGGTTCACCGCACGCTGTGCGGGTCATTATCAGGTTGTCTTCGCCATCGCGTTCCAGATGCGGGACGCTGGGGTAGGCATTCAGGTACTCGTTCAGGCCGCTGACATCACCCAGTTGGCCCTCCTTGCGCTGAACGATAAGCTGCCGCGCCAGTGCCCGTAGCGCCTTCGCTTGGGTCAGTAACTCAGCAAGGTCTACCGCCTTGTCCTCCAATGCCGAAACGCCTCTGCTTCGCTCCAGCCACTGGAGCACATCGTTACCGCTGTTCCAGTATTCAATGACCTCACCGTTGTCGCGCGCCTCCGTATTCAGCAAGTCCATGGCGAGATGGTCGCCGACCATCGGTGCCTCGGATGCGCTGGCGTCGTGCGGTGTTCCTGTATTCGTCATCTCGTAACCTCTAAAAAATACTTTGACAGGTTATGATGGGGTGGTCCATGCTCAGTCCAAGTAACCTGTATGGATAAATTATAGAGGTTATTGGAGGCTGCGCACCAACTTTAACGTCGAGGTAAAGTCATGAACACCAGCGAAATGCCATTGGCCGCCACAACCAACACCGCGGAAAGCCCCGTTCAGATCCACTACAGAAGCATGGAAATCCAGGGCGTCAGCGTCTTCTATCGCGAAGCTGGCTCACCGGATGCGCCTGTCGTGCTGCTGTTGCACGGGTTTGCAGCCTCGTCATACATGTTCCGTGATCTGATCCCGCAACTGGCTCGGAAATACCATGTGATCGCCCCCGATCTGCCTGGCTTCGGGCAGACCTCTGTCATGCCGGGTGTTGAGTTCAGCTACACCTTTGACAACCTGGCGTCGGTGATCGATGCCTTCACGGTGGCAAAGGAGCTGGATCGCTTCGCCATGTACGTGTTTGATTTCGGCGCGCCGGTCGGCTGGCGTCTGGCGGTGAAGAACCCGCACAAGATCACCGCGATCCTGAGCCAGAACGGTAACGCCTACGAAGAGGGCTTGAGTGCCGGTTGGGCGGATATGCGCAAGGCGTGGGCCGAGCCGACTGCCGCCAACCGCGAGGCGCTACGCCGGTTCACCACCTATGAAATGATCAAGTGGCAGTACATCGAAGGCGTCAGCGACACTTCGCTGATTCCGCCGGAGACCTACCAGTTGGCGCATGCCGCCATCGAACGCATTGGCGTCGAGGCACAGATGGATCTGCTGCTGGACTATGGCGAGAACATCAAGCAATACGCGCAGCTACACGAGTTCTTCCGTCGCTACCAACCTCCAACCCTGGCGATCTGGGGCGAGAACGACCCGTTCTTCACGCCGCCTGGTGCCGAAGCGTTCAAGCGTGACAACCCGAACGCCGAGGTGCGCTTCCTCGATAGTGGTCACTTCGCCATCGAAACCCATGGTAAGGAAATCGCTGACGGCATGTTGGAGCTGCTCGACCGTAGCATCACAGCTTGAGCTACACACTGTTCATGAAAGCGGGCCGGCCAGGGGGTTGGTCACGCCCGCGGGTTGCAGTGGCATGTCGCCCTGTGCCTGGGCTGAATTGCCACTCCACCGACTTGCTGCAGCACTGGGGCACCTCGCTTTATACAGGGTTGTTGGATACGTGACTGGAAAAGACCGTGATGACATGTCCGGCGGGCTCGCGGACGGTAAAGGCTTCATGGTCGATTTCCGGGCGCGGTTCGATGGGTGAGGGCGCAAGTCCCTGTGATGTCAGTCGCTGATGCATCTCGTGCAGATCATCCACCATGAGGTCGAAGGCTGCGTCACCTGCTGTGACAGTGTCATCCTGCATCAGGATCAGGTGGGTGCCTCCACGCAGCTCGTAGATGGATACTGTGGGGCCATCGAAGATAGGTCGCATGCCAATGGTGCGCATGAACTCGGCGGATGCCTCCATCCGGTCGGTCTGCAGGACAATGTGTGCCACGCTCACTGTTGGGCGCGGGTCGTTTGTGCTCATTTCTGCGCTCCCATGCCCACCGTATCTGTACCCCTGAAACGGGGTTGTGGGCGCGTTGGAAAGGTCGGCGCCATAGCCGGTAGCACTGCTAGGTGATAGTTCCTGAAACATGCCTGATAGACCATGTATGCCCCCGTTTTGCCTGAACGGCACTGGTGTGACAGAACCTCGTTCCTCAAGGGTAGATGCAACCTCCGCTGGTGGAAAAACGGCTACACCTATGGAAAGGACCCGCCGGGATCGAACTGGCGCACGTCAGTTCAGCAGCAACTCATCGTCGATGGGAGTGAAGGTGTTCGCGGCCTTGATCAATGAGTTGGCGGTCAACCTCGCAACACCATACACCTCGACATCCTTGCCTTTATCCAGGCGCAGTTTGTCGACCAGAATTGCAAAGTCTCCATCGCCGGTGACCAGTATCACGCGATCCGCGCTCTCGGCGTACTCGAGAGCATCGATGGTGATACCGACGTCCCAGTCGCCCTTGGCGGAGCCGTCGGCTCGTTGGATAAAGGGCTTCAATTTCACCTCGAAGCCGATCGCGCGCAGGATGTTCTGAAACTCGTATTGCTTGCGGTCGCCGCGATCGATGGCATAGGCGATGGCCTTGACGACGTTGCAGCCCGAGGTGGCCCTCGACCAGAAACGGTTGTAATCGAAGTTGCGGCGAAAGGTCTGGCGGGTGGTGTAGTACACGTTCTGTACATCGACCAGAATCACGACGTTGCTTGTCATCAGGCGGCTCTCTCGGAATGGCGCCGGGCAAACCAGGCGTGAATCAACCCGGACTGGAAGAACTGAACCGGTGTCTCAAAGCCCCCGGATTGCATGATGGCTGCTGTTTCGGTGGGCGGAAGAATCGCCACGTCTCTGGCGTAGGCTTCCATTATTTTGCTCAAGTCTTCGGCGGACAGGTTGGCCCCAGACATCACCCGTTGCCACACTTCCAGCAGCAATGGATATTCCGCGGAGCTGGTGTCTGATGCTAGATCGGCGTTGGCGAGTATGCCGCTCGGTTTGAGCCTGGTGGCAATTTCATTGAAGAATCCCGAGCGAGCGCTCTTGTCCAGAATGAACTGGGATACCAGAAAGCTGGTTGCCGCATCGAAGGGGGCGACTTCGGGAAGAGAATGGAGATATCCCTCGTGAAAGGAACAGCGTGCTGCTATGGATGCCGCTTCGGCGGACTGTCGGCAAACATCAAGCATTGGGCCGGAAGGCTCCACGGCGGTAAAGTGCCAGCCGGGGAATGTGTTGGCGAGGTGGATCAGCTCTCTGCCGGTACCGGCGCCGACACACAGTATGCGCGCGTCTGTCGGAAGCTCGGCGAAAACCGATTCAAGCAGGAAATACAGCCCATTGTTGATCGGAGCCATTTTCGTCCATTGAGTGTCGTAGTGCTCAGCCTGCTGATCGAATAGCGCCTTGAGTTGATCCTGATCCATGAGCGTCCTTCTGGTATCAAATGATGGTGAGGATGGTGGGAGAGAGGGATCCGCTATTCAGCGAGCATCATATCGCCTGAACATGTCGGAAGGTCCGCTCTGGGCCTCATTAGTCTGCAGCAGCGAAATGCGCCATCTGATCGGCGTGGGCCTTGACGAAAGATGGGCGGGCCGTGGCGCGAGCAATATAAGCCCGACTGGCGGGATGGTCCTTCAGCCCATCGAAGCGATCGACAAGGCGCAGTATATCCGCCATGAGTATGTCGGCAATCGAGAAGCTTCCCGCCAGCCACTCGCGCTTGGCGAGGATCGGCTCGAGATGCTCGAGTCGTGAAGCGAGAAATCTGTCGAGGAGTCTCCGGCCGGGCGTGTCTTCGCTATCACCAGTAAACAGGTACAGCGCCCAGGGAAGGCTCGCCATCTCGACGGAGTTGAGAGCCGCGAACAGCCATTCGATAGTCTCTCTACGGCCGCGTGGATCGCTGGGCATCAGTACGTCGCTGCGCTCACCCAGATGCAGCAGGATCGCGCCACTCTCGAAGATCGAGATATCGCCATCGGTCAGCCAGGGAACCTGGCCAAAGGGTTGATGCGCGAAATGCTCGGCCCCGCGTTCGGCAAAGGGCACGCCTTCCACACGGTAAGGCAACTCGGCTTCTTCCAGTGCCCAGCGCACGCGTAGATCGCGCACAAAGCCGCGTGGCATCTCGGGAACCCAATCGAAGGTGGTGAGAATCAGGTTGCTCATCCAGCGTCTCCTTTGGATAGCAGGACTCCGATCTAGACACGTAGCAAGCCGCGGAAGCCTCGTGCCGCATAATACGAATCGGCACCATTGTGGTAGGTGAAGACCGTGCCATAGCGGTAGTCGCAGAACAGCGCGCCGCCACGCTGACGAATGTTGTCAGGGGTTTGTATCCAGCTCGATGTCTTGGCATCGAAGGGGCCGAACTGCTGCAGCTCACGGTACTGGTCTTCGGTCAGCAGTTCGATGCCGATCTCCCTGGCCACATCAGCAGCACTGCTCTCCGGCTTGTGCTTCTTGCGGGCTTCCAGCGCTGCGCGGTCGAAACATAGGCTGCGGCGGCCGGTGGGGCTTTCCTTTGAGCAGTCGACGAACAGGTACTCGCCCGACTTCTGATCGAGCCCCACCACATCCGGCTCACCGTCGGTGCGTTCCATCTCGTACAGCGCTTTCAGTTTGGCGGTCTTGCCTTCCAGTCGAGATTGTACGTCTTCCCAGGACATATCCGGATGGCGATTCATGTTGCTTTCGAACCGTTCCTGCAGCGTCTGGAGCAGTTCCTTTTGCTGTTGTGGCTTCATGGGGGCGTACTCATCTGTTCATTAGTGGTGATAGGAATGGTGGTATGAAGGGGTGTGAGAAGTGAATAAGGCTGAGAGGTGAAAGCATAGGCGAACCACCGCTATTGCGGTGGTTCGATCACCCAGGGCTCCAGTGCCACTTCCTGCCGACAGCTATCATCGACAGTTGCCATGGGGTCGTCGAGGAACGCCTGGATCATCGTCGAGCGGCATTCATTGACTGGGTTGTGGCCCAGGCCTTGATACTCCACCGCTTGCACGTTGGGCATGGTCCGGCGTAGCTGATCGCTCCAGCGGGTGCCGCAGCAGGGATCCATCTGACCGTGAATGGCCAGTGCCGGTGTGTCGGATTCCGGCGGCACATTGTGCTCGCTGGGCACGTCACCATCCTTGCCCCACCAGCCACAGACCCAGGGTGGCTCGAAGCCGAGAATCGCTGGCTCGCGTTGCACAGCGGCAATCGAGTCGGCTCGCGAGGGACGGTTGCTGCCCATATCACCGCACACATGGGCGAGGAAGTAGCCGAGTGCGTAATTGGGAGCTTCGGTCTCGGCGGAGTAGTCGTCGATCAGGAAGAAGTCCCGGAGGCGGGTGTAGTCGCCGGCCTTGATATCGGCGACAAGGCTGGGCAATTCCGCATAGTCCGCAGGCAGCATCAGGTAGAGGGTGTCGAGAAAGGCGGCACCATCGAAATAGAGTGTCTCGCTGTGGCCGGCATCATCCTCGACATCGACGATGTAGGGCCTGGCATCCAGGCTGCGACGCGCCTGGTCGATGGCCAGCAGCCAGTTCGGCAGCATGTCACGGCAGGCCTTATCTTCGGCGGCGCACAGTGCCAGGGTATCGGTGAAGGTCTGCTTGGCGGTGTAGAACTCGTCGACAGGTGGGCGGTTGCGCAGGTGGCTGAACCACGGCCAGCCGAGGATCGCGCTGCGTACGCTATCGGGATAATACTGAATGAAGGACACGACTGTGCCGCTGCCGGTCGAGGAACCGAAGGCGTCGATCTCATCGTAATCCAGTAGCTTGCGTATCTCTTCAACGTCACGTGACACGCTGTACTGGTTGTACTGCGCAACGTCGATACCTTCATCGCTGAGCTTCTGGTAGCAGTCTTCCACCGCGCTGGTGATCGTCTCCAGTCGCTCCATGGGCTTCAGCGACGAGGTGATTGCAGGAGTATGGATGATGTTGTGATAGGGAGAAACATCGGCGTAATCAGGGCACTCCAGCGCCGGCTTGGCATTGACGTAGCCACGATGATCCATCGTCACCAGCGTGCGGTTGCCGATGTCCTTGCGCAGTTGCTCGATATAGTCCTGATTGCCCAGTGATGAGTAGCCTGGTCCACCGGGGAAGAAGAACACCGGTACGTCTTGCGTCTCGTCTGACTGGGATTCGCCGTGCTGCGGTTCGATCACCGCAACCGGAATCTCGATGAGGTTATCGCCAGGTTCGTCCCAGTTCTCGTAACCATGGAAGGTGTAACACTCGGCGTTCAACGCTGTCAGTGCGTCGGTCACACATTGCGTGGATTCCAGTCGAGGAATCTCTTCCGATGACGAAGACTGCGCGTTGGCGGTCGAGCAGGCGAGCAGGAAGGCAGAAGCGGCACCAACGAGATACTTGCCTTGCTGCGAGCGGTGCCACCAGCGAGGAGTATGCATGACAGCCTCCATTGGCTTTGTTGTCGTAGCTGGAGTGTCAACTCAAACTAGTTAGCCGCTATGGAGGCGTCAAATGGATGGCGGAAGAGCCGCTGTTGCGGTCAACTGGTCGAAAAGCCTGGAATCCTGAACTTGGATTAGGTTCAGGGTTCCAGGTTCTAGAAATCGAACTCAGGAATCAGAGAGGTTGCAATGGAATTGCAGATCGTCAGGCGCTTGATGCCCTTGTCTCAGGATCAGTGGAGCACAACCTATGGTCCCGCTGGTGATGGGCCTTTTCCCGCAGTTATGGTGTTGCACGGATCTGAAGGTCCCTGGTCAGGCTGGAGCCATCGCAACGCGGTGATCCTTGCCGCGCATGGCTTCCTGGCTTTTCCCTTCAGCTACTCCGAGGGCGGTAATGCCTGGAACGCGGGGCATATTCGTGACTGCCCGCTGGACCGAGGTGTCGAAGCACTGGCGGCGCTGCGTGCTTTTAACTTCAGTCAGTCGCGTGTTGGTGTCTATGGCGTGTCGCGTGGTGCGGAGTATGCCTTGCTGATGGCCACATTGATGGCGCGGGAAGGAATGAGCGGCTTGCCGGATGCGTTGGCTGCACATAGCCCGCCCGATAGTATCTGTGCGGCCTTTGACTCACGTATGTATCGTGATGTAGGCGAGGCTGACTGGCGGGCGTGGGATGCTGCGGAGCGTGCCTGGACGTGGCGGGGGACTCACGAAGGATTGTTGCCTACAACGCCGATCGAGATTGAACAATATGCTGGCCCATTGATGTTGTCTCATGGTACCGCCGACACGGTATGGACCGTGGATATGACACGTCGTCTCGAACAACGCTTGGTGGATCATGGACGCAACCCTTCGGTCCATTACTATCAAGGTGAGGATCATATACCGAGAAGCGTTGCCGAGAACGACCACCATCAGCACCTGCTGGCGTTCTTTTCTGAGCATCTGACTGACAGTGCGCTGGTGTAGAGGTAACCGCCGTCGGTGGCAGGGCCTGCTATGCGTTGCTAACCCGTGCCCAGGCACATATGCAGTATGGGATAGGGCTTGCCCTGGCCATCCAGCGGTGAGCGTCCGGTCACCTGGAAGCCGATGTGTCTGTAGAACGCCAGTGCCTGTTCATTCTGCTCGTTGACATCCACTTTGGTGATGCCCTGATGTTGGATGGCATGGCTGATCAGCAGTGAGCCCACGCCTGTACCGCGTGCCTGTGGCGCCACGAACAGCATTTCCAGATTGCCATCGTGTACGCCAGAGAAGCCGACGATGGCTCCATCCTCGTTCCTGGCGCACTTGAGTTCGACGGCATCCAGATACTGCTCGAGGATGAGCGGCTTGAGGGCAATAAGGTCCTGCTCGTCGAGAAAGTCATGCGTGGCGCGTACGGATGCCTCCCATACCTCCACCAATCTCTGGTGCTCATGCTTGCCTGGCTGTTCAATATTCATCACATCGCTCTCGGGTGGCCGCTCTGTGTTACCTGCCTATAAGTAGCCTGGATTGTCCCATGGCGATCATGCTTTCGGGAAATGGCCGCTCAGGAAGCCGTGGATCGCTCCACGTTGCGGGCAACTCGGTGTTGGAATCTCTCCGCTGTTTCGTTATTCATAGGCGACCAATCTGGTGGCGTATGGTTAGTATGGAACTGAAATATTTTCAGGAAATATAGAAGTCCTACGATGGTCTAATGCTTATAATCAGTAAGTTACCTATGGATGGCGCGTGGTGATACGAAAAAGGTTGGCATTCCGCATGCGGATCGATATGTTGATTAAAACATAACAATTCTATCGGCATTCTTTCATGAAAGGAGTGGGCCATGACCCCGCCAGATACCGCGAGGCTCCAGCAGCTCGACCGCGATCATCATCTGCATCCGTTCACCGACTTCAAGGCGCTTGGTGAGGAAGGTAGCCGTATCATCACTTCGGCTGAAGGCATCTATATCCAGGATGCCGATGGCAATCAGATCCTCGATGCCATGGCTGGCCTGTGGTGTGTGAATCTCGGCTATGGTCGCGAGGAGTTGGTGACGGCGGCAGCCGAGCAGATGCAACAGCTGCCGTACTACAACAATTTCTTCAAGACCACGCACCCGCCTGCGGTAGAGCTTGCCGAGACGCTATGTCGCCTGGCGCCTGCGCATATGAATCGAGTGTTCTTCACCGGGTCTGGCTCTGAGGCCAATGACACGGTGCTGCGTATGGTGCGCCGTTACTGGGCGCTCAAGGGTAAACCGGAGAAGCAGTGGATCATCGGTCGCGAGAATGCCTACCACGGCTCCACGGTGGCGGGCATGAGTCTGGGTGGCATGGCGCCGATGCATGAGCAGGGTGGCCCCTGTGTGCCGGGTATCAGCCATATTCGCCAGCCTTACTGGTTCGGAGAAGGACGTGAGCTGAGTGCCGAGGAATTCGGCAAGGTCTGTGCCGCAGCACTGGAAACGCGTATCGAAGAGCTGGGAGCCGACAAGGTGGCAGCCTTCATCGCCGAGCCGGTGCAGGGCGCCGGTGGCGCGATCATTCCCCCGGACAGCTACTGGCCGGCGATCAAGGAGGTGTTGGCAAAGTACGACATTCTGCTGGTTGCCGATGAAGTCATCTGCGGCTTCGGTCGTCTCGGCGAATGGTTCGGTAGTGTGCACTATGGCATCGAACCCGACTTGATGCCGATCGCCAAGGGACTGTCGTCCGGGTATCTGCCGATCGGTGGCGTACTGGTCGGCGACCGCGTGGCCAGCACTCTGATCGACGAAGGCGGTGAGTTCTACCATGGCTTTACCTACTCCGGTCATCCGACCTGTGCGGCGGTAGCGCTGAAGAATCTACAGCTGATGGAACAGGAAGGGGTGGTCGAGCACGTGCGTGATGTTGCCGGCCCGCACCTCGCCAGGCGCTGGAAGGAGCTGGAACAGCATCCGTTGATCGGCGAGGCGCGTTCTCTCGGCCTGATCGGGGCGCTGGAAATCGTCGCCGACAAGGCCAGTGGCAAGCGCTTCGACAAGACACTGGCGGTGGGCAACCTATGCCGTGATATCTGCTTTGAAACTGGCCTGGTGATGCGCTCGGTTGGTGACACCATGGTGATCTCGCCGCCGTTGGTGATAACCACTGAACAGGTTGATGAGCTGGTGCGTCTCGCGCATGCGGCACTGGACGAGACCATGCGCCGACTCGAGCAGCAGGGCGTTACCGTCAAGACCACAACACCTTCCCACATGGAGACTCCTGCATGACACGTCCTCAGGATCTGGCAGGTTGGCGCGACCTGGCTGAGCAGCTCAAGACTGAACTGGAATGCCGTGCCTTCATCAATGACGAGTTCGTCGATGCCGAAAGTGGCGAAACGTTCGAAACCATCAACCCGGCCACCGGCGAAGTGCTGGCGCGCGTCGCCAGCTGTGATGCGGCGGACGCTGACAAGGCCGTTGCCCATGCTCGAGAGGCGTTTCGTGGTGGCGAGTGGTCGCGTATGGCGCCCGGCAAGCGCAAGCAGGTGATGCTCAGGCTTGCTGATCTGATGGAGCAGCACCGTGATGAACTGGCGTTGCTGGACACCCTCGATATGGGTAAGCCAATCATGAGCTCGCTGGGAGATATGGCGGGAGCTATCGGCACCATCCGTTACCAGGCGGAGTGCATCGACAAGATGTACGGCGAAGTGGCGCCAACGGGAGAGGATGCGCTGGCGATGGTGCTGCGCGAACCGCTCGGTGTGGTGGCGTCCATCGTGCCGTGGAATTTCCCGTTGATGATGACAGCGTGGAAGATCGGACCGGCGTTGGCGGCAGGCAATAGTGTGATTCTCAAACCGTCCGAGAAATCACCGCTATCGGCGCTGCGGCTGGCGCAGCTGGCGCTTGAAGCAGGGCTTCCCAAAGGGGTGTTCCAGGTGCTGCCGGGCTTCGGTCATACCGTGGGCAAGGCGCTGGCGCTGTCGATGGACGTCAATTGCCTGGCGTTTACCGGCTCCACCGGTGTCGGCAAGATGCTGATGCAGTATGCCGGGCAATCCAACCTCAAGCGCGTCTATCTGGAGTGCGGCGGCAAGAGCCCCAATCTGGTATTTGCGGATTGTCGCGATCTGGACCGAGTCGCTCGCCACGCGGCAGAGGCGATCTTCCACAATCAGGGTGAGGTCTGCATCGCGGGGTCACGCCTGTTGGTCGAGAATAGTGTGCGTGAAGCCTTTGTGGACAAGGTGCTCAAGGCCGCCGAGTCAATGCAGCCGGGAGACCCGCTCGACCCGCAGAGCTTCATGGGCGCGATCGTCGACCAGACGCAATATGAGCGCATACTCGACTTCATTCGTCAGGGTGTTGAGGAAGGCGCGCGACTGCGTACCGGTGGCGAGGCGCTGGAAGGGCCGGGGCTGTTCATTCGCCCGACGGTGTTCGATGGCGTTACCGACCAGATGACCATTGGCCGTGAGGAAATCTTCGGCCCGGTGCTGTCGGTATTTGGCTTCGATAGCGAGGACGAGGCGGTGGCAATGGCCAACGATAGTGATTATGGCCTCGCCGCGGGTCTCTGGAGTCAGGATATCGATCGCATCATGCGTGTGACGCGTCGCCTCGAGTCCGGCCAGGTATTCGTCAACAACTGGGCAGGTGGTGATCAGACCGTGCCCTTCGGTGGCGTCAAGCAATCCGGTAACGGTCGTGACAAGTCTCACCACTCGCTGGAAGAGTATTCCGAGCTCAAGAGTGTCTGGATGGCGTTGGGGTAGCGCGCCGGAAATGCTCCCAGTCGCCGACCTGTTGCCAGGTTTTCGGCTGGGAGCACCTGGAGTAGGCCTTCCTTGGGTGGTTGGCCCAGTTGAGTATGGCTGGCCGGTCGAGTATGGCTGGCCGAGTTAAAAGGTTCGCGCTGGGGTGGCGCAGCTGACCAGTCGGCAGGGCGTCTTGCCGGGGTTGCGGAAGCGGTGGGGGACATTGGTATCGAAGTAGTAGGCTTCACCAGCGCCCAGCACGCGAGTCTCAGCACCTATGGTGATCTCTATCTCACCTTCAAGAATCACGCCTGCCTCTTCTCCCTGATGAGCAATCATCTCGCGTCCGGTGTCACTGCCGGGCCGGTAGGTCTCGACCATGAACGATAGTGCTCGGGATTCGCGATTGGCTCCGACCAGCTTGTAGATGACATCTCCACTGCCAACATCAGTCAGCTCGTCTGCACCGAAGAACACCTGATTGCGACTTTCCAGGTCCATGGTGAAGAAGTCGCCGACGCTCATCGGAATGGCATCGAGAATCTTCTTCAGTGAACTGACTGAGGGACTTACCTTGCCCTGTTCGATCAGTGACAGGCTGGAATGCGTCACGCCGCAACGTTTGGCCAGCTCACGCTGTGAGATGCCGCGCAAGGTTCTCAGGGCCCTGAGGCGGGCGCCGACGTCATCTGACATCTATCGTTCCTTAAACCCGGTAGTCCTTGATTTTGAAGCTCGGTGCTTCCGAAGCTCCTTGAATACGGAATTGTTGTGTCCATAAAGCAGTACGACAGGGTCGGCATAGCGCCGACCCTGTCGCGATCATGCCATAACTGCTGCTGAATAGGCATCATTCATACGGCTGGTCCATGAGCCGGCTCAGCGGTTGAATTCAGCACGGTTCAGCTCAACCAGTTTCAAGCAGCATGCTTCCTGTCAACACAGTGCGTCGAGCTTATCCTTCAACAGGGTATTCACTTGCTGCGGGTTGGCGGTGCCGCGCGATGCCTTCATCACCTGGCCGACAAAGTAGCCAATCATCTTGCCGCGCTTGTCCGGTTCGGCATCACAATACTGGGCCACCTGGGCCGGGCTGTCAGCGATGACCTGGTCGACCATCGATTCGATGGCACCGGTATCGGTGACCTGCTTGAGGCCGTGAGCATCAATGATCGCATCGGCAGAGTCACCTTCGCCGTTCCACAGCGCCTGGAAGACCTGCTTGGCCGCCTTGCCGTTGATGGTGTTGTCGATGACCCGAGTGATCAGCCCACCCAGTTGGTCCGCATCGACCGAGCTATCGGAAATATCCAGTGAGTCGCGGTTGAGAGCGCCGGACAGTTCGCCTTGTACCCAGTTGGCGGCTTGCTTGGCATCGCCACAGACATCCTTGACGCGCTCGAAGTATTCGGCCATGGCGCGGCTGGCTGAAAGCACTCCGGCGTCGTAGGCCGACAGTCCCAGTTCGTCCTGGAAGCGCGCGCGCTTCTCGGCGGGCAGTTCCGGCAGCGATTCACGCAGGTGCTCGACGTAAGCGCTGTCGACCACTACCGGCAGCAGGTCGGGGCAGGGGAAGTAACGATAGTCGTTGGCTTCCTCCTTGGTACGCATGCTGCGAGTTTCGTCGGCATCCGGGTCGTATAGGCGCGTTTCCTGGACCACCTTGCCGCCGTCTTCGATCAGCTCGATCTGGCGTTCGACTTCGTAGGCGATGGCGCGCTCGACGAAGCGGAAGGAATTGACGTTCTTGATCTCGGCGCGAGTACCGAATTCTTCCTGCCCCCTGGGGCGTACCGAGACGTTGACATCGCAGCGCATCGAGCCTTCTGCCATGTTGCCGTCGGAAATGCCCAGGTAGGTGACGATTGAGTGGATCGCGCGCAGATAGCCGACGGCCTCTTTCGCGGAACGCATGTCCGGTTCGGAGACGATTTCCAGCAGCGGAGTCCCGGCACGATTGAGGTCGATACCGGTCATGCCGTGGAAGTCTTCATGCAGCGACTTGCCGGCGTCTTCTTCAAGGTGCGCGTGGTGCACGCGGATGACCTTGGCGCTGCCGTCGTCGAGCAGCACCTCGACCTCGCCACGACCGACGATGGGGTCGTACATCTGGCTGGTCTGATAGCCCTTGGGCAGATCCGGGTAGAAGTAGTTCTTGCGGTCAAACACCGACACTTCGGGAATCTCGGCGTTGATGCCCAGCCCGAATTTCAGTGCCATGGCGACGGCCTGTTCGTTGAGTACCGGCAGTACGCCGGGCAGTCCCAGGTCAACAGCGTTGGCTTGAGTGTTGGGCTCGGCGCCGAAGGCGGTGGAGGACCCGGAAAAGATCTTCGACTGAGTCGCGAGCTGGACGTGGACTTCCAGCCCGATCACGGTTTCCCATTGCATCAGGCGTTCTCCTCGGCGATCTCGGGACGACGCAGGTGCCAGTCAGTGGCCTGCTGGAACTGGTGGGCGACGTTGAGCAGACGGGCCTCGGAGAAGTGCGTACCGAGAATCTGCAGCCCCACCGGGCGCTTGCCGGAAAAACCGGCCGGCACACTGATGCCGGGGATGCCTGCGAGGTTGATGGCGATGGTGTAGATATCCTGCAGATACATCGACACCGGGTCCTTGGTCGCGCCCAGGTCGAACGCCGGGGTTGGCGTGGCAGGGCCCATCAGCACGTCGACCTCCTCGAAGGCGCCGAGGAAGTCCTGACGGATCAAGCGGCGAACCTGCTGAGCCTTCTTGTAGTAGGCGTCGAAGAAACCTTCGGAAAGGGTGTGGGTGCCGATCAGGATGCGGCGCTTGACCTCGTCGCCAAAGCCTTCTGCACGTGAACGCTTGTAGAGATCAATCAGGTCGCTGGGGTTGTCGCAACGATGACCGAAGCGCACGCCATCATAGCGCGACAGGTTGGAGGAAGCCTCCGCAGGCGCGATGACGTAGTAGGCTGGAATCGCATAGGACGTATGCGGCAGGCTGACTTCACGCACGCTGGCGCCGAGTGACTCGAAGACCTTGATGGCATCGCGGATAGCGGTTTCGACGTCGGCATCAAGGCCGTCACCAAAGTATTCGCGTGGCAGGCCGATCTTGAGGCCAGCCAACGGGGCATCCAGTTCTTCACTGTAGTCCGGCACGCCACGCGCGATGCTGGTGGAGTCGCGGGCGTCGTGCCCCGCGATGGTATTCAGCAGCAGTGCACAGTCGGCGGCGGAGCGCGCCATTGGGCCGCCCTGGTCGAGGCTCGAGGCGTAGGCGATCATGCCGTAGCGCGAGACACGTCCATAAGTCGGCTTGAGGCCGGTAATGCCGCAGAATGCTGCCGGCTGACGAATCGAGCCTCCGGTATCGGTACCGAGTGCTGCCGGTACCAGGCCGGCGGCAACTGCCGCGGCGCTACCGCCGGACGACCCGCCGGGAACCGCCGTCAGGTCCCAGGGGTTTTTCACTGGGCCGTAGAAGCTGTTCTCGTTGGATGAGCCCATGGCGAACTCATCCATATTGGTCTTGCCGAGACTCACAGTGCCTGCCGCGCGCAGCTTGCTGACCACTGTGGCGTCATAGGGAGCGACAAAGTTGTCGAGCATCTTCGAGCCGCAGCTGGTCTTGACGCCCTGGGTGCAGAAGATGTCCTTGATCGCCAGCGGTACGCCGGTCAATGGGCCGGCCTGACCATTGGCACGCTGCTGGTCGGCCTGATCGGCAGCGGACAGCGCCTGCTCGGCGGTGACGGTGATGAAGGAATTGAGTTGACCGTCGAGACGGTCGATGCGTCCGAGCAGATCTTGAGTCAGCTCGCGACTGGAGATCGTACCGGCGTCGAGTGCGCCGACAATCTCGGTAATCGTCTTGTCATGCATGGGCCTGGCTCCGAAAAGGCGTGGCTCCGGGGGGGGCTGGATCAAGGATGGGCATGCTGTTCATCCGTGCTACTCAACGACGCGGGGCACTAGATAGAGCCCGTTCTCAACTTGAGGAGCGCACTGCTGATAGTGATCGCGTTGATCCTTTTCGGTCACTTCGTCGGCGCGTAGACGCTGTGTGGCGTCCATCGGGTGAGCAAGAGGGGCGACATCCGTCGTATCCAGCTTCTGAAGCTGGTCAACCATGTCCAGGATTTGTCCGATATCGTCCAGGTACTTTGCTGCATCTTTGTCGGAAAGGTCTAACCGTGCCAGGTGCGCGGCGCGGAGTACCTCGGCGTGTTCAAGCGCCATGATGGTTTTCCTCAAGGGAAGCTTGCGGGAAATGACCGCAAAAGGTACCACAGATCAGCGTGGTCTGGCAGGTCTGGATGCACAACATATGCGCCTTGCGCTTGCCGCTGGGGGGGCGCAGTGATACCGTTTGCGTCCGCACAGGGTTTCCGGTCAGCACTAGGTATCGTTTCCATGTTCAAACGTTTAAGAGGTGTGTTTTCAAGCGATCTGTCGATCGACCTGGGAACGGCCAATACACTTATTTACGTGCGTCATCGCGGCATTGTCCTCGATGAGCCGTCTGTTGTTGCCATTCGTCAATCCGGCAACATGCGCAGTGTTGCTGCGGTGGGGGCCGACGCCAAGCGTATGTTGGGCCGCACACCCGGGAACATCACTGCTATTCGTCCGATGAAGGACGGCGTGATTGCCGACTTCACCGTGACCGAGCAGATGCTCCAGCATTTTATTCGCAAGGTGCATCAGAGCACCTTCCTGACGCCGTCTCCGCGCGTACTGGTCTGTGTTCCCTGCATGTCCACGCAGGTTGAGCGCCGTGCGATCAAGGAATCCGCCGAGGGCGCTGGTGCGCGTGAGGTGTTCCTGATTGAAGAACCGATGGCCGCAGCCATTGGTGCTGGCCTTCCGGTCGAGGAAGCGCAGGGCTCAATGGTGGTGGATATCGGTGGAGGCACCAGCGAGATTGCCATCATCTCGCTCAACGGCGTGGTCTATTCCGAGTCGATTCGCGTGGGTGGTGATCGCTTCGATGAAGCCATCAGTGCCTATGTGCGCCGTCACTACGGTAGCCTGATTGGTGAGGCGACCGCTGAGCGTATCAAGGAAGAGATCGGTTGTGCCTATCCGGGCGGCGAGCTGCGCGAGATCGATGTGCGTGGACGCAACCTGGCAGAAGGCATTCCGCGCAGCTTCACACTCAACTCCCATGAGATTCTTGACGCACTGCAGGAGCCGCTGGGCTCTATTGTCGCTGCGGTCAAGAGCGCGCTGGAACAGTCTCCGCCTGAGCTGGCATCGGATATCGCCGAGCGCGGTCTGGTACTGACCGGCGGTGGGGCGTTGCTGCGTGATCTGGACAAGCTGATCGCCGAGGAAACCGGTCTGCCGGTGGTGGTGGCAGATGACCCCTTGACCTGTGTAGCGCGTGGCGGTGGCAAGGCCCTCGAGATGATTGACCAGCGTACGTTCGAGCTGCTCTCAAGCGACTGAATCTCGGCCCAGGATCTCCAGGGAGACGGCCTATCAAACCGCTGTTCTCGCACGGCTCAGTGCCTGGCTACCGCATGTTTCTGTGTGCGGTGGTAGCCGGTGCATTGATGTTCGTTGACACTCACTTCACTCGCATGGAGTCGGTGCGTGCCCAGCTGTCGACGCTGGTGGCGCCGATTCAACTGGCGGTAAGTCTACCCAGCGACATACTCAACTGGGGGGCGTTGGCGTTGTCTGAACAACGTGCCCTTGTCGAGGAGAACGCGCGCCTGCGTGAACAGTTGCTCACGTTGTCACATCGTGTTCAGCGCATGGCCAGTCTGACTGCCGAGAATGTGCGCCTGCGTGAGCTGCTGGATGCGGCTCATGAGCATGATGTTCCCTACCTGACAGCGGAACTGCTGTCGCTGGATCCTGATCCCTTTACCCATCAGATGGTCATCAATCGTGGCCGTCGTGATGGTGTCTATGTGGGACAGCCAGTGATGGATTCTTCTGGTCTGGCTGGTCAGGTCAGTGAGCTTTCTGCCTATTCCAGCCGTGTACTGCTGGTCACCGATGCCAGTCATGCTCTGCCTATCCAGGTCAACCGCAACGGCTTGCGCTTCATCATTCAGGGCACTGGTAGCTATAGCTCGCTCAAGGTGCTTCACGTTCCTGATACTGCTGATATCCGCGTTGGCGATCTGCTGGTCAGCTCTGGTCTCGCCGGACGCTTTCCAGTCGGTTACCCGGTGGCGCGTGTGACGGATGTCGGGCATGACCCGGGCGAGCCATTTGCCGCGGTCGTTGCTGAACCGGTGGCGCGCCTGCAACGTTCCCGGCACTTCCTGTTGCTGTTTCCGCCAGAGCCGGCATTGAACGTCGCAGAAGGGCGTTGGCAGCCCGACCTGGATCCCCAGGCCATTGACGCCGCCGTGCGGTTGGGAACGCTGTTGCTGCCCAACGAGGAAGAGGAGGAGCGCTGATGGCAGTTCCAGTTCGAACCAGCCTGTTCTGGGTGTGGTTGTCTCTGCTGCTGGCGCTGTGCCTGCAGGTGATGCCAATGGCCGAAGGATGGCAGGTATGGCGCCCTGATTGGCTGGGGTTGATGCTGATTTACTGGTGCATGCAGCAGCCCGAGCGAGTTGGCGTCTTCCATGGCTTCGTGTTCGGCTTGTTGCTTGACCTCATCGAGGGAGCGCCGCTGGGTCAGAATGCGCTGATATTGTCATTGCTCGCGTTCCTCGGAGCTTTGGTCTACCCGCGCTTCCGCACCTATTCGCTGATTCAGCAGGCGGTGTTGATCCTCGTCTTGCTGGGGTTGTCGCAGTTGGTTGAGCAGTGGCTGCGCACTCTGTTCGGACCATTCTCCATGCATCTGTCATTCCTGATTCCATCGTTGATCGGCGCGGCGCTGTGGCCCTGGTTGGCAACGCTGTTCAAGGCGTTGGGACGGCGTCCAGCCAATGACTGATCCCGTGTCGGCAGGTGCTCCAGAGCAGCTTCGTCTCGCTTCGGCATCACCGAGGCGGCGTGAGCTGTTGGCGTCGATTGGCATCAAGGTTGTGGTGTCTCCGGTCGATATCGATGAAACCCCGCAGCCAGAGGAGTGCGCCGAGGACTATGTCGCACGGCTGGCGATCGCCAAGGCTGAAGCGGGTGCGATCGGGGATGGGTTGCCGACTCTCGGGTCGGATACCGCCGTGGTCTGCGATGGCAGGATTCTCGGCAAGCCACGAGACGAGGCGCATGCCTTTGCCATGCTCAAGTCGTTGTCCGCTCGTCAGCACCAGGTGCTGACATCAGTAGCGGTGGTCGGTCCCCAGGGCACGCTGGAGACGACAGTGGTCACCGCTGTTCATATGCGTGCAATCAGCAACGATGAAATCCGTGCGTACTGGCATACCGGCGAGCCTTCGGACAAGGCCGGAGGCTATGCGATTCAGGGGCTGGCAGCGGTGTTCGTCGAGCGAATCGAAGGCAGTTATTCTGCCGTGGTGGGTTTGCCATTGTACGAGACGGCTCAGTTGCTGGCGCGTCAGGGGGTGGCCGTCTGGCAGGCTTGAGACGAGGTTGCGCGTTGCGATCGCGATTGCTGAGGGCGTCCAGAACCGTGCAGACCGCGACTGACCGGCGCAAGCCGTGCCATAATGCGCACAGAGTGCCAGATTACCAGACTGCTGAATTTTCCAGGTCGTCGGGTCTTCAGACTGCATGGATGTTCAGGCTACAGGATTTTCAGAAGACCGGGACAAGGACTGCTGCATGAGTGGTGAAGTACTCATCAATCTGACGCCGATGGAAACTCGAGTTGCAGTGGTCGAGAACGGCGTACTGCAGGAAGCCTTCATCGAACGTGCACGACGTCGTGGTATCGTCGGCAATATCTATCAGGGGCGGGTGGTTCGTGTGCTCCCGGGCATGCAGGCAGCTTTTGTCGATATAGGCCTTGAGCGTGCCGCTTTTATCCATGCTCATGAAGTCGTCGCTGCGGGCTCTGCTCCTGAAGAGCAGCCCTCGATTTCCCAGCTGTTGCACGAAGGGCAGTCGTTGGTCGTTCAGGTCACCAAGGACCCGATCGGGTCCAAGGGCGCGCGACTGACGACGCATCTCTCCGTTCCCTCGCGTTATCTCGTCTATATGCCGGACTCCTCGCACAATGGAGTATCCCAGCGTATCGAGGATGAGGCCGAACGCGAACGTCTACGCGAACTGGTCGAACAGGCCCAGGCCGATCAGGATATCGAGATTTCCGGTGGCTTCATCGTACGCACCGCTGCAGAAGGTGTATCAGTGGTCGAAATGGCCGCTGATATGCATTTCCTGCTGCGGCTATGGCGTAAAGTCAGCGAGCGGAAGATTACAGCACCGGCCCCCAGTGTGATCTATGACGACTTGCCGCTGTTCATGCGTACGCTGCGTGATGTAATGCGTGACGAGATCGAGAAGGTGCGTATCGACTCTCGCGAGAACTTCGTCAAGCTGGTGGAGTTTGCCGAGGAGTTCATGCCGACTGCTGTAGGGCGCATCGAGCACTACTCAGGCGAGCGCCCGATCTTTGATCTGTATAGTGTCGAGGACGAGATCCAGAAGGCACTGGCGCGCAAGGTACAGCTCAAGTCCGGTGGCTATCTGGTCATCGATCCGACCGAGGCGATGACCACCATTGATGTCAATACCGGTGGATATGTCGGCCATCGCAATCTTGAGGAAACCATCTTCAAGACCAATCTTGAGGCGGCGACTGCAATTGCTCGCCAACTGCGTCTGCGCAATCTCGGCGGGATCATTATCATTGATTTCATCGATATGGTGGACCTCGAGCATCAGCGCCAGGTGTTGCGCATGCTCGAGAAGTCTCTGGAGCGTGACCATGCCAAGACCAAGTGCACGGGGGTGACTGAGCTGGGGTTGGTTCAGCTGACCCGCAAGCGTACTCGCGAGAGTCTTGAGCAGACGCTCTGTGAGCCGTGCCCATCCTGCCATGGGCGCGGTACGCTGAAGACCCCTGAGTCGGTGTGCTACGAGATATTCCGAGAGATTCTGCGTGAAGAGCGCGCCTATAATGCCGAAACCTATGCGGTATTGGCGTCGCAGGCGGTGGTCGATCGTCTGCTCGACGAAGAGTCCTCCGCAGTGGCCGATCTCGAGGAATTCATCGGCAAGACGATCCGTTTTCAGGTCGAATCTCACTATTCCCAGGAGCAGTACGACATCGTGCTGATGTGATTTCATGGCGCCATTCCGCCTGCTGTCACGATGGTTGTTGACGCTGGTTGCGGTGGTGCTGGCGCTGGTCGCACTACTGTTGCTGGTGTTGCGCCTGTCGTTCTCTCAGATCGACCTGCTGGAGACAGCGCTGGTCGATATGCTCGAGTCGCGCTTTGATGCCGGTGCCAGCCTGACGCATATCGATGGTGCCATGGTTGGTGTTGATCCTCGCGCGAGCATCCAAGGTCTGGCTCTCGATTCACGTAGCTCGCTGGGCGACTATCCGTTGCTGCAGATCGAGCACGGCGACGTGCGCCTCGACACTATCGAGTCCATCCGCAACGCGATTCCGGTGGTCGAGCGTGCTCATTTCAGTGGGGTCACCCTGCATCTCTATCAGGACCAGCAGGGTCGCTGGGTGTGGCCCAAGCCAGCCCGTATTCCCCCGGAGTTGGTGCCCGAAGGTGAGTTCAGCCTGCAGCGAGTCGATTTCTGGGTCGGCGTTCTATTGCGGCAACGAGCCTGGGTAGATGACCTGCGGCTGGTGCTCCACGGTCAGCATCGTAATACGGTACTACATGCCCCACAGGTGCTGATGACTGCGGATGACAACGGCAATACCCATATCGAGGGTAAGGTCTTTGTCGATGGCCGAGGCAAGGAAGGCATGCAGGTTGTCATGTCTCTTACGCCAGGCGAGGAGGATGCCGCGAACTTCAATGCCCGGCTTCAGGGCAGCATGCAGCTCGACAGTCTCACTGGCTTTTCCGCATTGCTGGGGATCGAGGACATCGTGCGCTTCGACGAGGCCAGTGGTGATGTCAATCTGTGGGGGCGCTGGGACGCTGGGCGAGTAGCGGATGTTCGTCTCGATATCATGGCACCACACCTGGCACTTAATCAGTCGCGTCCTTTGGATGACGATGCCGAGCATCCCGGTGGCGTGGTACTCACAGGCAGTGAGTTGCGTGGACAGTGGGTGCGCAAGGAAGGCGATGACTGGGAATCCTGGTTCGAGGGGCGTTCCGAGAACGTTGAATGGACCGGTGGTGAAGGTGAACAGGCTCCGACTGGCAACCCGATTCCGCGTTTCTGGCATGTGGCCAGCACCGAGGATGGCTGGTGGGCCAATGCATCGGGCTTTGAGCTGTCGGCATTGGCAGCCTGGCGTGAGCGCCTGCAGCTTCCCGAGGGGCTGGCGCGTGCCGTTGATGCCTTGCAACCACGAGGCCAGGTCACGGGCCTTGGTTTCGGACAGCGCGATGGTCTGTGGCAGGCTCAGGTGGCGGCAACTTCCGTTGAGGTTTCCCCTTGGCAAAGCGCGCCAGGTGGCGGTCCTCTGAAGGTGTGGGTTGAGGCCGATGGTACTCATGGACGTGTCAACTTCGTCAACGACGAGGGCGCGTCGATGTTCTTCCCCGAGATCTTTGCTGAACCGATGGAGCTGGATTACGCACAGGGGCTGGTCGATTGGTCCTATGATGGCCCGCGCAGCTATGTCAGTGGTCGTAATCTCTCCGTAGGCTGGAAAGGGGCTGACGTTCAGGGCGATTTCGGCCTGGCCATAGCCTCGGATCAGCGTGGCGGATTTGGCCTGAGCCTGGACTTCCAGAATGTTGATGCTGTTGATCAGGCGCTGACCGGGTGGCTACCCATGCCACTGCTGCGTAATGACGTCGATCCGGATCTTGCCGAATGGCTGTCCAGCGGGTTGGCAGGTCGAGTGCCTGAAGGCAGCCTGCGTCTACATGTGCCCCTGCGCGAGCAGGATGGGCTATCCGGTGAGCGGTTCGACCCGACGCTGGATCTTGAGCTGGAGGTCGTCGATGGCCTGCTGCCTTATGCGGAAGGCTGGCCTGCGTTGACCAATGTCAGCGGCCATCTGTCGATAGCCGGGGAAGATCTTGAGGCCAGTGTCGATCACGCAGAATCCCATGGTTTGGTCACTGAGAACGCCAGGGTCAAGCTCCATGAGAAGACGCTTGATATAGAGGGACCTGTGCAAGGTTCGCTTGAGGACCTGTTTGCCTTTATCGCCGAGATGCCGGTGGAGGGTGCTGAGGCTGGGGCGAATTGGCAGGGGCAGGGCAACGTCGATGGCAAACTGACGTTGAGCATGCCGATGGACAACCCTGAAGCGCTGGATCTTGAGGTTGCCACTCGGGTCAATGCATCGCGCATCGAACAAGCGACCACTGGGCTGGAATTTACTGATGTCAGTGGACCGTTGAGCTGGCAACAGCAAGGTGAGCAAGGGGGACTACTGGGTCAGCTCCAGGGGCACATGCTGGGTGGTGACATCAGCGCTGACTTGAAGGGAATTGGTCAGCCGGTATCTCTGTCTGGAACCGTGCATGCCAACGCCCTGAGTGAGTTTGCTGGCCTGAATCCAGATACGCTGATCAGTGGGTCTACTCCCTGGCGGGGTCAGTTGGATATCAACGATAAGCAGCTGAGCATCGACAGTACCCTGCAGGGACTGGCCATCGCCTTGCCCGAGCCGATCGGCAAGACCAGTGGCCAGATGTTGCCATTGAATCTCGATATCGGGCTCGGCGACCCCGGTACCATCAGTGCCCAATTGGGGACGTCGGTCGGCATGCGTTGGCGTGATGCGCTCGACGGTCAGGGGCAGGTATGGATCGGACGTCAACGTCCGGGTAGCTGGCCGACTTCCTCTGGCTGGGTGATCGGTGCGACATTGCCGCGCCTTGATAGCGTTGCCTGGGTCGATGCCATCAAACCGCTGTTGAGCAATGACGGTGCCAGCAACGTTGCCGGTAGTGGTGGACTGCCTTTTGCCATCAGTCGTGTAGAGGCCGATACGGCATGCCTCTCCAGCGATGGAAGTTGTCTCGGGTCATTGGCGCTTGATGCTTACCCTCAGGGAAGGAACTGGCGCGCTTCGGTGGATGGCAGCCTGATGGCGGGACAGATCGACTATCTGATCGGAGCACCACAGCCGCTGCGTATTCACTTGAATCGCCTCAATCTTGATGGGGTGGTGGCTAACCTGACTCCGGAACCGGCGGTGGAAGCCGCGCCAGGCTCGTTGTTTGGTGAGTTGGATATCGCAGGCCACCCTGAGCCTTTTATTCGGCGTCTTGGTGAGCTGCCTGCCGGCATTCTGGAAATTATCGATCTGGAGTATCAGGGCCACCAGTTCGGTCCGTTCAAGGGCCAATGGCTGGCTAGTCAGGAGCGGTTGTCGCTGGACCCATTGTCGCTGAGTCTCGGCGAATTGACGGCAGAAGGCGAGCTGGTGTGGGAGGCCTCGGGCAGCAGTGAGAGCCTGACACGTTCACGCCTTGCGATAACGGGCGGTGACCCGGGGACGGCCCTGGAAGCCCTGGGACAACAGGTGGCAGTACGTAGTCGCTCAATGGACGTCGATAGTCAACTGGCATGGCCCGGTGCGCCGTGGCAGTTCGCCCTTGCACGTTCGCGTGGCAGCCTCGACGTAGACCTGGAGGATGGGTCCTTTGCCAACATCAGTTCTCCATCGGCGCGCGTGATTGGTCTGCTCAACGTCGATAATCTGCTGCGCCGCCTGAGCCTCGATTTCTCCGATGTGACGGGCTCTGGTACTGCCTTTGACCGTGTCAGAGGGAACGCAACGTTGTATGGTGGAGTGTTGGAGACCCAGGGCCCGATCAAGATTGATGGCCCGGCAACGAACTTCACTCTAGAGGGCGCAGCGAATCTTGCGACACGAGAGCTCGAATTGATGCTGGGAGTGACCGTTCCTGTCAGCAATAACCTGCCGTTGGCCGCGGTGCTTGCGGGGGCGCCCATGGTCGGTGGCGCACTGTTCGTGGCCGACAAGTTATTCGGTGACGCTATCGATAGTGTCACGCGAATCCATTATCAAGTGCGTGGTCCCTGGACCGCGCCGCAGATTTCTCTGGAAAGTGCTCAATGACATCTCAACACGAGTCCTTCGACGAAGCGGTAACGACGCTTCTCACGCCTGGCGGCCTGGATCTCGATGGCCTTGATCGTGGCCTCGAGCATGCCTTGGGTGCCGGCATCGATTATGCCGATCTGTACTTCGAGCGAACCTGGCATGAGGGCTGGGTGCTGGAAGACGGTGAGGTCAAGGAAGCCAGTTATAACATCGACGGTGGTGTCGGTGTTCGAGCCATGGCTGGCGAGAAAACCGGCTTTGCCTACTCCAACCAGATTACCGCCGATGCACTGATGGAAACCGGCCGCACGGCCAGCGGTATCGTGCGCAGCGGCTCTCGTCTCGAGCGTGCGCCACGTATTCAGGTGAGTGCTGAGCCGCGTTACGCCGGAGTCGACCCGCTGACGGGGCTGTCGGCTGAAGACAAGGTTGCGATGCTCAAGCTCGCCGATCGCGTTGCGCGTGCCGCAGATCCCAGTGTCTCTCAGGTCAGTGCATCACTGAGTGGCGTCCATGAAGTGGTGCTGGTGACATCCAGTGATGGCACCCTGGCGGCCGATATTCGCCCGCTGGTGCGCTTCAACGTCAGTGTGATTGTAACCCGCAATGGCCGTCGTGAGCGTGGCAGTGCTGGAGGTGGTGGACGCTACCCGATGGCCAGGTTGCGCGACGAGGGCGTCGCCGAGACCTATGCCCGTGAAGCCGTACGCCAGGCGCTGGTCAACCTCGAGGCCATCGATGCGCCAGCGGGGCAGATGCCAGTAGTCCTTGGGGCAGGCTGGCCGGGTATTCTGCTGCACGAGGCGGTGGGCCATGGTCTGGAAGGAGACTTCAACCGCAAGGGTAGCTCGGCCTTCGCTGGGCGTATTGGTCAACGGGTCGCCGCACCTGGCGTCACGGTGGTTGATGATGGCACGCTGCAGGATCGTCGCGGCTCGATGTCAGTGGATGATGAAGGGACACCGTCTCAGTGCACCACCCTGATCGAGGACGGCATTCTCACCGGTTATATGCAGGACAAGCTCAATGCGCGCCTGATGGGCATGAAGCCTACCGGCAATGCTCGCCGTGAATCCTTTGCGCATATGCCGATGCCGCGGATGACCAACACCTATATGCAGGCGGGCAATGACGATCCGCAGGACATCATCAAGAGCGTCAGCCGTGGCCTGTATGCCGTCAGCTTCGGTGGCGGCCAGGTCGATATCACTTCCGGCAAGTTCGTATTCTCGGCCAGTGAAGCCTACCTGATCGAGGATGGCCGTATTACGGCGCCGGTGAAGGGCGCGACACTGATCGGCAATGGTCCGGAAGCCATGGGGCGCGTATCGATGATCGGCCACGACATGGAGCTGGATACCGGTATCGGCGTGTGTGGCAAGGAAGGCCAGGGTGTGCCGGTTGGCGTGGGACAGCCGACACTGAAACTTGATGAACTGACAGTGGGTGGGACGCAGTCCTGAGAGGACAAGAGGTCAGAGGGAAGAAGTGAGAGGGAAGAAGTCAGCAAGCACGACCCTGGCTTTTGTCTGTCCTCCACTGCGCAATAATGGACAGCCAGGGGCACGTGGCTCGAGATCCGTGGCTTACCGCTGGCGGCGCGCCCTGGTCTTCCCTCTTCCTTCTTCCCTCTTGTGGGTTTCAGAGCCCCGCCGTCTCGCGCATCAGTTTGAACAGTCGCTTGTTGTTGGTCGGCGGCTTGTTCTGTTCACGTTCACGGCGGGCGTTACGCACGAGTTGACGCAGCGCCTGAATATCGACGTGCGGGTACTCGGTGATGAAGGCCTGTACGGCGTCATCGCCATCCTCGAGCAGGCGGTCGCGCCATTTCTCGAGGCGATGGAAGGCATGATCGCGCTGGGTCTGTGTTTGTTCGATCTCGTCGAAAACAGCCTGAATGGCTTCGAGGTCTTCCTTGCGTATCAGCTTGCCGACGTACTGCATATGGCGGCGGCGAGCTTCTCGGGCGCGAATACGACCGGTTTCCTCGATGGCGCGCTTGAACTCGTCAGAGAGAGGAAAGCGCTCGCGCTCTTCGGGTTTCATGGCGATGAACTGTTCACCCAGCGCCTGCAGTTCGTGCATTTCGCGTTTGAGCTGGGATTTGCTGGGTTGTTCGTCCGCGGGGTTGTGCTCAGTTTGAGTCATACCGGTGCCCATGTTCCAGGAGTCGGGAAATGTGCGCAGTATACCAGTACGCGTCGTGCTACGCGGCGCGCAATGCAATACAGCAGTGGCCATGCGTGGTCACGATAGGAGAATAGTCATGACACAGGCATTCGATGCCGGAGCCCAGCAGAAGGTGCTCGAGGGTCGCGCAGCCGCCGCTCTGGCGATGGCCAGGCAGTTGGGTGCCGATGCCTGCGAGGTCGGGGCCAGTGTCGATCAGGGCATTGGCGTTAGTGTCCGGGAAGGTGACGTGGAGTCGGTCGAGCTGTCACGGGACCAGGGAATTGCGGTCACCGTTTATGTTGGTCAGCGCAAGGGCAGCGCTTCCTCGACAGATGCCAGTGATGCATCGATCAAGACCGTGGTTGAACGAGCCATGGCTATCGCTCGTTATACCGGTGAAGATCCGGCATCTGGCCTCGCGGATGCCGAACTGATGGCGACGCACCTGCCGGATCTTGATGTCCATCATCCGTGGGAGTTGAGCACCGATGAGGCCATTGAACTGGCGTTGTCCTGCGAAGCAGCAGGTCTCGCGGCCAAGGGCATTCGTAGTTCCGATGGCGCTAGTCTGTCCAGCGGTGAGGGCGTGCGCGTCTACGCCAACAGCCATGATTTCATGGGTAGTCAGCGCGGTAGTCGTCACTCGTTGTCCTGCATGTTGATTGCCGAGGATGCCGGCGGCATGCAGCGTGATTATGACTACACCAGTGCGCGTCATCCTGGTGAGCTGCTGGATCCTGCTGAAGTGGGACGTAGCGCTGCTGAACGTACGGTTCGTCGTCTCGGCGCTCAGCGCTTGCAGACAGGGCGTTTCCCGGTGCTGTTCGATCCCAGCCAGGCCAGTGGTTTGCTGGGACACTTGATGTCGGCCATCGCAGGAGGAGCCATCTACCGCGATGCGTCCTTCCTGTGTGGACGATTGGGCGATACGTTGTTCCCCAGTTGGTTTACTCTGGGTGAACAGCCAATGCTGATGGGCGGTACGGCGAGTAGTCCCTTCGACGGTGATGGCGTGCAAACGCGTGACAACGTGTTCATTGATCGGGGGGAGTTGGCCAGCTATATGCTGTCGGCCTACAGTGCTCGTCGCCTGGGGATGAATACCACCGCTAACGCTGGCGGCGCGCGGAACCTGCGTATCGGCGCCGAGCTGAAGTCGCGTGACGAGCTTCTGGCACAGATGGATCGCGGCATTCTGGTTACCGAACTGATGGGGCAGGGCGTCAACGGTGTGACTGGCGACTACTCGCGTGGAGCTGCCGGTTTCTGGGTAGAGAATGGCAGGATTCAGCATCCGGTGGAGGAGTTCACCATCGCCGGTAACTTACCCGCGATGTATGCCGGTCTGGTTGGTGTCGGTAATGACATAGACACCCGAGGCAGCATTCATACCGGCAGTTGGTTGATTGATGAGATGACCATCGCCGGTAGCTGAATCTCATCGCTTGTCATGTCAGTGATCAGGGCCCATCCATGAGATGGGCCCTGTCGTATCTGGCGGACTCATCGGGAGAGCTCTGGCGCGGAGGTTTGCCTGGTCGCGGATATCTGCTGACGCTTCTCGGTAATCGGCATATAGGGACTATCCTCAAAAAGTCGGATTCGTGATCAGGTGGACAGCAATGAAACACACAACAACCTCGGCATGGCTTGCACTAGTGGCGATCGCTGTCCTGGCGTGGCCGGTAATGGCCAACGCGGCCGTCGAGGTCACTATTGACAACTATGTGCGGGCGCAGACCGATATGCATTTGCGGCGCTATGCTGAGGATGGATATTTCGGCACGTTACGCCACCAGCGTGAGCCGCTCCCTGTTGAGGGAAAAATGGTGCGGCCCAATCGTGATGTGCTGCATAGCATCGGCCTGTTCGATCTGAGTCACCCGGTAAGCCTTGTCACACCGGAGAGCGCAACACGCATGCAGTCGATGCAGGTCATCAATCAGGACCATTTCACACCTTCCATGACCTATGGTGGGCGTGAGCTGGAGTTGACGGAGGACAGCGTGGGAACACGCTATGCGCTGGTGGTTTTCCGCACCCAGGTGGATGCCGATGATCCTGACGACATTGCCCGCGCCAACGAGATGCAGGATGCCATCCAGTGGCATCAGGAGGCTTCCGGTTCGCTGGAACTACCGGATTGGGATGCACGCCAGATGACCGAGTTGCGTGAGGCGGTGCTGGCGCTCTCGCCCTGGGTCAAGGGCAGCCACCGGATGTTCGGCGCCAGCGAGGAAGTCGACCCTATCCGTCATTTGTGGGGCACTGCCGCCGGCTGGCTTGGCCAGCCTGAATCAGCTGCCTACTATATGACCTTTACTCCGCTACACAATGAGAGCGATAGTGCCCAGATGCTGACAATCCCCTTCGATGTCCCGATCACCGGCTTCTGGTCGGTTACCGTCCACGATCGAGAAGGACGTCTGTTGCCTGATGCCAGGGGGGCCTGGTCATTGATGAGTAGTAACGCCCATGCCAACGAAGATGGCTCCGTCACCGTGATGTTCGGAGGCGATCCCGAGGCGCGAAACTATCTAGCGATCGAGCCCGGGTGGGGCTATACCTTCCGCTTCTATCGACCCATCAATACGCTGATCGACGGCCAGTGGGTCCCGCCATCGCCGATTCCGATTGAATTGGATATGCCTGAAGAATAGAAGCTGCTGATTGCCATATTCATGGCTTTTCAACTGCGGGCTGCCTGGCTGAGTCGCGCATGCCGAATGTCGTCATTGCTCACCAGGTGATGGAAAACATCGTTGGGCACACTGTCGTTTATTGTGCTGCCTTTTGATGTTGGTATTTTCCTGTCCTGTCCTGTCCTGTCCTGTCCTGTCCGGTCCTGTCCCCGGCTCTGTATGCGGAAACCACCCCGGCCATGCTGTGGCTGATGGCCGGGGTGGCATAAGTCGGGATCAGTGATCGACGTAGAGATAGTGCTGCCAGCTCAGCATGCGCAGCAACACCTTGCGCATGATCGAGAGATGGTCGCGGTTCTCGCTATAGACGGCGGCCTGGGCGGTTACACCGAGAGGCAGTGCGGGGATATCCTGATCTTCGTCCAGTTTAAGGGTGACCAGTACTCGGCTGTCCATGTTGGCGAAGGCTTCGGTACCGACCAGGCGATCTCCAGCCACCAGTTGTGATTCGGCAATGGCTGGCAGAATCTGCTCGATGCGCGCAGCGTAGACACGCCCCGGTAGTGCGGTAAAGATCAACTCGGCTTCCGAACCCTCTTCGAGACGCAACAGTGACTGTTGACGGAAGGCGGCGGTGAAGGTTCCCTCCTGCTTGTGCAGGAAAACACCCATTGGGCGCAGGGGGAGTGGCACAGCCATCATGCCGGGACGAACGGCCAGCTGTGTCAGGTAGCCATCGGTGGGGGCATGAACGATGGTGTGGTCAAGATCGAGCTGAGCCTGCTCGAGTTGAGCCTGTTTGGCAGCAACCAGAGGGTCCAGCTCACCTTCGACGGTATCCTGCTGGGCTCTGGCACGTTCCAATGCCGCTTCTGCCTGGCCAACGCCCGCCTGGGCGGTTTCAAAGTTGCGTTGTGCTTGATCGATCTGTTGGCGACTGAATGCACTGGAGGCATTCCGGTAGCGTGCCAGTGTGCGGCTTGCCTGGTCACGCTGAGCCTGAGCTGCCACCAGTGCTGCCTCGGCTTCACTGACGGTTGCCTCACGTCCCTGAGAGTTGCGTAGGGCATCCTGAAGCTCGGCACTGAGTTGCTCGACGATGGCTTCGTATTTGGCGGAGTCCAGAGTGAACAACGGCGTGCCGGCCTTGACGAACTCATTGGGCTTGGCATCGACGGACACCACCCGTGCGCGCACTTCAGACACCAACGGCGTTACCACATAGGCCTGGCGGGCCTGATGGGTGAAGGGATGGTTGTAGTTCATCATCAGCACCAGCCCGGTGATGATGACAATGCCCCCCAGTACTGCCGTAGGCACTGTCCACTTGTTGACCGGGATACGGAACAACTTGAAGATCGCGATACAGATCGCCCCGTATACCAGCAGGATCATCATTTCCATGGCGTCTTACTCTCCTTGCGGGGCTGATGGTGGCTGAGTGGGGCGGCTCTCGAGGGCGGCAAGGCGTGACTGCATGGCGGAGAGTTCAACACGCAGACGGTCGATCTCATCACGCTCGCGGGCCTGCTCTGCCTCGATCTGCTTGAATCCCCAGCCACGCTCCGGGCGATACAGCGTTGCCCAGATCCACAGGAAGGGCCACAGCACATGCAGGGTAAAGAGGCTGACCCAGCCGGCAACATGAATGGCATCCTGGTGGGGGTGATTACGTTTCTTGGCGATCAGGTAAGGGATGTCGTGGATTGCGATAACGCCGTAGAAGATCATCAGCACGGCAAAGATCAGCAATCCCAGGGCGACATTGGTGAGCATGAGTTGTCTCCAGTTGATCAGGCGTTCCTGGTAGGTAATACCATACCGGGAAGGACGCTCGGGGTCATGAATAACAGGTACCGTAGTACAGGCCGTAGTACAGGCGTTCTCCAGTGACCCGTGACATCAGTCATTGATGATATGGCGTTGTTGACTATCGGAGGTCAGGGGGCGTGTATCTTGCGTGTGAAGCCATGTTGCCACCAGCACAGAGATGAATGCCCTGTATTTATTGCATCGGCGTATTGTCAGACCCTCGTAGATACTGAGGGTAGCTGGCTTGCGGACGGTATTTTCAGGCTGGCGACGATCGCACCACAATGACTGGTCCACGTGAGTTGTTTACGGTGCGAAAAATTGACATTTCTCGCCGGTGTGTTGGGGATGGTGACGAACACGCGGCTGAATGTGTCGTCTGCACTCAGTAGGGAACGATATGCGGAGGAGGACCAGCGGCTTGATGACAGCCCAGTATTGAGAGGTGTGTCGCGACACTTTCCATGGCGTTGGCTGCCTTGCCTCGTGCATGGTGAAATGGAATTTGGTGAGAGCCCCGAAGAGGCTGAACTGGGTGAGTGTCCAGCCTCTGCACAAGGTCAGTTGTGTTGATTATCACCGCTCTGGAGCTCCGCGAATGCCGCTGCGATTCGTGGCGGTGCAGCTGGACGAGCGTACATGCGCTGCAGGTAGGCAAGGAGTTGTGGCTGATCCTCGAGCAGACCGTCTTCATTTGCCCAGTCGATCAGATAAGCGGTCACGCAGTCGGCCAGCGTGATGCTGTTACCGACAATGAATTGCCTTCCTTGCATATGACGCTCCAGAACTGTGACCATTTCCACGAATTCTCGCCTTGCCAAGGCTATCTCTGCGGGTAGGCGACTATCTTCCGGATAGACCATGGTGTGTCGAGCAATGCGCCACAGCGGGGGTTCCAACTCGGTAACGGCAAACATCATCCAGCGATATACCTGGGCTCGTGCCTTGATATCGACAGGCAGAAGCCCGTTGGAAGGATATTTTTCTGCTAGATACAGCACAATAGCCACCGATTCGGTGATCACGGCGTCATCATCTACCAGTACCGGGACCTTGCCAGCTGGATTGAGGCGCAGGAATTCGGGATGTTGGTGCTCTGCCTCAGGCAGGTTGACCGATACGAACTCGAAGGGAATTTTCAGCTCGTTCAGGACCCAGAGGGCGCGGATCGAGCGAGTCGGTCCCAATCCATACAGTTTCATTATGACTCTCCCATGGTCAGGCGATTATGAACATGCGGACAGGAGCTATACCTGCCTCTGGGGAATAGACGAACAGGCGCCACCAAAATCGACAATTATCCGAAGCCATTGCGTCCTGACTGGAGGGTATCGATTGAAGTTGTGACGGAGGTTTGTCACTGTTTCCTGTCTTCAGGAAATGGTGAAAACGATGCGCATGTACGCTCGACACAAAGTGAATAGCGTCTTCTGTTCGGCGCTGTTGCTACTATTGCTGACTTCCTGCACTTCGCTTGCGGCCCCGAGTTCCATTGAATCGCAGCAGAATGCCTCCCGGGATGCTGACGCCAGGGTTGCCAGTGATCCGGTACTGACGGGGCAGCGCTACTTCGACCTGCTGACGGCAGGGGAGTTTGAACAGGCCTATGAGATGTGGGGGCCGGATACACCGATTCATCAGAGTGGATCGCGCCGCTTCGAGCAGTCGATGCTGGCCTATCAAGCATTCCATGGCGAGATGACAGGTGAAGCACGGACCGAAGGTGCAGCGGGAACTCTCTATGCCGAGGTTCCGATCAGGGTATCAGGCGCTCGTCGTGGTGAACCGTTCTCGAATGATGGAACGATGACATTGCAGCGCTGCAATGACGTACCGGGCTGTAGCGAGGAACAGCGCCGTTGGCGGCTGGATTCGATAGACCTCGAGCAGAAATGATCACTCTGGTGGTCAGACGCCGGCCATCTGCAAGGTGATCAACACCAGCAATGCCGTGGAGTCGCCCAGCATTATCGGCTTTGCGGTAATCAACAGTGTCTCAAGGGCATGCTCCGCATCTGTTGTGTTGTCGAAATCGAGGCGGCTCGTTCGTCTACCGAAGGCTGAACCACTTCGTCAACCAAAAGGAGCATTCCTCATGCCCAGCACGATCCGTCTTCATCGCGTCCTCCGCGCCCCGACCGAGCGAGTCTATCGGGCCTTCCTTGATCCGGATGCCATGGTCAAGTGGCTACCACCCCATGGTTTCACTGCAAAGGTTCATCATCTTGATGCCCGGGTGGGCGGCTCCTACAGGATGTCGTTCACCAATTTCACCACAGGCCAATCACACACTTTTGGTGGCGAGTACCTTGAGTTGGAGACAAACAAGCGCATTCGTCACACTGACGTCTTCGACGACCCTGGCTTGACCGGTGAGATGCAGGTAACGGTCTCTTTCCGTCAAGTTTCCTGCGGAACTGAGCTGGAGATTGTTCAGGAGGGTGTTCCCGACCTTATTCCGGCCGAGTCTTGCCACGTTGGTTGGCAGGAATCGCTGACCCTGCTGACACAACTGATCGAAGCCGCAATTCCCGACGAATGATGTGTCATGACCGGGGGCTGGTTTGCCCAGCCTCCGGTCATGGAGGTAGCCAGGACAATGAGCTATTTCCGCTTCTCTATATGGTTGCTGGCCATTGCATTGCTGACTGGTTAGGGAGGGAGAAAAGGGCGTCAATGCACGGTAATGACCCGGCAGCCTGCGCCATGGCTGACTTTATGTGAGACGCTACCAATCATGAGGCTCTTGAGCTCACCCAGGCCTCGGCTTCCCATGATGATGGCATCGACCGCCATGTCCCTGGCCGTATTGAGAATCACTCGCCCAGGGTCTCCATGTGTCAGGATGGTGCTTGTCTCCGGTGCATCAAGCTGCCTGGCCTCTTGCTCGGCCTTGTTCAGTATCTCCCTGCCGACTTCTTCACGCTTCTCGAGAGCCGAAAATGCCGGCACTGCAGCAACTCCCCATACCAGGAGAGGCTCGTGGTCCAATTCTTCGGGGACATGAAGGAGAATAATCTGACTGCCAGTATCGTCCGAGAGCTGACAGGCGACCTTCAAGGCATCACGAGCGTATTCGGACCCGTCGATGGGCACCAGAATCTTCTTGAACATGTAGTGCCTCCATCTGTCTAGATTGGATCTTGAGTCTAGTTCCTGTCGGCGCAACGTGCTTGATGCAGTTCGAAAGCCTCATTGGCTTTCGGGTCACGCTTGTCGAGTGAGTGAAATGGCGTCTCAGCAACAGAAAAGGCCTCCGGTTGGAGGCCTTCGGTCTATAAAGGGTAGTGCGACTTGTGTCTTAACGTGTGGCGTTCAGAGCCAGTTGCTGTGCGTGTTCACTGATGGTGATGTCGGTGGTGTCCTGTTGCTGAGCGCGGAGCTTGAGCCTTGATTGGGCTATGGCGGCGCTGTTGCCTTCGGCCACAAGGTCGAAGGAAACATCGGCAACTGGCTCACTGACTCGGGCAGAGTGTGTCCCGGCAGACAGCGGCTCGCTGAGTTGCAGAGCACGTTCGGTGGCTGGGTCGGCCTGGGCCGCCAGCGGTAGGGCGGCGAGTAGAAGGCTGGCACTGATTAGCTTGATCTTCATGCTGGTATCCTTGTCTTGGTGTGACTTGATACCGAGCATATTATTAGCAAGCTAATTATATTGATAGTAGAATTTAACAATCGAAGTGATTGCCCTGGGCGATGATGCTGCCATCATGACGTGCTATGGCCCGAACCTGTTGTTCCGGGAGCGTAGAGGACTTGGCGGAACCGGCGGAACTGGCGGGTGATCCTGGTTCAGCGTCAGAATAGTCGATTCAATCGTGGCTATGGAGCCTGTTATGGCTCCGTAGGCACGTTGTAACCTTTCCTCTCAGACGCGACGAGCTTGTTTGACTTCGATCTTCAGCTCAAGATCCAGTGCTTCAAGGATCGCCAGCAATACCTCCAGCTTGGGGTTGGCCTGATCCCAGAAGGTTCGATAGAGGTTTCCTCTCGACAGCCCCGTGGTTTCCGCCAGCTCCAGCATACCGCCTTTTTTCTGAGCTATTGATCCAAGTACCTGCATGATTAGACCAGCATCGCCACTGGCGACGGCTTCGGTTAGCCGTTTCTCCAGTTCCTGCTTCATGGTTTTCCCCCTGCGTTATATTCATTAATTTTTTATTCATTATATTCTGCAACGAGACCACTATATGAGCTTCGAGCGTGAAGAACGCTATTCTGTTGTCAAGCTGGAAGGTATTGACGGTGAGGGCGAATCTGCGCTAAAGGCCCCTCGTCGGGCATGCCATGTGTCCGAAAGAGGGTCTTGTTGTGGGGGATGATCGAGAGGGGACGAGGCGCCGACGGATTGTCTGCCTCGTCTCCCCTTGATGGTTCAGCGACGACCGGTGTTTCAAGTACGCCCGGTGTTTCAAGTACGCCCAGTAGCTTCTGCAATCGCTACGCTTGCGTGCCGGGGGCAAGCGACAAGCGTCAGGAACGACCGACCTTGCTGTCGATCACATGAGTCTTCAGCAGGCTGGCAACGGTCGTGATCAGCAGGACTCCGATGATGATGGTCAACGAAAGCCAGATGGGGATTTCTGGACCCCAATGGATAGGTTGGCCGCCGTTGATGAACGGGATGCTGTTGGTGTGCAGTGCTTCAAGAATGAGCTTCGCACCAATGAAGGCCAGAATCATGGACAGTCCCAGCCCCAGGTAAACGAGGCGGTCCAGCAGTCCGCCCAGCAGGAAGTACAACTGCAACAGACCAAGCAGAGCAAAGGCGTTGGTGGTGAAGACGATATAGGGCTCCTTGGTCAGGCCATAGATCGCGGGAATGGAGTCCAGCGCAAACAGCAGATCTGTGAAGCCCAGCGCAACAACCACGAAGAACAGCGGAGTCGCCAGTTTTCTTCCATCAATGCGAGTAAACAGACTATTGCCATGATACTCGCTGGTGGCGGGAATCACTCGACGTGTCCAGCGCTCGATCCAGCTGGGTTGTTGGCCTTCATCCTCATCCTTTGTCTCGCTGAAGTGTGTTTTCGCAAGATGCACCGCGGTATAGACGAGAAAGCCACCGAAGATATAGAAAACCCAGCTATAACGTGCGATAGCTGCAGCACCCAACGCAATGAATATTGCTCGCATGACCAGTGCAATCGCGATGCCCAGCAGCAGCACCTTCTGCTGATAGATCCGCGGTACCGCAAAACGCGCCATGATGATCACGAACACGAACAGGTTATCGACCGACAGGCTCTTTTCAGTGACGAAGCCGGCAAAGTACTCGGCACCATACTGAGGTCCCCAGAAGACCCAGATGCCTGCACCAAAGATCATTGCCAGGGTGATGAAGAATACCGACCAGCCTGCGGCCTCCTTGAAGGTAGGCTCGTGTGGCTTGCGTGCGTGGAACACGAAATCGAAGAGAAACAGTACGATGATGCCGACGACTGTGGTGGCCCACAGCCAGAATGGGATAGCCATGAAGAATCCTCCGGTAAACGGTGTAGTTACCGAAAGTCTCTTCTACATCGGTTTTCCCGATGCTGCTGCTACCGGAACCATTGGGTCCGTGCTGACGATAGCCGCACTGGGAGAGGGCTCCCAGAGAATACTCCCCTTCGCTGGTGCATTCTGCACCGCTACCACTCTCGGCGCAACGTGAAAGGTATTGAGTCGAGCGCAAATCAGGACGATATACCAGGCGCTACCTCTGGCATCTTCCTCATGGCGCGCTTGCCGACCCAGTGACGCCTGAATTCAATCAACCTGAATTCAATCAATAAGGGCAACGAGCTGAGCAAGGAGGATGGAGAAGCAGATAGAGGGGACTTTGATCATTCGAGGACGCCGTGTGGTTTCCATCACCTGGTTTCTATCACCTGGTTTCCATCACCTGGTTTCCATCACCTATGCTGAATAGCATGAGCGTATGGGGCTGGCCATGGGTGGCCTTGAGAACGGTTGTCTCGGGAGATGGAAATGTTCGCACTCTTGCGCGTAGCAGTAGCACTGGCGGCAGCAACTGCTTTCATTGTATTCGTGACACGAGCTCAGGAGGCATTGGCCAGTGGGCCACTGTTTTCGTTTGTGGCTCATTTGCAGAATGTGCCTATGATCCTTGGTGTTATTTTCGGGGTTGGCGTTTGGACGCTACTGGGAAGAAAGTAGCAGGGTAGGCTGTAAACACAGATGGTGTTGCTCCCTCAAGTAAAGACATTCCGGAAATTGGCTGGCCGGCCCCATACGTGGAGATTCAGCGGCCAGTGTAGCCCTCATGCGACAGTGTACCTCCGTGGGTGAGGACGGTTAGCCTGTGTTATCTGATGTTGAACAATGGGTCCGTTGTGGTTTGATTCCCTGCTCGGATAGTCCGGCAATACACCTTCCAATTTGAGGTTCACTGCATGTCGAAATTGAATGTGTTCGTGATGGTCGCCGCTCTCATTGCTACTGCGACAGCACTGGCTGCCTGTTCTCCCATTCCAGACCTGCCCGGACCTATCGGCATTCCCGGTCTCTAGGTCAGGATGAAAATGCATCCTGTAGGTGTCCGGATGGCCATCTTCTGGTAGCCAGATACCCATCTATTCAGAGGTTGATGATCATAAGGAGGTGATATGGACGTAGCTTACCCAGTACCAACTTCAGGAAATGCGTTGACCGATTCCAGAGATACCCGTGGCTGGCTCCTCGGGCATTTTATACCGGGTGAAGATAACCCTTTACGGACTGAAGACGTGGAATTGAAGTGGTACACGCATGCCGAGGGTGAAACTCGCCATGAGTGGGCGCCAGGAAACCCCGTCAGGACCCTCAATATCCTTGTTCGCGGTCATTTCGTGCTGCTTTTTCCAGATAAGGAAGTTGCGCTTCAGAAAGAAGGAGATTTTGTCCTCTTCGGTCCAGGCACACCACACTCCTTTCGCTCTGAAGAAGAGTCGCTGGTGCTGACAGTTCGCTGGCCGTCAATTCCACCACAATGATTCCGGCAAGGTGGCTCTTCTGTCTTCAACGCAAGTGCCTTGATTGGGACGTGTTGGCCGTCGTTGGAGCAAGGGCACTCGTAGCAACTATTTGCAGGATATGGACAGAATCAGTGTTGGGAACTGAAGCGTCAGCCCATCCGCGCCGTTGATCACAGGCAGGCCGTGCAGTCACCAGGCAGTTGCTCGGACTTTCCTGCATAACGATGAACCCGTTCCATGCGCGTCACTTACGCGCCATGGGCTATCCATAACGGTGGGGTTGGAGGAAAGAGGGGCAATTCAAGACTCCTGTTCTCGCTCCATGCCTTCGCGGATCGTGGCGCGTGCTTCATGTCGCTCGTCATGGTTCGCCTCGGGTGTCTCGTGCTCGTCCGCTCGGGAGGGGCGATAGCAGAGTGTGGTGAGAATCGGGAAGTGGTCCGACCCGAATCCCGGCAGCCGCCGCATGTCGCGTAGCGTGAAGTGTTCGCTTGAGAAGACATGGTCTAGCGGCCAGCGCAGCAACGGATACTGAGCATGAAAGGTGCTGAACATGCCACGCCCTCGGCGCGGGTCAAGCATGCCGCTGACGCGGCAGAATAATCGGGTTGTGCGTGACCATGCCACGTCATTGAGATCACCTGCGACAAGAGTCGCGACGGGATCTTCATGAATACGCTTGCCGATCAGCAGCAACTCGGCATCACGCCACAGGGATTCCTTGCTCTCGTTGGGAGCCGGTGGGCGAGGGTGCACCGCGTACAAGCGAATGGTCTCTCCGCAGCTCAGGGTGACCTCGGTGGAAATCGAAGGAATGTCGTCCTGAATCAACCGCTCGACTTGCGTTGACGCCAGCGGTAGCCGAGAAAAGAGGTGCATGCCGTAGAGGTTGTCCTGGGGAATACGCACGGCATGTGGCCATTGACTGGCCAGGGCGCTGTCGAGCTGCTGGCCCCACCAGTCGTCAGACTCCAGGGTCAACACGATATCCGGCTCGTGTTGATGCACCAGAGCGATCAGTCCTTCGGCATTGCGGTTGGGCGTCAGTACATTGGCAACCAACAGGCGTACGCAGCGCTCATCGTGGCCTGGTTCGTAGCGCTGGACCTGTACCGGCCAGAAGCGAGTCCAGGGAAGGATATAGCATGCCTGGATCACCAGAGTGGCAAGGCCGCTCAATATGGCCAGCCAGCGCAAGGAGCCATCGGCGAGCGGAGTGAGCAACAGCGCGAATATAGCCAGAAAGGCGATCTGCAGGCGAGGGAACTCACAGCAGCGTATCCACCACCAGTGGAACGGCAGACGCGCCAGGATAGTGATGCCCAGCAGCAGAGTGGCGAAGATTGCGATGGCAGTGGACAGCACGACACGCTCCTTGTGTTGATGCGAGGGAGTCTGCGCAGCATACCCCGGTTGTAGGCAGTGGACTACAGAGGGCACTTGGCCGGATCGAACTCAACCTCGGGAGAGACGGCAGGAAGCGGGAGTCGATGGCGCTGAATGCCGGTCATGCCGGATTTGGCGAAATCAGATAACGGGCCATGAATCCGACCTCGCCAGGGGCGACCAACCGGCTCGGTCACGATCCTGTCACGTTGGATAATCCAGCGCGTCGAGACAACGTGATCGAAATAGGGAAAAACTGAAGGGAATCAAAATGGTGCGGATGGGGAGACTTGAACTCCCACGCCCGAAGGCACTAGAACCTAAATCTAGCGTGTCTACCAATTCCACCACATCCGCACTGCAGGTAGGCGGTCCGTATTTTACGGAAGCCGTTCCTCAAGTCAATCAATTATCGGCAAGTGCAGGTAATCTGCGGCCTTTTTCGCGCGCTCGCAAGGGCATGTCGCTGAGATTCGGGGCACGATACCCAGGCAAGGGCCTGGTAGCACCCCGGTGAGGTGATCGAGATTTTCCTTATACAACGCTTCGTCTGCGGAAAAACCGGGGTCCAGCAGGTTGCCGACCCAGCCAGCCAGTTCGAGGCCATCAGCCTTGATGGCTTCTGCGGTCAATTGGGCGTGGTTGAGGCAGCCAAGTTTCAGGCCGACGACGAGGATCACCGGCAGCTCAAGCCTCGAGGCAAGTTCCGCTAGATATTGATTGGTGTTGAGCGGGACGCGCCAGCCGCCAGCCCCTTCGATCACTACCAGGTCTCGAGCTTGTTCAAGCGCTGGCTTCAGGGTCTGTGTCAGTTGTTCAAGATCCAGTTTGCATCCGGCACGTTGTGCGGCCAGGTGAGGCGCGATGGCGGGCTCGAAGGCGTGAGGGTTGATGGTCGCGTAGTCGGTCGCCGGGTAGGTCTGGTCCATCAGGCTCAGTGCATCGGCATTGCGCAGTCCCTCGGCCGTGGCTTCGCAACCCGACGCCACGGGTTTGAGGCCCAGGGTTGTGAGTCCATCCAACCGCGCTCGGGCCAGCAGCGCCGAGGCAACGAGCGTCTTGCCGGCATCGGTATCGGTACCGGTGATGAAGTAGTGCCGCATGTTGCTCATGACTCCTGATGATGGCGATGTCGTTGCTCTGGGCTTCCAGTACCTCAGGCATCCAGTACCTCAGGCATCCAGTACCAGGGTCAGTCGCTGGTAGCTGACCGGAAGGCCTTCGGACTCGCGTAATGTTTCGTACCGATGTCGTGCCCGCTGTATATCGCTTCGGGTGCGTTGAGTGCTACTGCCACTGAGTTGAGCGCCAACACCTTTGATCGAATTCATGACCGCCTTGAGATCGGGGTAGTAGAAGCGCTGCTGGAATTCCTCAATGGCAATATCGGACCAACCGCTGAGCTGGGCAGCAAGCCGGTGCTGGGCCGCATCGCGAAATTGCAACAGACCTGATGGAGTCCCGGGCCGGCGCCAGACGTGTTCGATCTCACTCAAAGTGCCGGGAGCCAGGGTGTTGATCACCGCTCGACCACCGGGACGCATCACGCGCCGCAGTTCCCGGAGGGTGGCCGTGAGATCGGGACACCACTGAATCGCCAGGTTGGAAACGACCAGATCCTGACTGGCGTTGGCGAGGGGAAGCTGAGTGGCATCGGCGCAGAGCCAGGTAAGTCGCGGTTGCTGTGATAACTGTCGAGCCGCGTCGAGCATAGCTGCTGACAGGTCTACACCGAGCAACTGAGCCTCAGGGAAGTGATCGGCCAGTGCGCAGGTCAGGTCTCCCGGTCCGCAGCCAATATCGACAATTCGCCTCGCGGTGTTGGGCAAGTGAGGCCACAGGGATTCTGCCATTACCGCTTGAGCTCGGGCATGGCGTCGATAGTGGGGAGCCGCGCGTGAGAAGGCATGGGCGACACGCCGGGACCAGTTATTGGTGTCCTCACCCTCAGCAGATAGCCGGCTTTGATCAACACGTAGCGGAGCGTTCATCAGACGGTTTGCTCCTCAGCGGAATGCCGCTGCTGCTGACTTTGAATGTCAATGATATGTGCCTCGTGCTCGATCAGCTGTGCCAGAGCGCGGGGCTGACTGATCATTGGGCAATGGCCAGCATCGGCGAGTTGAGCATCCATGCTGTTGCGGACTGATTCGGCAAGTAGTGGATCGTTGTCGCCGCAGATGCGCCGGACTGGGCAGGAAATCTGCGACAGCACACTGGAAATATCGTTGTGTGCAAGGCACTCGAGGCCATGGGCCAGAGTGTCGCGATCGCCGGACAGGGTCTCGCCTATCAGTCTGCTGAGCGTCTGGAAGCCACTGCGCGGTGACGGTTCGCCGCTCAACTGCCAGCGCAGAAAGTGCTGCCATGCCTTGTCTGGATCACGGTCGAAGGCACTGCGGAAATTGGCCAGAGTCGCCTCACTGACGCCTTGCGGATGACAGAATCGTGAGCCCATGCCGAGCAGAACCAACCCTCGAGGTGTCGGGAGATGGTGGGCGAGGGCAGTTGCCTGCAGGGCGCCCAGCGACCAGCCGACCCAGATGGCATCTGCGGAAAGGTCCTCAGCCATGGCCGAGGACAGGGCGGCGATAGGGGCTTCTTCAGTGGCCTGGTCCAGTGTTGGGCGTTGTCCCATGCCTGGCCAGTCCGGAGAGGTAAGTTGGGTAGTGTTGGACCAGTAAGGTGCCAGAGGTTGCCAGATGCGGGCATCCAGTCCCCAGCCGGAAAGCAGTATCAGCTTCATCGCTGTAGCTCTCCCTGTTGGCAATGCTGCAAGGCGTTGACCAGGCGCTCGATGCTGCCGACGTCATGTCGAGCGCTGAGGGTAATCCGCAGCCGAGCCTGGCCAGCGGCCACCGTGGGTGGACGAATGGCTCCGACACTCAACCCCTGTTCAGCCAACTGATGACTCCAGCGCATGACCCGAGCTTCGTCGCCGAGCAACAACGGCTGAATGGGAGTCGAGGAATCCATCAGCGGCAGACCCGCTGTCAGGGCTGCAGCACGGAAATGCGCGATCAGGTGCTGCAGGTGGCGGCGGCGCTCGGGTTCGCTGGCACAGATCGATAGCGACTCGAGGCTGGCACTGGCCACCCCGGGAGGCAGCGCAGTGGTGTAGATATAGGGTCGAGCAAATTGGATCAGGTGGTCGATCAATGTGGCATCACCGGCGACAAAAGCGCCGGCGGTGCCAAGCGCCTTGCCGAGAGTCCCGACCAGTACCTGAACCTGGTCGCTGGCGTAGCGCTGGCCGACACAGCCGTCACCATGCTCCCCCAATACGCCAAACCCATGGGCATCATCGATCATCAGCCATGCATGGTGGTGTGCTGCGATGCTGGTAAGTGCCTCGAGTGGCGCAATATCACCGTCCATGCTGAATACACCATCGCTGACAATCAGCCGCCTTTGTCCAGGCGCGGCTCGAGTCAGCAGGCGCTGCAGGTCGTCGCCGTTGGCATGGTGATAGCGGCGTGAACGCGCATTGGCAAGCCTTGCACCGTCGAGCAGGGAGGCGTGATTGAGACGATCCTGAAATACCAGACAATCGCTGTCGCACAGGGCCTGGAGCACGCCCAGATTCGCCATGTAACCGGTGGAAAACAGCAGAGCGCGCTCGCGGCCGGTATGCCTGGCAAGGGCCTCCTCCAGCTCATGGTGGACATCGCAGTGCCCGGTCACCAGGTGTGAGGCACCACTGCCGGCACCATGACGTTGTGCGCCGCGCTGCTGGGCTTCGATGATCCGCGGATCGCTGGATAGCCCCAGATAGTCATTGCTGGCGAAGTCGATTCGCTCATCACCTGACTTGCGCACGGCGCGATGGCGCCAGCGTCCCGCCTGCTGTTGGTTGGCCGCGTGGTGGGCGAGAAAGGTCTGCCAGTTTCCCATGTTCATCAGGCTGGTATGTTCATCAAACGGGCGCATCCATCAAGCCGTAGCGTCGTAGAAGAGGGATTCGTTGGTGCGACGCTGAATGGCGGCCTCGAGGTGTTGCTGCTGCTCGTTGTCGCTGCGGCAGACCTCGCGCTGTTCGGGGTGCAGGCCGAGCTTGTCGAACAGTGCCCGGTCCCGTGCGAGTTGTGGGTTGGAGGTGGTCAGCAGCGTCTCACCGTGGAAGATCGAGTTGGCTCCGGCAAGGAAGGCCAGTGACTGGGTTGACTCCGACATCTGCTCGCGGCCAGCGGAGAGGCGCACATGGCTCTTTGGCATGAGGATGCGCGCTACGGCGATGGTGCGGATGAAGTCGATGGGGTCGAGGTCGTCGACGTCCTCCAGCGGAGTGCCTGCCACTTTGACCAGCATGTTGATCGGCACTGACTCGGGCTGTGGCTCGAGGCGGGCCAACTGCTGCAGCAGGGCAGCCCGGTCCCGGGAGGATTCACCCAGGCCGACAATACCGCCGGAGCAGATGCTCATTCCGGCCTGGCGGACGTGATCCAGGGTTTCCAGACGGTCGCCATAGGTGCGAGTGGTGATGATCTCGCCATAGTATTCCGGCGAGGTGTCCAGATTATGGTTGTAGTAGTCGAGCCCGGCATCGGCCAGCTGTGAGGCCTGGTCACCATCGAGCATACCCAGCGTCATGCAGGTTTCCAGCCCCAGGTCCTTGACCTGACGGACCATTTCCAGCACCACATCAAGGTCTTTCTGGCGCGGGCTGCGCCAGGCGGCGCCCATGCAGAAACGGCTGGCGCCGGCATCGCGCGCCGCACGAGCCTGGGTGACGACCTTCTCGATTTCCAGCAACTTCTCCTTGCCAAGGCCGGTGTTGTAGTGCCCTGATTGAGGGCAGTACTTGCAGTCCTCGGGGCAGGCACCGGTCTTGATCGATAGCAGGGTGGAAATCTGCACGGCATTGGGGTCGAAATAGGTGCGATGAATCTGCTGGGCGCGGAACAGCAGATCATTGAAGGGCAACGCCAGCAGTGCCTCGATCTCTTCCACTGACCAGTCATGGCGAACGCGTGAATCCGCATGGGTTGGAGTGGCAGGAGCGGGAGATGGAGTGGTAGCGAATGGAGCGGTCGCGGATGACGATGTGGCGGACTGGGAGGTCAATGTCATGGTCAACTCTGCTGGATATTTTAAGTTTACACGAAGGATAAAGACTTGGCGTTCACTGTCAACCAGTGTCATTTTCAAAGTTAACTGCCTGGCCGGGAGATGGTTGCCGGGAAGCTGTCTGTTGTGTCGAGAAGGTTTGCCTGCGGGGGGCAACGGCTCGGGGCTGGGCAGGGAGGGGGCGGCTGGGCTGTGTGAGGCGTGTTATCGGCAATTGCCATGGAACCATATCGCCTGTCGACGATGCGCCGAGCCCTTGAGCAGGTCCCTCGATAAGGTCACACACCACGGTTTGTGTGGTCGCTGTCTAGTCTTGCCGCCGGCCTATACGGCTTGTCATGCGCCACTGCTGTATCGTGGAGAGGTGCAGCAGTTGGTGCAGCGTTTCAAGTTTCATGCTGACCGTCATGCGGGGCAGCTGTTGGTCTCGTTGCTTGCCGCTCAGTTGAGAGCTGTGCCGGATCTCGAGCGCCCAGAGGCGCTGCTGGCGGTGCCTGCAGATGCAGCGCGTGCCCGTCAGCGTGGGCTTCAGCATGCTGAGTGGCTGGTGCGCCAACTGGCAGCGCGCCTATCACTGCCTGTGATTGAGGCACGCCGTCAACGACAGGGCACGGCGCAGCGTGGTCTGAGTCGCAGTGCCAGACTGCGTAATATGCGTGGAGGCTTTCAAGTTGACGGCACGCTACCGAGGCATGTGGCGCTGGTGGATGACGTGATGACCACTGGGGCAACCATGGAGCACCTGGCGCGTTGCTGTCTGCGCTCAGGAGCTGATCGTGTCGATGCCTGGGCGATGGCAAGGACACCTGCGTCGAGGGTCTGATAGCATGCGTGGATATTATTGTCTGGAGTTTCCATGACCTCGCCGCTGCTTCCCTTTGCAGAACTGTCTCCGGCCCTTGTGGTGTCGGCCATCGAGTCGCTGGGTTTCTGGCTGCCGGGAGAGCCCTTCGCTCTCAACAGCTACGAGAATCGCGTCTACATGGTACATGACGATGATCGCAAGCGTTGGGTAGTCAAATTCTACCGTCCCGGCCGCTGGACGGATGAGCAGATCCAGGAGGAGCACGATTGGCTCTTCCAGCTGGCGGATGCCGGTGTGCCTGTGGGTGTTCCCTGGCGCAACGATGCCGGCGAGAGCCTGCACCATGGCGAGGGCTTTCGCATCGCGTTGTTTCCGCAGTTGAGTGGTCAGGCTCCGGAGTTGGAAAATCCTTCCCACCTGTTTGTGCTGGGCGAACTGATAGGTCAGATGCATGCGGTTGGAGAGCGGCAGGAGTTCTCCACACGTCTGCGTCTGGAACCGGTCAGCATGGCGGCACAGGCTGGCGAAGTAGTGATGGCAAGCGGTTGGATGGATCGCCGTCAGTGTCAGGCCTATGAACGTGTCTCCAGCGCCATGATACGTCAGATGGAGGTGATCGACTGGCAGCAGTTTGCCTGGCTACGTGTTCATGGCGATTGTCATATCGGCAACATGCTTGGACGTGATGAGCACTTCGCACTGGTTGATTTCGACGATGCACTGATGGCGCCTGCGGTACAGGACCTGTGGATGCTGCTTACCTCCGAGGACGTCGAAGAGCGCTTCATGCAGTACAGCGAAGTGGTTGAAGGTTACGAACAGGCTCGAGAATTCGACACTCGAGAGCTGGAGCTGATGGAGCCTCTCAGGGCGCTGCGTCTGGTGCGCCACAGTGCCTGGGTGGTATCGCGTTGGGAAGACCCTGCGTTCCCTGCGGCCTTCCCCTGGGTCAGAGGCGCGGAGTTCTGGGATACTCACATTCGCCAGTTGGAGCAGCAGCGACTGGCAATGGACAAGACGCCGCGTTGGTTGGCGTGAGCATTGTTTACCGAAGTAACCTCTTTTCATGCGCAAGTCGCTGGTGGGATGACGTTTCTGGCGCTGCGCAGAAGTGTTGGCTGAGGTAGACTACGGCGCTTGTTGTTTCCGAATTGTACGTTGCGTTCAATGGTGTACAAGGTATGTATGCGCACAAGACCCACCTACGCAACGCTACGCTGCGGTCACATCTTTGTTTGGCAATGTGTAAACTAGATGGTTTGTATTTTGCCAAGTGCCAGAATTCCTGCTCGTGTGACGCGTTCTCCTTTGGTGGGGGGAGTTCGGTCGTGATGCGAGCGTGATTGCCAACCTGCATCAGCCATTCGCAAAGTGGTGGCAGCGCCATCGCAGCCGTTAGCTGGATTTCCCCTGAAGGGCCTGACCATGATCGACTCTCTTGCCAACCATTATCGCAACCTCATCACGGAACTGGGCGAAGACCCGGACCGCGAAGGACTTGTTGATACTCCACGGCGCGCGGCCAAGGCCATGCAATTTCTCAATCGCGGCTATACCCAGTCGCTCGAGGAAATCGTCAATGGAGCAGTATTCAGCTCCGAGACCGATGAGATGGTGCTGGTCAAGGACATCGAACTGTACTCGATGTGTGAACACCATCTGTTGCCGTTCATCGGTAAGTGCCATATCGCTTACCTGCCCAACGGTAAGGTGCTGGGACTTTCAAAGTTTGCTCGTATCGTCGATATGTATGCGCGCCGCATGCAGATCCAGGAAAACCTGACCCGCCAGATCGCTGACGCTGTACAGCAGGTCACCGATGCTCAGGGCGTGGCAGTAGTCATTGAGGCGCGTCACTTATGTATGATGATGCGTGGTGTCGAGAAGCAGAATTCCAGCATGACGTCATCGGTGATGCTGGGTGCTTTCCGCGAGAAGTCGTCAACTCGTCAGGAGTTCCTGACTCTGGTCAATGGCCGCTGAGCCGGGGGTTAGAGCCGGGGTTTAGAGCCAAGTTCCAGAGCCGGGTTTCGGCGCCAGAGTCCAGAGCCAGTTAATGATTCCAGCGGCTGGCGGCCGATAATAATCAACAACCGTATCTCCTGGTTGATAACCGTGTCAGGGAGGGCAGTATGGCATTACACGTGTTGGATGATCAGCATCTCGACCATTCATTGGCGACGATCCGTATCAAGAACCTGCGTTTGAGAACCTACATCGGTATCAAGGATGAGGAGCTGCGCAATCAACAGGATGTGATCATCAATGCGGTGATTCGCTATTCCGCAGATGCCGCCGTGGAGTTCAACGAGATCGAGCAGGCGCTGAATTACCGCACCATCACCAAGGAAATCATCGCCCATGTCGAGAGTAATCGCTTTCTGCTGCTGGAGCGTATGACCCGGGAGTTGCTTGATCTGATCATGAGCCATGAGCAGGTGCTGACGACCCAACTGGAAATCGACAAACCTCACGCGCTGCGTTTTGCGGATTCCGTGTCGATTACCCTCTCTGCGTCGCGCCAGACGCGGCGTCGGGAAAATTCGCAACTATTCGATAGTGATTCAGATAAATCTTGAGTCGCTGTCAGGTTGGCGATCCGGGGGTGTAGCGCTTAGCATGGGAGTCGATTACCCATTGCTGTTTCCCTCAGGAGCTACCCCATGACTTCGTTACAGGACATGCCGCTGTTTCGTCCCTTCGCCTATATTGATGGCAGTTGGGTCGCCGCAGATGGCGATGAGCAGATCGATGTTGTGAATCCCGCCACCGGCGAGGTCATCGCTCAGGTGCCGCGCCTTGGGCGTGCCGAGACCGAAACGGCCATTGCTGCAGCGGATGCCGCCTTGCCTGCCTGGCGCAACCTCTCCGCTCAGCAGCGTGCCGATATCCTGATGAAGTGGTACGAGCTTATGCTCGAGCATCAGGATGAGCTGGCTACCATCATGACCCTCGAGCAGGGCAAGCCCCTCAAGGAAGCGGCTGGTGAGATTGTCTACGCAGCCAGCTTCCTGCGCTGGTTCGCCGAGGAAGGTCGTCGTGTCTACGGTGAGACCATTCCGGCAGCCAATTCCAATCAGCGCATCGTGGTGACCAAGCACCCCGTGGGTGTCTGTGGTGCCATCACTCCCTGGAACTTCCCGGCGGCGATGATCACCCGCAAGGCGGGGGCTGCGTTGGCGGCGGGTTGTACCATCATTTGCAAGCCCGCCAGTCAGACGCCGCTGTCTGCGACGGCGCTGGCTTTGCTCGCCGAGCGCGCTGGTGTTCCGCGTGGTGTGTTCAACGTGGTGCCGGGGGCCGCCAGTGAAATCGCCAGTGCTCTGACCGAGTCTTCGGTCGTACGCAAGGTGACCTTCACCGGTTCGACAGAAGTCGGCCGCAGTCTGATGGCGCAAGCCGCACAGCATATCCAGAAGATTTCCCTGGAGCTGGGTGGCAACGCGCCGTTCATCGTCTTCGAGGATGCGGATCTCGACGCAGCTGTCACTGGTGCGATGGCCGCCAAGTTCCGTAATGCCGGGCAGACTTGCGTGTGCACCAATCGTTTCCTGGTGCAGTCCAGTGTGATCAACGCCTTCAGCGAGAAACTGGCTGTGGCAATGAACAGCGAACTGACCGTTGGCGATGGTGTTGATGCCGGCGTCAATATTGGCCCGCTGATCGATGACAAGGCCGTGGCCAAGGTCAACGAGCACGTTCAGGATGCCGTGGATGGTGGTGCTGAGCTGTGGATCGGTGGTCACCCGCATCCGTTGGGCGGCAATTTCTTCACGCCAACACTGATCAGTGGTGCAACCTCCTCAATGAAGGTCGCCGGCGAAGAGACCTTTGGCCCGCTGGCGGCAGTCTTTGCCTTTGATGATGAGGCCGAAGCGGTGAGCATGGCCAATGACACCGAGTATGGTCTGGCGGCGTATTTCTATACCCGGGACATGGGCCGCATGTGGCGTCTCGCCGATGCGCTGGAATATGGCATGTTGGGTATCAATACCGGCATGATTTCCAATGCCTCCGCACCTTTCGGTGGTGTCAAGGCATCCGGTCTGGGTCGTGAGGGTGGCCACCAGGGCCTGGAAGAGTTCCTCGAGACCAAGTACCTGTGTATTGATCTTGGGGAATGATGGCGCAGAGGTAAGAAGGAAGAGATAAGAGACAAGAGCAGGACAAACGAAAAGCTCGGGGCTTGAACCCCGAGCTTTTCTATTCTCTACACCGGGATCAGTGACGGAAGTGGCGCATTCCGGTGAAGACCATGGCGATGCCGGCCTCATTGGCTGCGTCGATGACTTCCTGGTCGCGCATTGAGCCACCGGGCTGAATCACTGCGGTGATACCAGCGCTAGCGGCGGCATCGATGCCGTCACGGAAGGGGAAGAAAGCATCGCTGGCCATGACCGAGCCGGGAACCGACAGGCTTTCATCGGCGGCCTTGATGCCGGCGATGCGTGCCGAGTAGACACGGCTCATCTGACCTGCGCCGACACCGATGGTCTGTCCCTCGCGGGCGTAGACGATGGCGTTGGATTTGACGTACTTGGCGACCTTCCAGGCGAATTCCAGATCACGCATTTCCTGCTCGGAAGGCACGCGCTCTGTAACCACGGTCAGATCGTCACGACCGACCATGCCCAGGTCGCGGTCCTGGACCAGTAGGCCACCAGTGACACGCTTGAGGTCGAGGCCGGTATCGCGCTGGTTTGACCAATTGGCGCTGACATCGAGCAGGCGTACATTCTTCTTCTCGGCGACGATGGCACTTGCCTCGTTGCTGATCCCGGGAGCGATGATGACTTCGACGAACTGGCGGTCAATGATTGCGCGTGCGGTTTCGGCGTCCAGCGGGACGTTGAAGGCGATAATGCCGCCGAAGGCGCTGGTCGGGTCAGTCGCGAATGCCTTGTCATAGGCTGCCAGAGCGGTATCGCCCACGGCCACACCGCAGGGGTTGGCGTGCTTGACGATGACACAAGCGGTTTCGGTGAAGCCCTTGACGCACTCGAAGGCGGAATCTGTGTCGGCGACGTTATTGAACGACAGCGGCTTGCCCTGCAGAGTCACAGCAGTGGAAACACTGGGCTCGCTAGCCTGCGGATCAACGTAGAAGGCGGCCTTCTGGTGCGGGTTCTCGCCATAGCGCATTGACTGCTTGCGCGTCAGTTGCATATTCCAGGTGCGCGGGAAGCCATCTTCGGAGTCTTCCACCAGACGACCCAGGTAGTCGGCGATGGCACCGTCGTAACCAGCGGTGTGCTCGAAGGCCTTGACCGCGAGGTCGAAACGAGTGGCCTGAGCGAGAGCGCCAGCGTTGTTCTGCATCTCGTCGATGACCCGGGCATAGTCGTTGGCATTGACGACGATGGAGGTGTAGGCGTGGTTCTTGGCGCAGGCGCGAACCATGGTCGGGCCGCCGATATCGATGTTCTCGATGGCGTCCTCGAGTGTGCAGTCGGGGCGTGCAATGGTCTCGGCGAAGGGATAGAGATTGACCACGACCATGTCGATGGGCGCAATACCATGCTGCTCCATGACCTCATCATCCTGGCCGCGGCGACCCAGAATGCCGCCATGAATGGTCGGGTGCAGAGTCTTGACGCGACCGTCCATGATCTCGGGGAAACCGGTGTGCTCGGATACCTCGGTGACCGGGATACCGTGTTCACTGAGCAGGCGGAAAGTGCCGCCGGTGGACAGCAGTTCAACGCCCTGAGCATGCAGTGCGCGAGCGAAGTCGACGATCCCGGTCTTGTCCGACACGCTGATCAGGGCGCGACGAATGGCGATGGGAGAGGAATGGGCCATGGGGGTTGGTCTCTATAGCAGTCGATGATCGTGGTGGAACAAACGCAGGAAGGGAGCCGCTGGGCTCCCTTCCTTCTAGATCAGGTCGTAGTGCTTGAGCTTCTTGCGCAGCGTGCCGCGATTGAGGCCGAGCATTTCGGCGGCGCGGGTCTGATTACCATTGGTGTGCTCAAGCACTGAAGACAGCAGTGGTGCCTCGACCTCGGCCAGTACCATGGCGTGGAGGTCGGTGACGGTGCCGCCATCAAGATGATTGAAGTAACGTCGCATGGCGAAGATCACGGCTTCTCGCAACGGGCGGTCGTCGCTGTCGGCCATGCTGGCAGAGGCCAGGCCTTCAAGATCCTGGTTTTCGTCGTCCAGCGAGGAGAACGATGGCGTCTGATCTATGGCTTGTCGGCTAGTCATGCGGCGCGGGTTCCATGGTGTGCCACGACCCTGGCCACGCGCGTAGGCGCGTCAGCGGGGTCGTGACGAAAGAGTTCGTCAATAAAATCCAGTTGGCTCTGGACATTGTCCAGGCCATTGAAAGTGGCGCGTAGCTGGCGGCGCGATGCATCGTCGAGGCGATTGTCACCGTCCAGATACCAACCCAGGTGCTTACGGGCAATGCGGACGCCCATATGCTCCCCATAGAAGGCATGCAGAGCCTTCAGGTGTCCACCGAGCACGCCACATCGTTCAGTCATGTCTGGGGCGGCCAATTTTTCACCGTATCGCAGGTAATGGTCGATCTCGCGGAAAATCCATGGGTTACCCTGGGCACCGCGACCAATCATCACCGCATTCGCACCAGTATAGTCGAGCACAGCGCAAGCCTTGTCGGCTGATGTGATATCACCATTGGCGAAGACCGGAATCTGTACGCTGGAGACTACTTCGGCAATGGTGTCGTACTCGGCGTCACCGGTGTAGCGCTGCTGGCGATGACGGCCGTGCACGGCCAGCGCTTGAATGCCGTTGTCCTCGGCCAGCCGCGCCACACGCACGGCATTATTGCTGTCGGCGCACCAACCAGTGCGAATCTTCAGGGTCACCGGAATGTCCACGGCCTTGACCACCGCTTCAAGAATCTCGGCCACCAGCGACTCGTCGCGGAGCAGTGCAGAACCTGCGGCCTTGTTACAGACCTTCTTTGCCGGACAACCCATATTGATATCGATGATCTCGGCGCCCTGTTCTGCATTGAGCCTGGCCGCGGTAGCAAGCATCTCGGCATCACCACCGGCAATCTGCACGGCACGGGGCCCCGGCTCGCCGCAATGGTCCATGCGCAAACGTGATTTTCGCGTGTTCCACAATGCAGGATCGGCGGTCAACATCTCGCCCACTACCAGGCCTGCACCCAACTGTCGGCATAGGGCGCGAAATGGCCGATCGGTTACACCAGCCATGGGTGCAAGAATCACACGGCTGGTGAGGCGATGGGGGCCAATGCTGGGCAGTGGGCGAGTATCGGACATGTATCTGGTCCTTGATCGGGGCTGCATATCATACGCGTCCAATCACTTTTGGTGAAGGTACAGACGCCTGATCTACAGTGGTTACGGCTGCTTAGGGGGTCGGGCGGTAGCCGCTGAGACGCACCCAGCCTTCGCGATAGCTCGGTTCATCCATGATCAATCCCTGGTCACGGTAGGCCTCGAGTACCTCTTCGGCCTGATTGTCGAGGATGCCGGACAGTGCAAGGCGCCCTCCCGGAGCCACATGCCCGGCAACGCTCGGAGCCAGTTCGACCAATGGACCGGCGAGAATATTGGCCACGACCAGCGGGAAGCGCTCATCGTTCATCTGCTCGGGGTAGCGCAACACCAGGCGTGGCTCGTCGATGGAGTTACGCTCAGCGTTGTCACGACTGGCCGATAGGGCCTGAGGGTCAATATCGGTACCGATGGCATTGCTGGCGCCTAGCTTCAGTGCGGCAATGGCCAGGATGCCTGAGCCACAACCGACATCCAGTACCTCGACGTCGTCGAGGCCGCCAGCGATCGCCAGCGCATCGAGCCATTCAAGACACAGCGCGGTGGTCGGGTGAGTACCGGTGCCGAAGGCGAGGCCCGGATCGAGCTTGAGGTTGACCGCATCGTCCTCTGGTGGCTCGTGCCAGCTGGGCACGATCCACAGGCGTTGCCCCATGCGCATCGGCTTGAAGTCTTCCATCCACTCGCGTTCCCAGTCACGGTCGTCGAGCAGCTCATGCTCGATGACCGGGCAGGGCTCTTCAGGCATCTGCTCCGCCCAGGCGGCCGCCAGCCGCTCCAGCATGTCGTGAATGCCTTCGAGGTCATCATAGAGACCGGTCAATACCGTCTGATCCCACAGGGGAGTAGTGCCGCGGTCGGGCTCGAAGACCGGGTCGTCATGCGCGTCCTGCAGAGTGATGGCAGTCGCACCTTCCTCCAGCAGTAGTTCCTCGAGCAGCTCCGCCTGTTCGGGCGGCACCTGTGCCTTGAGCTGAAGCCAGGCCATGGCAAGCCTCCTGATAGTGATAGGTCGGCAAAACGCAGCCGGGGCGGCCAAGGCCGCCCCGTGCTGTCAAGATCGTCCGCTGATCGTAATCAGAGGCCGAGTTTCTTTTCCAGGTAATGGATATTGACGCCGCCCTGCTGGAAGTAACCATCACGAACCAGATCCTTGTGCAGATCGGTATTGGTCTTGATGCCTTCGACCAACAGTTCGTCCAGTGCATTACGCATGCGGGTCAATGCCGTCTCGCGGTCGACGCCCCAGGTGATCAGTTTGCCGATCAGGGAGTCATAGTGCGGCGGCACGGTGTAGCCGGTATATACATGGGAATCCATGCGCACGCCAAGACCACCCGGAGGATGATAGAGCGTGACCTTGCCGGGCGAGGGCATGAAGGTGCGTGCGTCCTCAGCATTGATACGGCACTCGAAGGCATGGCCACTGGCTTCCACATCTTCCTGACGGATCGACAGCGGCAGGCCGGAGGCGATGCGCAACTGCTCGCGCACGATATCCACACCGGTCACCATTTCGGTGACCGGGTGCTCGACCTGAACGCGTGTGTTCATCTCGATGAAGAAGAACTCGCCATCCTCGTAGAGGAATTCAAAGGTACCGGCACCACGGTAACCGATCTCGACACAGGCCTCGCGGCACGACTCGAGAACGCGCGCACGGGCTTCTGGATCGAGGCCCGGAGCTGGGGCCTCCTCGAGCACCTTCTGGTGGCGGCGCTGCAGCGAACAGTCGCGATCGAAGAGGTGGATGGCGTTACCCTGGCCATCAGCCAGTACCTGAACCTCGACATGGCGCGGCTTCTCGAGAAACTTCTCCATGTATACGGTGCCATCGCCGAAGGCAGAATGCGCCTCGGTACGGGTCACGGTAATCGCGGAGATCAGGTGAGCTTCGGTGTGCACGACGCGCATGCCGCGACCGCCGCCACCCGCGGCGGCCTTGATGATCACCGGGTAGCCGATGCGTCGCGCGGTGGCGATCAGTTCGCCCTCGTCATCGGACAGCGGGCCGTCTGAGCCTGGCACGGTGGGAACACCGGCCTTCTTCATCGCTTCGATGGCGCTGACCTTGTCACCCATCAGGCGGATGGTGTCAGGGCGTGGGCCAATGAAGGTGAATCCTGAGCGCTCGACCTGTTCGGCGAAATCGGCGTTCTCGGAAAGGAAGCCGTAGCCAGGGTGGATCGCGCTGGCATCAGTTACCTCGGCGGCGCTGATCAGCGATGGGATGTTCAGATATGACTGGGCCGAGGAGGCCGGGCCAATGCACACGGCTTCGTCGGCGAGGCGCACGTGCATGAGTTCGCGGTCGGCCTTGGAGTGTACCGCGACTGTCTTGATTCCCAGCTCCTTGCAGGCGCGCAGGATTCGCAGTGCGATCTCGCCTCGGTTGGCGATTAGAACCTTGTCCAACATGTTGGTGTCCGCTGAAAGTGGGGGAAATACTGGCCGGTGACATTGGCGGTGGAACCGACAAGGCGCAAGCGCTACTTGTGATATCCGCGTCGCACCGCCTTGTTCATCTGGTCAGTGTTTCCTGAGATGACAACTGGAAGACCTGTTCAATCACGAGAGCAACGCATGTTGCCGTGAAATGTCAGCGTCTCAGGAAATGACAACCAGCGTCTGATCGAACTCGACCGGTTCGCCGTCTTCAACGAGGATAGCCTCGATAACGCCATCACTGTCAGCTTCGATCTGGTTCATCATCTTCATTGCTTCGACGATACACACAGTGTCGCCCTTGCGCACGCTGGAGCCGACTTCAACGAATGGCTTGGCGCCTGGCGCCGGAGAGCGATAGAAGGTGCCGACCATCGGTGATGGTACAGCCTTTCCCTGGTAGCTTGGGCCGTTGTCAGCGGCGGCAGCCGGCTGCTCAACGGGAGCGGCCGGAGCAGGCTGTTGTGCAGCGGGGGCGCCCCACGGTTGTGCAGCATGCATCGGAGGTTGCCATGTAGCACCTTCAGGGTGACGGCTGATACGGACCGATTCTTCGCCTTCCTGGATCTCGATTTCGCTGATGTTTGACTCTTCCAGTAGCTCAATCAGCTTCTTGACCTTACGAATATCCATGACAGTATCTCGACAATCAGATGAAGAATGGGCCGGGTGCTGTAAACCCGGGCGAACTTTCGATAGATCCCTGCAAGATTGCGTCTCTTGCTGCTCTATCTGCTAATAATTCACAGTTGGTTGCGAAGTTTGCCCAAAATAACCAGCCTTGTCCAGAAAAGGACGAACGCTGTTCGCCCTCGTCTGATCATGCTTGTGCAGGGTCATGTGCGGCCAGCCATTGGCTGACACCTTCGGCGTGACGAGCGAGTTCATCGGCGTCCAATTCGCCCTGGATTCGCGCCTCGCGGATCTCCTCCGCACCGTTGAAGAACAGTAAACTGGGCGGGCCGAACAGTTGCAGATGTTCCAGCACTTCACGGCTATCAGCATTGCTCTCGGTCACATCAACGTCGATCCAGCGGTAACCGGCCAGTGCCCGTTGGACATCGGGATCGGGAAAGACTTCGCGTTCCATGACCTTGCAGGAAATACACCATTCAGCAGTGATGTTGACGAAGGCCGGTTGGTCCGTGCTGGCCAATTGCTGCTGCAGTTCGTCGAGCGTATGGACCACGGTGATTTCGGCGTGGTCGTTGCCCTGAGCGTTGTTGCCCGGAATGCCAGTGAACTGTGCTACCGCCAATGGTCGTAGAGGATCTTCGGCGCCACGCGATGCACCGATGACCAGGGTAATCCCCCAGATCAGCAGCAGGATGCCGGCGGTCTGACGCACTCTCGGCCAGCCGGATTTGGTCTGGAGGTTGGTTGCTCCCAGCGTCAGACCGCTGCCGATCGCCAATGCGGCCCACAGGATCAGCGCGATGGGACCTGGCAACAGGCGCTCGATCAGCCAGATGGAAACGCCCAGCAGCAGGATGCCGAAGGCAACCTTGACGCCATTCATCCAGTTACCCGAGCGCGGTAGCAGCGTGGTACCGAAGGTGCCGACCAGCAATAGCGGGACGCCCATACCAAGCGCCAGTGCCAATAACGCCATACCACCGACCATCGCATCGCCAGTGGTCGAGATGAACACCAGTGCGCCGGCCAGTGGTGCCGAGACGCAGGGGGACACCACCAATACCGATAGCGCTCCTGCTACGGCAAGTCCCAGAGGGCCGCTGCGTTGTGCGCGCTGCTGCCAGCCATCAATCATGGTGTTCAGGCGTGGTGACAGTTGGAGGTTGAAGACACCAAACATTGCCAGAGCAAAGAGTCCGAACAGGATCGCAAAAGTGATCAGCACTGGAGCAGACTGCAGGCGTGCCTGAAGATTGAGTCCCGCTCCAAACAGGCCCATAAGTACACCGACGCTGGCGTAGGTCAGCGCCATACCGGCGACATAACTGGCGGATAGGGCTAGAGCGCGTCCGCGGCTCGGGTTCTGGCCGACGATGATCGATGACAGGATGGGGATCATCGGCAACACGCAGGGCGTAAAGGTCAGACCCAGGCCTGCGAGGAAGAACAGGCCGAGCATAACCGGCAGGCCCGCATCCTCGATCAGTGCCTTGAAGCGGCTGTCTTCACTGAGTGGAGCGCTGCTCGGTGACGCAGATGGCGCTGCAGAACCCTGTGATTCAGCGCTGGCACTGTCCGCTTGAGTGTTACCGGTATCCGCAGCTTGCGCATTGTCGGAGGCATCGCCGGGAGTCAGCTGCTGTGCCGCGTCGGTAAACTGGGGCGGTGGAGAGGTTTCCGCCGCGGTAAGGTCAATGGTTTCCGGTGGATAGCAGAGGCCGGCATCGGCACAGCCCTGAAAGGTCAGCTGAATATCTACCGGACCCTGTTGGGGAGCGGTGAAGGGCGTGGCAAACACCACCTGATCATAGAACACTCGCACTTCGCCGAAGAATTCATCGGTCTTCTCGTCTCCGGCAGGTAACTCTGGCTCGCTGAGGATGCCATCGCCCATCGCGCTTGCGACGTCGAATTGGTGGCGATACAGATAGTAGCCGTCGGCATTCTCGAAACCGATGTAGAGATGATCACCATCGTGCCAGGCGCTGGGCACAAAGGCTTCGTCCACCGGCAGGAAGGTGGACGAGCTTGATTGTGAGAAAAACTGCGCCTGGGCGCTCCAGGAAAGAAGCGTCAACAAGAGTAGTGTGAGGAAGCGAGTTACAGACAGCACATCATATCCTTGAATGGTGTCGTCATGGATGAAGCGAGAGTTGCGGGATAGTGGAACACGAATGTCTGACTATGGGCACCGATGCAGGTTCCGACCTCGACGCTGAGAATTTGGGATGCAATGGTATTGTACCAATAAGTCCGCTGTTTCCTGTTCAATCGCGTTTCATGATTCAACAGCGAACATGCGGATAACGGAGCCTCAGCGCAGGAGATCAATTCATGCAGGAGACCAAGCCATGACGAGCCGCCGATTACGCGCTGCCCGCCGCCGCGAACAGCTGGAGAAGCCACAGTATGGGTGGATATGGAAACCTCTGCTGGTGTTGTTGATCGCCGCGCTGGTGGTGATGGCAGGGCTGGGAATATGGTGGAACATGACGCCCAGGGCTTTTGACGTTGAGGCCGCGACAGAGCAGCAGCGGGGCTCTCTGGTGCTCGACAAGCGTGGCGCGGTCAGTGTAGCCACCTTGAAGCAGCTACTCGATACGTTGCAGGACAAGCCGGGAGGGTATCTACGCGATGATATCCTGCCGCCAGGATTGGTGATGGACAACATGCCATCCTGGGAGTGGGGTGTACTGCGTCAGTCCCAGGTGATGAGCCACAGTCTGGCGACGCTCGACCCTCAGGGAGCGCCATCAATAGAGTCGCTGGATGCAGTGATGCGGGGTAATGCCGACAATTGGTTGATTTCCTCCACGGGCAAACAGCTCAAGACAGCACGTGGACAAGTGAATGACTATCTCCAGGCCTTTAGTGAAAGCGGTAGTGGCGCCTTTGAGGCCAGTGGCAAGGGAATGGCGGACTGGTTGGCCGCAGCACGCACCGAGCTGACACCTGTGACCGAGCGCTTGTCGGCGTCGGTGGGTGATGCCGATATGTTGAGGGAGCTGGGAATTGAAGTGCCCGAGTCAGCCGACGTCGCCTGGTACAGAGTCGATAATGATCTGCATCAGGCGCGTGGCCAGGCCTGGGCATTGCTGCACCTGATGGAGGCGATGCTGCGTGACCAGCGTGATGTCATCACGGCAGCCGGCATGCTCCAGCAATGGCAGCGAGTGCAGGCTGAACTACAGCGTACTCAGCGTCACCTATGGAGCCCGGTAGTACTGCGAGGCAGTGGTTTCGGCGTCTTTGCCAACTACCCGTTGACCATGGCTCACCACTTGACGCGGATTGACGAATCGTTGGTTGAGCTGGAAGCAGGCTTGGCGGCCGCGCCTGATATGCCGCAGGATCAGGCAGGTGGTAAGCAATCCACAGAGGCTGCCCAACCACAGCCCGGATCGTCAGGCGGAGAAGGCCAGCAGTTGGATTCAGAGCAACACTCCACGCCGGAGGCTACTGGGGCTGGAGGAGAGTCTACTGAGCCCGAGGAAGAGTCTACCGGGGCTGGAAAAGAGTCTACCGGGGCTGAGAAAGAGTCTACCGGGGACGAGGGAGAGCCTGCTGAAACCAGCAGTGAGCAGCATTCGTAAGCAATGCGCTGTGCTATGAAAAGCGCCCTTGTCCTGGACAAGGGCGCTTTCAATTCAGCCATCAAGCGAGTTGCCTGTCACACGAATTACTTGTCGCGAGCGTAGGCTTCCACTGATTTCTCGATGGCCTTGCGTGCGGCGTCGGCACCTTCCCAGGATTCGACCTTGACCCACTTGCCTTTCTCGAGATCCTTGTAGTTCTCGAAGAAATGGGCGATCTGCAGGCGCAGCAGCTCTGGCAGGTCAGTGACTTCCTGAATATCGTCGTACAGGGACGACAGCTTGGGATGAGGTACACACACCAGCTTGGCATCTTCGCCAGCTTCATCGGTCATGTTGAGGATGCCGACGGGACGAGCACGGATAACACTGCCCGGAGCTACCGGGTAGGGAGTTACCACCAGGGCGTCGAGGGCATCGCCATCATCGGCCAGGGTATGGGGAATGAAACCGTAGTTGGCCGGATAGAACATCGGAGTGGCCATGAAACGGTCAACAAGAAGTGCGCCCATGTCCTTGTCGATCTCATATTTGATCGGCTGATGATTGGCCGGAATCTCGATGGCGACATAGATGTCGTTGGGCAGATCCTTGCCAGCGGGGATGTTATCGAAGTTCATGAGTGCGTGTCCTTCGTTGAGCGGGTACGGGCTGTACGGTCGTAAAATCGCCGGAATTATACGAATCCCGTGGACCGATTACCAACATCTCCACTTCCTTGGCGAATAAATGACGCATGGCTGCTCCGCAATGAGAGCTGCTGTGAGCGATCCAGTACGAGCCAGCGTATGTCATTGAGGTGTATGATATTGACCCGATGCGACATGACACAGCGTCAAGGTGTTCCATACAGGAGGTGAGTTTGGCCGCTGGGCGATTATCGTTGAGTTATGGACAGGCATTCGTGGCGCCGGACCGCCGGCGTCATCGCAGCAGCATGTCGGTATCGATGCCGTCGGGGCAGCAGATGAGTACCAAGGGTGCTTGTGCCTTGATCAGTGATTCGGCATCGCGCAACGCTCTCGCCGCCCAGGCGGGTGATCTTTGTGTGCGTGGTTTTCTTGCTGACTACTACTCGACGCCTGAGCATTGGGATGTCAAGGATTCGGTGTATCGCGTCATGAGGGCGCTGAACGCCTGGTGCCATGGTCAGACTCGGCAGCTGCCCGAAGGCAGTTATGTCTCCTCCATGTCAGCGCTGGTGCTTGCCGGTCGTGACGCTCATCTCTTTCATGTTGGCGATACCATGGTGTTCCGTCTGCGTGGTGCCGAATTTGAGCAGCTCAGCCGCGATCACGTCACTGATCTTGGTGGTTACCGCTATCCGGCGCGTGCGTTGGGCATGGATGCCGGTGTTGATATTGACTATATCCAGCCGGGACTCAAGCAGGGCGATATTTTCCTGTTGACCACCCAGGGGGTGCGCGGGACGTTGATGCCCTCGGACTATGTCGGTTTGATACGTCAGAATGCCAGTGATCTCAACGCTGCCTGTGAGCGTCTGGCCCAGGCCGCTCGCGAACGGGCGGGAGAGCGCGGCTACGGTAGTGACTCCTTCTGCTTTCAGCTGGTACGCGTCGATGAGCTGCCTGATGCCGAGCTGGATACGCCCAGCCGCGTGTATGGTGACCTACCGATTCCTCCTGAGTTGACGCCGGGAGAGCGCCTCGATGGCCTGGAAGTGGTGGAGGTGCTGTCACGCACTACACATTCGCGGGTCTATCGAGTGCGAGATATCCGCACCAACCGTGACTGCGTGCTCAAGGCGCCGAGCCCGGAGTTGTCCAATCGCAACGTCTATCTCGAGCATTTCCTGTTGCAGCAGTGGGTGGTCGAACGAGTGCGTTCACCCTTCGTGGTCAGAGTGATCGAACCTTCGCGACCGAGACGCTACCTGTATTACCTGATGCGCCATGTCGGGGGCATCACGCTGAGTGATTGGATGGCACGGCATCCGCAGGCCAGTCTGGCTCAGCGACTCGACCTTGCGCTGCAGTTGGGGAAGGCATTGCAGGCATTGCATCACCGCGACCTTCTGCATCAGCAGATACATCCCGATAATGTGCTCATCGATGAGCATGGGCAGGTGGTGTTGGTTGACTTCAGTGCCTGTCATCTCCGTGATGTCGATGGTCATCGTCGTTCGCGGCTGCTGGCTCAGCAGGTTGGGCTCAATGAGCACAGTGCCCCGGAATATGCGCTCGATGACGAGGTGGGCCGACGCAGCGATCAGTACGCGCTGGCATCAACCGCTTACTGGATACTGACCAACGAGCTGCCCTACGCGGTACCTAGCCATAAGCTGCGTAGCCATACCGATCTCGAGCAACTGAACTATCGCAGTGCTCGCACGCGAAATCCCGAGGTCAGCCGTGAACTGGATGAAGCCTTGCGTCGTGCGCTGGATCCACAGCGCTCGTTGCGTTTTCGGCGCTTGTCCGAGTTTCTCTACAGCCTGCACCCCAACCGTCAATCAAGTGGCGAGTCGTCCACGCCAAGGGTATGGCGAGACCCGGCCAATGTCTGGCAGATCATCGCCGGGGGCTTGTTGGTGCTGTTGATCATTTCATGGTGGGTGCGTTAGACGCGCACAGCGCGAGAGGGAAGAGGGAAGAGGGAAGAGGGAAGAGGGAAGAGGGAAGAGGGAAGAGGTGCTATGCCCCCGATTTTGTAGACACCTCCCTTTACAGGATGAGGAGAGGTGTCATGTTTCTTAACTCTTAACTCTTAACTCTTAACTCTTGTTTACGACATTCCAGGTGTGATTTCGCGAAATCGCTGGGCTTCCTCGAGTAGCCAGTCCATGAACTCTTTGATACCCCTCGGCGGCACGCCTGTGTCGGGTATAACCAGTTCATAGCGGAACGGTGAGGGAATCATGAGTTCATCACCGAAGGGGCGGGTCAGTACGCCGCTGGCCAGGCGATCCGCGACAACCGGTAAGCTGGCGAGGATCACCCCGCGTCCTGCGATGGCCTGATCCAGCGCCAGGCCGTAAAGTGAGTAGCGACGCAAGGTCGGTAACTGCTGCTCGGGCATGCCCGCTTTGGCAAACCAATCCTTCCAGCCGGGGAATCCATCTCGCCTTGGCGTTGACCAGCTGACATCGAACAGTGTGTGTCCCAACAAGTCCCGAGGATGCTGGATCGGGCTTTGCTTGAGTAATGCCGGTGAGCACACCGGGACCAGCATGTCTTCGAACAGCGGCAGGTTTCTTACGCCAGGTCGGGGTGGGCGGCCGTAGCTCAGTGCAAGGCGAGCATCGCTCTCGTACCAACTGGGTTCGCTGAACCCCTGGCTCGCATCAATCGATATTTCCAGTTGGCGGTGTTGGGCCTCGAAATCAGTGAGGCGTGGCAGCAGCCATAACTGGGCGAGGGAGGGCGGCGCACTGAGCAGTAGTCGCGTGGTGCCCGGCGTGAGCTGGGTGATCGCATCCATACCGGCAGCGATGCGCGCCAGTCCGGCGTCGACATCCTCAGCGAGACGCCGTCCAGCAGCGCTGGTTCGTACGCCGTTGGCATGACGCTCGAACAGCGCTACACCCAGGTTTTCCTCAAGCTGCTTGATCTGTCGACTGACTGCACCTGGTGTGACGCCAAGACGCTCTGCAGCCAGTTTGAAACTGCCTTCACGAGCCGCTTCGGCAAACGCGCGGAGGCCATTCAGGGGCAGACGCTCGATCTTCATGAGTTGAGTTTTCCTGAGCCTGGGGCACCAGGATAATCGTTTGGACTATTGCGTTGCAAATGCTCAACTCTGCCACATGGTTCACCAAGGAGACGATTCATGTCCTGTTCTTCCGCTTCGTCGACGCCGGTGGCTATTGCGCCGATGCGCCGTTCCATGGACTTGTCCGCCAGCGGCGCCATGCTGGTGTTCTGCCTGGCGCTGGGGCTGCAACAAGTGGCAATCAAATCGGCAGCGGCAGACATCGCACCGCTGACTCAGATCGCCTTGCGCTCGAGTCTGGCTGCGTTGTTGGTACTTGGGTTGGCTGCTCTGCGTGGGGTCACCTGGCGTGATTTCATGGCGGGGCTGGGGCCGGGGATTCTGGTTGGGCTGGGGTTCACTCTTGAGTTCGTATTTGTCGCTCTGGGGCTCAACTACACCACCGCTTCGCATATGTCGGTCTTTCTCTATACGGCTCCGGTGTTTGCGGCGCTGGGGCTGCATCTTCTGGTGCCGGGAGAGCAATTGTCGAAGCGCCAATGGTGGGGAATGGCGTTGGCGTTTGTGGGGTTGGTGACGGCCATGGCGCCGGGTGGGACTGGTATCAATGCGGGCTCGATGCTGGTGGGCGATGCGCTGGGCCTATTGGCAGGTTTGAGCTGGGCGGCAACGACACTGGTGTTGCGTCGCACTTCGCTGTCGGAAGCGCCGCCCTTGCAGACTCAGGGCTATCAATTGCTTACCGCGGGGGCGTTGTTGCTCCCGGTGGTGCTGTTCACGGGAGATCTCGGCAGCATGCAGTTCAGTGGAGTCGCCGTTACCAGTCTGGTCTTTCAGACGCTGGTGATCTCCTGCGCGGCGTTGTTGCTGTGGTTTGCGTTGTTGCGTCGTTACTGGGCGTCGCAGTTGGGAGTGTTTTCCTTCCTGTCGCCTATCTTCGGCGTGATATTCGGTGCTGTGCTGCTGGATGAGCCGCTGAGCGGTAGCTTCATAGTCGGGGGCGTGCTGTTGCTGGGAGGGATTGTAGCGGTGTCGCGCGGCTGACGCGGGAAGGACATTGCTCCGCCTGGCGGCAGGCGGAGCAAAGTTGGTGCAGGTCTGTGGTGGTGCAGGTCTGTGGTGGTGCAGGTCGAGAGTAGCGCGTCGGTTTAGATGGTGAATTCCGGTAGACGCTTCTCGACACGAGCCAGCTTGAGATGAGCCACCTTCGGCAGGCCGTTCTCGAACGGCGGGAAGTCTTCGCCCTGGATCAATGGCGACAGATAGGCACGACAGGCATCGGTAATGCTGAAACCATCCTCGCTGATGTAATCGGGCGGCATGAACTTCTCACGGTTGGCGACTTCTGCCAGTGGCGCCGACTCGATTTCCCAGCGATAGGGATTGTCGCTGACGCGTTTGATCGCTGGCATGCGTGAGTTCTCACCGGCGACAGCCAGTTCCACAGCTCTCTCGCCAACCGCATAGGCTTGTTCAACATCGGTTCTGGAGGCGAGGTGGCGAGCTGCCCGTTGCAGATAGTCGGCGACGGCCCAGTGGTACTTGTAGCCGAGATCCTGCTTGACCATTCCGGCCAGTGTTGGTGCTACACCGCCCAACTGGCGATGGCCGAAGGCGTCGGTGTTGCCGGAGTCGGCGAGGAAGGTACCGTCCTCGTAACGCGCTCCTTCGGAGACCACGATCACGCAGTAGCCGTAGTTCTTGACGGCGTACTCGACGCGCTCCATGACCTTGCGACGATCGAAGGCCACTTCCGGGAAGATCACCAGGTGTGGCGGCTCGCCTTCACCCTGACCGGCAAGGCCACCTGCAGCCGCGATCCAGCCAGCATGACGGCCCATGACTTCGAGAACGAACACCTTGGTCGAGGTGGCGCACATCGAGGCGATATCGAGCGAAGCCTCGAGGGTGGAGGTGGCGATATACTTGGCCACGCTGCCGAAACCCGGGCTGTTGTCGGTGATCGGTAGGTCGTTGTCGACGGTCTTCGGTACATGAATGGCGGTCAGCGGATAGCCCATTTTCTCCGACAGCTGGGAGACCTTGAGGCAGGTGTCGGCACTGTCGCCGCCGCCGTTGTAGAAGAAGTAGCGGATGTCGTGAGCCTTGAAGACTTCGATCAGCCGCTCGTACTGCACGCGATGGCTCTCGATGTCCTTCAGCTTGTAGCGGCAGGAGCCAAAGGCACCTCCGGGCGTGTGGCGAAGGGCGGCAATGCTTTCGTCACTTTCCTGGCTGACGTCGATCAGATCTTCCGTCAGGGCGCCGATGATTCCATTGTGACCGGCGTAGACCTTACCGATGGAGTCGCTATGGCGGCGGCAGGCTTCGATGACGCCGCAGGCGCTGGCGTTGATTACGGCAGTAACGCCGCCTGACTGTGCATAGAAAGCGTTGTGCTTGGCCATGGGGCTTGAGGGCTCCTGATCCTGGTGGTGGGTGCGGTGCATCCTTGACGCTCGACACCATCGAAAATTGACTCGGGTGGGTCGCCGATAATAGCCCATCAACCTGGGCGCTGCATCTGTCGGGAGGCGGCGTCGTAGGTCGTCGCTGGAGGCAGACGGGGGAGCGTGCTAGTCTCGCTGCTTTGCTGGGGGCGGGTCGGAGAGTGCCCCGGCAATGGATTCCCGCGGGGCGGCGTTGTCCCCGCAATGGCTGGTTGAGCGTATTGGAGGCGCCATGCATCTTCATATTGTCGGAATCTGTGGCACCTTCATGGGCAGTCTGGCACTGCTGGCGCGCGAGCTGGGATACGAGGTGACCGGCTCCGACGCCAATGTCTACCCACCCATGAGCACCCAGTTGCAGCAGGCGGGGATCAAGCTGATGAGCGGCTATGCCGCTGATAATCTACGACCTCGCCCGGATCAGGTCATCATCGGTAATGCGCTGTCGCGGGGCAATCCCGAAGTCGAAGCGATTCTCGATGCTGGACTGCCGTATATCTCCGGAGCTCAATGGTTGGCAGAGCATGTCTTGCCGGGGAGGCGTGTCGTGGCAGTTGCCGGCACCCATGGCAAGACCACTACCGCCAGCATGTGCGCCTGGCTGCTGGAAAGTGCCGGTCTGAAGCCCGGATTCCTGATTGGTGGCGTGCCGCGTAATTTCGGGATTTCTGCGCGGCTGGGTGAAGTTGACGGGCCTTTTGTCGTCGAGGCTGATGAATATGACACGGCGTTCTTCGACAAGCGTTCCAAGTTCGTGCATTACCGACCTGAAGTCGCGGTGCTGGGCAATCTCGAGTTTGATCATGCCGACATCTTCCCGGATCTCGCCGCGATTGAACGGCAGTTTCATCACCTGGTGCGTACCGTGCCCAGTCGCGGGCGCCTGTTGGTGGCTGCGGATGAACCGGCACTCGAGCGAGTGTTGGAACAGGGAGTCTGGACGCCCGTTGAGCACTTCGGTAGTTCGGATAAGGGGTGCTGGCGACTCGAGCTGGAGCGTGACGATGCCAGTCGTTTCCGGGTAGCTCACCGCGACGGTGATGGCCGTGAAGAGCAGGTTGTCATCGATTGGTCGTTGAGCGGTGACTACAATGCCCGCAATGCCCTGGCGGCGTTGGCGGTGGCTCACTTTTACGGCATCTCGCTGGATAACGGAGCCGAGGCGCTATCACGTTTCGAAACACCGCGCCGCCGTCAGGAAGTGCGTGGCGAGGTGGCTGGAATTCAGGTGATTGATGATTTTGCTCACCATCCAACGGCTATCGCTGCGACGCTCGGTGGACTGAGCGGGTCATCACGACCGGGGCGCCTGCTGGCAGTGATAGAGCCGCGTTCGAACACCATGCGGTTGGGCACGTTGCGAGAGCGGCTGGCGGCCAGTGTCGAGAACGCCGATGCGGTCTGGTGGTACCAGCCCGAAGGCATGGACTGGTCATTGGATGGCGTGGTGGCCACGTCACCAGTTCCGGCACGCTGCCTTGGCACGATCGACACGTTGGTAGCGGACATCGTTGCCGAGGCTCGCCCCGAGGACCGGATCGTGGTGATGTCCAACGGTGGCTTCGGCGGTATCCACGAGCTGTTGCTGTCGGCGCTGGAGGAGAAGCATGGCTGAGGCATTCAATCCGCCGGTGACGGTGGCGATTACCGGAGCCTCGGGGGCGCAGTATGGACTGCGCTTGATCGAGGCGCTGGTGCAGGCCAATCACGAGGTGTGGGTGATGGTCTCGAAGGCGGCGCTGCTGGTCATCGCCACGGAAACCGATGATGAGTTACCACCGCGCCCGGAGCGTCAGGCCGAGGTGCTGAGCCAGCGCTTCGCGGCGGCACCGGGTCAGATTCGTTGCTTCGGCCGTGAGGACTGGATGGCGCCGGTCGCTTCGGGCTCTGGAGCCAGTACGGCGATGGTGATCTGTCCCTGTTCCACAGGGACACTGTCGGCAGTGGCCTGCGGCGCGAGTAACAACCTCATTGAACGCGCTGCCGATGTCGCCCTCAAGGAGCGCCGTACTCTGGTGCTGGTGCCGCGCGAGACGCCTTTATCCGCGATTCATCTCGAGCACATGCTCAAGCTGACGCAGATGGGAGTGGTGGTGATGCCTGCAGCTCCCGGCTTCTATCATCGCCCGACCAGCATCGATCAACTGGTCGACTTCATCGTCGCGCGCATACTCAACCAGTTGGGTATCGAGCAACGTCTGGTGCCTCGCTGGGGCGATCAGCCCCTCCCCTGAAAGATAGATTCCCGGCCTTCCGGGTAAGGACCTTTGATGCCGTCGCTGTCGGTACTTTCGGTATTTGTTCCGACCTTCTTTCTTGTGTCATTGACGCCGGGCATGTGCATGACATTGGCCATGGTGCTGGGCATGACTCAGGGCGTGAAGCGGGCGCTGTGGATGATGTTTGGTGAGCTTTTCGGCGTAGGGTTGGTGGCCTTCGCGGCTGGCGCCGGAGTGGCCGCACTGATGCTCAAACAGCCGGCGCTGTTCGAACTCTTCAAGTGGGCGGGAGGGGCCTATCTGCTCTATCTGGGGGTGATGATGTGGCGCTCCCGTGGCCGAATGGCGATCCCTGAGGAAGTCGTCGATACAGCGCCGGCCAGTCGTCGTGAGCTGGCACTGCAGGGGTTCGTCACCGCGGTTGCCAATCCCAAGGGCTGGGCATTCTTTGTTGCGCTATTGCCACCGTTCATCGATGCCGGCCGACCGGTCGTGAGCCAGTTGCTTGGCCTGATTGCGATTATTCTGACCCTCGAATTCTGCTGCCTACTGCTCTACGCCACAGGGGGCAAGAGCCTGCGTCACCTGCTGGGCAAGGGAGGAAATGTTCGCTTGCTCAATCGTATTGCCGGCACATTGATGATCGGTGTTGGTGTCTGGCTGGCGCTGGGCTGATGCTGGGATTGAGACCTTTGAACTGAGCTGAGCTGAGCTGTGCACTGAACTGAACTGAGCTGTGCACTGAACCAGCCCACTTGCTCTTCCTGCCACTGTCTCTTGATCGCGCCTTTACTCCCGGTAACTTCTGTCTAGATGGGGGGAAGCCACAAGAGCCGAGCGCTCAGCAGTGCCAGTGAACAGATCACCAGTAGTGTCAGTGGGCAGGGTGCCAGTTGTCGCCGTGGTTGACGTAACCAGGCGAGATTGATCATCGAGCAGACCACTAGCCCGAGCAGGGCGCCACCGATCAAATCACTGAGCCAGTGCACACCAAGTGTCAGTCGTGATAGCGCCATGGGTACCACAATCACAATAGCGATCCAGTAAGGCCAGAAGCGCTGGGAGCGCGGCATCGACTGGGCAATAAAGGTTGCTGCCATGCCATACAACACCACCGCTGTTGAGGTGTGAGCGCTGGGGTAGGACAGCGAGTGGGCAAGGTAATCCGGCACATCGGGTCGTGCCCGCCCGATGACCTCCTTGCCCAGGGTGTTGAGCACAGCGATGCCGAGTAGGCCACCGAGTACATGGCCAAGCGCTGCATAGTGACGTTTGCTGAGTAGCCAGATCAGCCAGGGAGCGATCAGCGCCAACACGCCCAGAGTATCACCCGCCTTTGCCATTACCTGAGACCAGCCAGCCAGGATCGGCAGGCTCAGCGTACCGATCAGCTGATTGAGCTGAGCGTCGATTGTCAGCGGGCCATCGGCATGCAGTACCACCAGAGTCCAGGCGCATAGTGCCGTGAGTGATGACAGCAGCAGCAGCCAACTGGCCAGCGGCGGTTCATCTTCATGCTGTGGTGCCAATGCGTGCCACAACCGTTGACCGTGGGGCAAGTGCCCGGTCAGCCACGCGAGGCTACGGTACAGCAGGCCATCGGGGTAGGCGTGGTGCCTTACCAGCGAAAATAGTATGGCCAGGATCACTATCGTTACGCCCAGTGCTGTCAACCATGGGTTCAGCTCGTTTGGCACCGTTAGCCATTGCTGCCAGGTGCGGCCCAGCAGGTAGCCAGGTAGGACATAAGCAGGGGCCCACAGTAACGCCGAACCGATATTGGCCCACAGGAAGGTTGTAGGAGGCATGCGCATGATGCCAGCGATCAGCGGAACGATAGGCCTGACGGGACCGACGAAGCGTCCCAGCAACACCGACAGGGTGCCGTGACGTTGGAAGAACCGCGTGCCGCGTTCCAGCCATTCCGGATGGCGTGACAGAGGCCACATGGACGTGACCTGATCACGGTGGCGGTAACCAAGACCATAACTGAGGCCGTCGCCGATCACTGCGCCGATGAACGCCGCCAGCATGACCCAGTAGGCGCTGAGTTCCTGGTGTCCGGCCAGTGATGCCGCCGCAGTGATCAACACCACTCCGGGGATCAACACGCCTACCAGTGCCAGTGACTCTGTCAGCGCGATCAACATGACCAACAGCAGCAGCATGCTGGGAGATGGCGTTAATTGCAGCAGCCAGTGCTCAAGGTTCACGCGCGAGCTGCCTGGACGCAGGCGATGATGCGCTGGTGCTGGAGCGTCGCTTTCGAGACTGAGCAGAATGCTGCACTCAGTTTGCTGAAGGGGGAGGTTTGCTGGTAACTCATGCTGTCCCTGTCGAGATATGGATCGATGCCAGGCTTCGGTGTCCTGAAGGAGGTAATTATGCCTCAGTCAGAGATTGTGTGCGGATGGCAAGGCGCTGCTCGAAGTGATTCAAGTTCTCATCGCTGTGTAATGCACACAGCTGGGTTCGAAGCGTGAGAGGGCCAGTGTCTATCAGTCGTACTTCGTCGAGAGCTTGCTCAAGGCGTTTGAGCACAAGCAGCGCGCCACTTTCGGTGGTGTTTGGCAGTACCAACCAGAAGTCTGCGTGGTTCTCGCGTCCGAGAAAATCGTGATTTCGGCATTTGTTGCGTACGGTGCTGCAGAGGAGGTCAAGCTGTGCCAGTTGGGCACGAGTGCCGAACTGCTCGCTGGCGAGGTCGAGCTGAGGCAGATGCATGATCAAGACAGCAAGGCGTTGGTTCAAATGCTTGGCGCGATCGAATTCACCGGCGAGACGTTCGTGCAGTGTGGCATGGTTGACTGCATCACAGTCAGGGTCTGTGGGGTCGGTAGCACGTGCCAGATCGCGTTGACGGAGATGCTCCCAGGCAGCGAGAGTCAGGGTGCTGACGAGGGTGAGATAGGACAGCGCGTGCGACCACTCTTCCATGCCTCCATCGAGCAGTGCCAGCCATAGCGGCAGTAACAGAAGGTTGAGAATCAGCGCTGGTCCGAGTGGCAGCAGAAGCAGAGTGAAAGTGATCGTAGCGGCAAGCCAGAAGTCGTGAAACTCATGGAGTCCCGGCAGACGGTCGATGGCCATCGTATAGCCGCACAACAGAAGTAGCCACCCGGACAACACTGTCTTGCGGCGCATGTCGGCCAGGGTGGCGAACAGCAGTAGACAAGCCAGCAGTACGGGAAGAATGATCTGTTCGTACTCACCGAGCAGGTAGTGCCAGACGGCTAATCCTGCCAGCATCAGCGTGGCGATAACGTCCGCGCTGGCACGTAGGCGGGTAGACCACTGTGGCGATTCGTTCATGGCGTATCCTCAATTACACGAGTCGACGGTGGTTGCTTGTCCAGCGCGCTCAGCGCTTGAGGAAGGCTGGTGACCTTGCCTAGAGCGGTTGCCCGGATGGTGGATGGATGGGCGAGACTCTCGAGAATCTCTGTGCGTCGGGACTCGGCTTGAAGTGCGTCCTGACTGGTAAGGATGACGCCGATAGTACGGCTGTTGACACGATAGACATTCTCGAACGCATGGATACGATGGCAGATCTGCTGTGCCAGCGGCCAGAGGTGGCGGGCTGAGGTCTGGATCAATACCAGTTCGGCAAAGACATTGTCGCGTGCCGCGCGGCCGTGCTCGCGAGGAAGGTCGCGCTCCAGCTGTGTAAGCGGCCATAGCGGAAGACCGGGCGCCAGGCGGGCACGTTTGAGGATGGTGCGTTGTGACTGTCCGATGGGCAGTGATCGAGCCACCGCGATCAGGATCATGCACAACAGCACGGCGCCACTCAGTAACCAGTGATGCAGGCTCAGCAGGTTGAGTAGCCACCACCAGCACAGGCAGGACAGGCCGATGTTGAGTGCCAGCATCCACGTTGGCTGAGCCAGCATCAGCAGGCATGGCCAGGCCCATAACCACTCGCCTTGGGCATCTGGTGACAGCATGATCAATGCCGTCAGCAACACGCTGATGACCGGCAGCCAGCTGCGATGCGCCTGGCGCCGGTGATTGAATTCGATCAGCAATCCTGTAATCGCCAGCCATAGCGCGGCGATACTCAGAATCGAGGCGTCAACAAGTTGCGGTGCGCTGAATGCCTGGTAGCCAAGCAGCAGGGCGCCGATAAGGAGGTTGATCTTGAATAGGCTGACTTTGTACTTGGTCCGCATGCTGTCTTAAGATGGTTGTCTTCCAATGACAAGCGCTGTGCAGCAGGATCTGCCGCGCTTTCCGCTGGTGTCCCTGGTGTAGGGACGTTGGCGATCGCCCCACAGGAGACTGCTGGCTGTATGAATGCCGAGACCACTGCCACCCTGATCGACAATGTCGACACCTACATGACTCAGCTGGGGCAGGCGGCGCGCGCCGCGGCTACGACACTGCGCCGCACCGACACCCGGACCAAGAACGCCGCGCTGCAGGCCATTGCGCGCCAGCTTGATGCTGCGCGCAGCGAGGTCAAGCTGGCGAATCAACATGACCTCGAGCGCGGTCGTGCCAATGGCCTGGACGACGCCATGCTTGATCGACTGGCGCTGACCGACGTGCGCATCGACGCGATGATTGCCGGTTTGCATCAGGTTGCGGCCTTGCCGGATCCGGTAGGAGAGATCGATGGCTTGAAGTCGCTGCCTAGTGGCATTCAGCTTGGTCACATGCGCGTTCCTCTCGGCGTTATCGGCATTATCTATGAATCGCGCCCCAACGTTACCATGGAGGCTGCGAGTCTGTGCCTGAAATCCGGCAACGCCTGCATTTTGCGAGGCGGTTCGGAGGCAAGCGAGTCCAATGCTGCTCTGGCAAGCTGTATCACCCGAGGCCTTTCGGAAGCCGGGGTTGATGTGACTGCCGCTCAGGTAGTGGCCACCACGGATCGTGCGGCGGTGGGACGTCTGATTACCATGCCCGAATATGTTGATGTCATCATCCCTCGCGGAGGCAAATCCTTGATCGAACGGATTTCGAGCGAAGCTCGCGTTCCAGTAATCAAGCATCTTGATGGTATCTGTCATGTATATATAGACGCTAGTGCCGATCTCGATATGGCAGAGGCAATTGCCGTGAATGCCAAGACCCATCGTTATGGGGTCTGCAATGCCATGGAAACATTGCTGGTTGATGCGTCGATCGCTGAACGTATTCTGCCGCGCCTGGCCGCGGCGTATGCTGGTCACGGTGTTGAGATGCGTGGGTGCGAGCGTGCAAGAGCGGTTGTGGCGAATATGCTGCCGGCGTCAGAGGAAGACTGGCAGACGGAATATCTGGCACCGATTCTGGCGATTCGTGTCGTCGATGGCATCGATGATGCCATGGCCCATATCGATCGTTACAGTTCTCGTCATACTGATGCCATCGTCACCAACGACTATCGGTTGGCGCGGCGCTTTGTGGCGGAAGTGGACTCCAGTTCGGTGATGGTCAATGCCTCGACCCGTTTCGCCGATGGCTTCGAATATGGCCTGGGCGCGGAAATAGGCATTTCCACTGATCGCCTGCATGTACGTGGTCCGGTTGGGCTTGAGGGCCTTACCACACGCAAATATGTTGTTTTCGGTGAAGGGCAGATTCGCCAGTGAGCTTGACCTTTCCCCGCTCGACGGAAGGCCGTCCGGTACGTATTGCGATGCTGGGCGGCACTTTCGATCCTGTGCATCTCGGTCATCTGCGTACCGCCGTTGAACTGCGCATGGCGCTGGCACTGGACGGGGTGCACATGATCCCCTCTGCACAGCCGCCGCTGCGTGACCGTCCTCAGGTATCCTCTCAGCAGCGCCTGGCATTACTGCGTCTTGCCATCGACAGCACTCCGGGGTTGCTGGCCGACCCTTGTGAACTCGAACGAGACGGTCCGTCCTGGAGCGCAGATACGCTTGGCGACCTGCGTGCGCGCTATGGTGACCAGGCGCGTTTGATCATGGCGCTGGGGCATGATGCGTTCCTCAAGCTGGCCGACTGGCATCAGCCCGAGCGTCTGTTTGAACTTGCTCACGTTGTGGTGGTCGACAGACCTGACCATGAAAAAGCCTTGCCGGGGGCGCTTCAGCGCCTGCTTGCCGGGCGTGAGGTGGCCAGCGCCGACGCTCTTGAACAGCGCCCTTGTGGCAGTCTGTTGCGGCTGAGACTCCCGTCACGCATGGCGATTTCGGCAACCTTTGTGCGCGACAGCCTGGCGCGTGGCGACAGCGTGCGCTACCTGCTCAGCGAAGCAGTGGAGCAGGAAATTCTGCGTCTTGGCCTCTATCGTTGATGGCGGCTGGGTGTTTATCGCGCAGACGAGATATCACTGTCGGCGTTTTTGTCACTGCCAGAAGTCGACACACGGGTTACAATGGCGATCTTTCCGAATACCCATAGAAGAGGGGCTATGCAGATCGACGCACTGAAGACGATCGTGATCGAGGCGCTGGAAGATCTCAAGGCCGTAGACGTCGCGGCACTGGATGTCTCGCGCTTGACCAGCGTGACGGATTGGATGGTGGTCGCCAGTGGCACCTCCACGCGGCATGTTTCGGCTCTGGCCAACACTGTCGTTACAGCGGTCAAGGAAGAGGGCATTCAGCCGCTTGGTGTCGAAGGTGAGAATGGTTCTGACTGGGTGCTCGTGGACCTGGGAGAGCTGGTGGTGCACGTGATGCTGCCGGCGACGCGAGACTTGTATGATCTCGAACGCCTGTGGGCAGACCTGCCGACTGATGCCGCTCCCTCGGGAGAAGAGGCCAAGGCATGAAAGTCCGCCTGCTGGCGGTTGGTACACGCATGCCGGGTTGGGTCAACGAAGGGGTCGAAGAGTATCGCAAGCGATTGCCTCGTGATTTCTCACTCGAGGTCGAGGAGATCGCCCCTGGCCATCGTGGGCGAAATGCGGATGTCGGGCGGGCCGTTGCCCAGGAGGCAGAGCGTATCGAAGCGCGCCTCAAGGGGGACGAACACCTGGTGGCGCTGGAAGTCCTGGGCAAATCCTGGAGTACCGAAAGGCTGGCTGAGGCCGCTGAGCAATGGCGTCTGGATGGACGTGATGTCGTATTGCTGGTTGGCGGCCCTGACGGTCTGGCGTCTGAACTTTCGGCCCGCGCCCACCAGCGCTGGTCGCTGTCCGCTTTGACCCTGCCTCATCCGCTGGTGCGGCTGCTGCTCGCCGAGCAGCTCTATCGTGCCTGGACGCTGATGGTGGGACATCCGTACCACCGATGACCCTGTCTGCCAAGGATTGCCCCTCACATGCGTGAGCGTCGTGAAACCCTGAAAAACCCCGAGCACGCGCTGCGTATCTTCCGGGTGCGTGCCAGTCTGGCCGTGTTGGTGGTGTTGCTGCTGTCGGGCCTGCTGGTCGGCCGACTGTGCTACCTACAGATTGTTCAGCATGAGGTCTACAGCACCCGCTCCGAGAATAACCGAGTACGCGTCGAGCCACTGCCTCCCACGCGTGGTTTGATATATGACCGCAATGGCAAACTGGTTGCGGAGAATCGTCCGACCTACAACCTGACGCTGGTGCGAGAGCGAGTCGATGATCTCGATGAGACGTTGACTATGCTGGTGAATCTTCTGGAGCTCCCGGCTGAGGAAGTCGATGAGTTCAAGGTTCGCTCGCGCCAGCGTCAGCGTCCTTTTCAGCCGGCGTTGCTGATGAGTGATCTCACCGAATGGCAGATCGCTCGCCTGGCAGTCAATCGTCACCGTCTGCCGGGGGTTGAGGTCCAGGCTCAGTTACTACGTTACTACCCGCATGCCGATATCATGGCACATGCGCTCGGCTACGTCGGGCGCATCAATGCTGAAGAGCTTCAAGATCTGGATCCCGGCAATTACGCGGGCACTCATTTCATCGGCAAGACCGGTGTCGAGTATTTCTACGAGAACCAGTTGCACGGTCGTGCAGGCCTGCGCAAGGTGGAAACCAATGCTCGTGGCCGAGTGCTTCGTGAGTTGGGGCACACGGATCCCGAGCCGGGCAAGGACCTGACGCTGACCATCGACAGTGATATGCAGCAGTTGGCCTATGATCTACTCGACGGTCGGCGTGGTGCGATTGTGGCCATCGCGCCGCAGACTGGTGAAATCATTGCCATGGCCTCGGTACCGGGCTTCGACAGTAATCAGTTCGTGACCGGGATTGATGTTGCTTCCTATCGAGCCTTGCAGGAGGACATCGACCTACCGTTGTTCAATCGTGCGACACGAGGCAGTTATCCGGCGGGTTCAACCATCAAGCCGTTCATGGCCATGAGTGGTTTGATTGAAGGGGTCATCACGCCGGAAGAGGTGGTCTACGACCCTGGTTACTACCAGCTTCCCAATGACGACCGCCGTTATCGCAACTGGTTGCGTTGGGGGCATGGTCGCGTTGATCTGGAGCGCGCGTTGGCGGTGTCCAATAATACCTACTTCTATTCGCTGGCCCATGATCTCGGCATCGATAATATCCACGAGCACCTCGGGAGCTTTGGTTTTGGTACCCGGGTCGCTGCTGATGTCGCCGGGCAGGGTGATGGGCTGTTGCCGTCGCGAGAGTGGAAACGGGCGCGTTTCGAGCAATCCTGGTACCCGGGTGAGACGCTCTCCGTTGGCATTGGCCAGGGCTACCTCCAGGTGACGCCTCTGCAGCTGGCATCGGCCACCGCGGTGCTGGCCAACCGTGGCCACCATGTGCGCCCGCGGCTGGCATTGGATATCGGTGATGAGGCCGTGCCAGCGGATCTGCCCAATACTCCGCCGGATATCGAAGTCGGTAACGAGAGTTACTGGGATCGAGTCTTCAGTGGTATGGAGAAGGTTCTGTCGGGGCGTGAGGGCACTGCACGTCGTACCGGCGCGGGGCTGAAGTACCGTATGGCCGGTAAATCAGGTACTGCGCAGGTGTTTTCGTTGGGGCAGAACCAGAAGTACAACGCCAGCGAGCTTCGTGAGCGTCTGCGCGACCACGCCTTGTTCATGGCGTTTGCTCCGGTCGATAACCCGCAGATTGCAGTGTCGGTCATCGTCGAGAATGCCGGCGGAGGGTCGACGCATGCGGCAAGCCTGGCCAGAGCCATGACCGACGCATGGATACTTGAACACAACTGTGATCTTCCACAAGGCGAGTCATGTCTTGGGGGAAAGGACGCGGAGGATAGCCAGTAATGATCAGGGATCTGTTGGGTTCATTGCGTGGTTATCCAGTCAAGCAGCCGGAAAGCGGCATATCGCGGCGCAAGACCATTTGGCAGCGGCTGCATATCGACCCCTGGCTGGTGGCGATGTTGCTGCTGCTGATGTCGGCTGGCCTTATGGTGTTGTACAGCGCCAGTGGCGAGAGCAGTCATATGGTCATTGCCCAGGCGGTGCGCTTCGGGGTCGCGCTGGTCGTGATGTTGGTGCTTGCCCAGTTCTCTCCGTCTTCGCTGATGCGCTGGGCGTTGCCGGCGTACCTGGTGGGGATGTTGATGCTGGTCGCTGTGGAGGTTCTCGGTGATATCGGTATGGGCGCTCAACGTTGGCTGGAGATTCCCGGGCTGGTCCGCTTTCAGCCCTCGGAGATGATGAAACTGGCGGTGCCGATGATGGTTGCTGCCTGGATCAGTCGCCATGAGCTGCCCCCCAGTTGGAAGGTGTTGGTGGGCTGCGCATTACTCATCGGGTTGCCTGTCGTACTGATTGCTCGCCAGCCTGACCTGGGGACTTCGTTGTTGGTAACAGCCGCGGCTGTCTTTGTGATTCTGCTGGCGGGACTGTCGTGGCGTTTCATTGGTTTTATCGTTGCGCTGGCCGGGGCGGCATTGCCACTACTGTGGATCAATATGCATAACTATCAGCGCCAGCGTGTGCTGACCTTTCTTGATCCCGAGAGTGACCCTCTCGGGGCTGGCTGGAACATCATCCAGTCGACCACCGCCATCGGTAGCGGTGGCATATGGGGCAAGGGGTGGCTGCATGGTACCCAGTCTCAACTGGAGTTTCTCCCTGAGCGCCATACTGACTTCATTGTTGCGGTTCTGGGTGAGGAATTCGGCCTGATTGGCATGCTGGCCTTTCTGGCCCTGTATCTACTTATTGTGGCCCGTGGCCTGTGGCTGGCGGGCTCTGCCCAGGATACCTTCGGTCGCTTGCTGGGAGGCGGCATCATGCTGACCTTCTTCATCTACGTGTTTGTCAATATCGGCATGGTCAGTGGAATCCTGCCAGTCGTAGGGGTTCCGTTGCCACTGGTGAGTTACGGCGGTACTTCCAGCGTGACCTTGATGGCCGGTTTCGGTATTCTCATGGCGGTTCACGCACACCGCCGATTGTTGCCGCGATAGAGCCGGGAGCAGATCGCCCAGAGTAGGTCTTCTGCCCACGTTTTGCAGAAACCGAGCTAACAGGCGCTGATTCAGGGAGAAGATCAATGAAGGTGCCCCCGTTCCAGGGAAAAGGTGGCGTTCGTGCAGCGCTGTGTATGTTGTTGGTCGCCATGCCGATGACCGCATCGGCCGCGGACTTCGATCCTGCAGAGTCAGCGCAGGTTCGGGCAATGGTAGATCGTGTAGCGAGTGAGGGAGTCAGCCGGGAGTGGTTGAACGATGCGATAAGCCACGCCCAGTTCAAATCATCAGTGCTCGACGCCATGAGTGGCGCCGCCGAGTACAACATGACCTGGGAACGTTATCGCAGGATATTCCTCGACGAGGAGCGCATCGATCAGGGCGCAGCCTTTATTCAGACCCATCTAGAGACATTTGAGCGCGCTGAGCGTGAGTTCGGCGTGGCGCCGGAAATCATCGCCGCCATTCTGGGAGTTGAGACCCGTTATGGCAGGATTACCGGAGACCATCGGGTGCTCGACTCATTGTCGACACTGGCGTTCCACCATCCGCGGCGTGGTGACTTCTTCCTTGGCGAGCTGGAAGCCTTCCTGCAGATCGCTTATGAGCAGGAAGTCGACCCCACCGAACTCAAGGGCTCTTATGCCGGGGCCATGGGTTACCCTCAGTTTATTCCCACCAGTTATCAGGCCTATGCGGTCGACTTCGATGGCGATGGGCATCGTGACCTGTGGACGAACCCGGATGATGTCATCGGCAGTGTTGCCAATTATTTTGCCGAGCACCGCTGGCAGCGGGATGGCCGTATCTACTGGGATGCCGAAGGACCCGGTAGCCCGCCGTCCAGCATTGCCTTCAACCGTGCCGATCGCCCTGATGTCAGTGTTGGAGAGTTGGCGGCTGTCGGTATTGTGCCGGAGGAATCACTTCCTGCTGATCAGCAGGTCGTGCCGCTTGCACTCGATATGGGCGACGGCGTCACGCAGTATCGTATGGGTGGTGAGAATTTCTACGTCATCACGCGTTATAACCACAGTTATCTTTATGCCATGGCCGTCACTGAGCTGGCCGAGGCCATCGCCGAGGTGAGAGAGTTGGCTGAAGGGTCATGGCTGCAAGCCACCGAGACGGAGCCGCAGACATGATGCGACGATCTCTCGTTCCACCGGCGCTGGGGCTCGTACTGGCGTTGGCTGGTTGCGCGAGCAGCAACACCGCGCCTGATTCGACAGCGGCGGCGCCAGCCTCGGCCGCGCAGCCGAGCAGTTCTGGCGGTCGCTACGCAATGACCGGTGATGCCTATCCGGAGTCCCCTCCCGACGTAAGTCAGGTGCCGAATGCGACGCCGCGTGTTGAGCCGCGTTCATCGGCCGGGAACCGGTCTACCTATGAGGTGTGGGGCAAGACCTACCACGTGATGGACGACGCCCGAGGCTATTCTCGCGAGGGAACAGCCTCCTGGTACGGCCAGAAATTTCATGGGTACGCCACGTCCAATGGCGAGATCTATGACATGTACAAGATGACCGCTGCGCACAAGAACTTGCCATTGCCGAGCTATGCCCAGGTCACCAATCTGGATAATGGTCGGTCAGTCATCGTGCGGGTCAATGATCGAGGGCCTTTTCACGACGATCGGGAAATCGATCTTTCCTATGCCGCTGCATCGCGTCTGGATATCCTCGGTCATGGCACCGGTAATGTACGCGTGACTGCGATTGACCCTCAGCAGTGGCAGGCCAATGGCGGTAAGGTTGCAACACCGGCACCTGCTGCTGCAGTGTCGTCTGCCAGTCAGAGGTCGGCGTCAACCTCGAGTGCGTCTTCGACGGTTGCTGCGAAGGCGCCTCAGGCTGCTTCTCCAGCGGCTTCCAGTAGTGGTTCCAGTAGTGGTTCCGGTATCTTTCTGCAGGTGGCGGCATTGGGTTCTGCAGATGGGGCTCGTTCTCTGCAGTCCGAGCTTCAGGGCGGCCTGAACCAGAGTGTGAGGGTCGAGAATGCGGCGGGGCTCTACAAGGTTCAGGTTGGGCCACTGGCCAGCCGTAGTCAGGTAGAGCCGGTACGCCAGGCGTTGAGTCAGGCGGGGTTTCCACAAGCTTTTGTTGTCAGTGATCAGTGATCGTCTGACAGCTTGTCACTATATGAGGTGGCCCAAAGCCACCGATGTTTACCGCGGGTTGTAATTAGAGACACATGACCATGATCTCCAGACTATTATCCCGACGCGTGATCGCGTCGACACTTATCTGCCTGTCACTGGTAGCTCCCTGGGTGAGCGCTCAAGAGGCACCCCCCAAGCCGCAGCCGGACGTGCCCGAGCCGCAAGTCATGATTCCTTCACCGCCCCAGGTCGCTGCAACGTCCTGGATTCTGATCGATGCCAACAGTGGTCGGGTACTGGCTGAGCACAATCCTGATGAGCGTGTTCCGCCTGCCAGTCTGACCAAGTTGATGACGGCCTACCTGGTGGAGCGCGAACTCGAACGTGGCAATATCCACTCGGACGATATGGTGCCGATCAGCGAGAAAGCATGGCGCACCGGTGGTTCCAAGATGTTCGTCGAGGTTGGCACCCGAGTCTCTGTGGATGATCTGCTGCACGGTATCATCATCGTCTCCGGCAATGATGCCAGTGTCGCCATGGCCGAACATCTGGCGGGCGGCGAGGACCAGTTTGCCGACCTGATGAACCAGCATGCTGCGCAGTTGGGTATGGAAAATACCCACTATGTCAACGCTACCGGACTGCCTGCGGAGAATCACTACTCCTCTGCACGTGACCTGATGCGTCTGGCTCGCCACATCATTCTCGACTATCCCGATCATTACGCGATCTACAGTCAGAAGAACTTCAGCTACAACAATATCGATCAGAACAACCGTAACCGCCTATTGTGGCGTGATGACAGTGTCGATGGACTGAAGACTGGCTGGACCGATGACGCGGGTTACTGCCTGGTGTCATCCGCGCAGCGCGAAGACATGCGTCTGATCTCGGTGGTGCTGGGAACTTCCTCTGATGAAGCTCGTGCTCAGGAAACCCAGAAGCTGCTGAGCTATGGCTTCCGTTATTTCGAAACCCTCAAGCTGTACGACCAGGGGGCGGTGCTGAATACTCCGCGTGTCTGGGAAGGTGCCAGCAATGAGTTGCGTGTCGGTGTCGACAGCGATGTCTATATGACGGTACCGCGCTCGCGTCGTGAGGAGCTGACCGCGCGCCTGGATATCGACAAGGGGTTGGTGGCTCCCATCGCTGCAGGCCAGCAGGTGGGTACCATGGAAGTGCGTCTTGGAGATGAGGTGGTCGGTGAGCGGCCACTGGTAGCCCTTGAGGCGGTTGAGGAGGGTGGCTTCTTCAAGCGTATGTTCGACAAGGTGCAGCGTTTCTTCTCCGATCTTGTCGGTGGCTGGTTCGATTGATACCGGTTGTCGACGGTAATACCTATCTGCTGCGGTCAGTCGGGCAACACTTCACTGGGGGCGACCAAGGGTCGCCCCCAGATGTTTTCCCTGACGGCTTTTCTTGGTCGTAAGCGGTAGGTTGAGTAGAATGGTCGGGTATCCAAGCACTGAGGCAAAGGATGAGTGAGCGTAGCTTTCGTGATCTGCGCACCGCCGGTGGGCCGAACCCCGAGGATGTGACGATTACCTTTCCCTGTGACTACCCGGTCAAGGTAGTCGGTGATGCTGCAGAAGATTTTGCCGCTCTGGTTGGCGAGATCGTCAAGCGTCATGATCCCGGTTTTGATGTCACCCGCGTCGAGGTGATCAATAGCCGCAATGGCCGTTTTCAGTCGGTTCGTTTGACCATGCGGGCCACGGGTGAGGAACAGCTCAAGGCATTGTTCGCGGAGCTCAAGGCCACCCAGCGTGTGCATATGGTGGTCTGATGGAGCCGATTGAGGTCTATCAACTGGGTCGCCGTGCTTACCATCCGGTATGGCAGGCGATGCGTGATCTCACCGACAACCGTGATGCTGATACGCCTGATCAGATCTGGGTTGTCGAGCATGAGCCGGTGTTTACCCAAGGGCAGACCGGCAAGGCCGAACATGTATTGGCTGCGGGAGATATTCCTGTGGTTGCCACGGATCGCGGTGGACAGGTCACTTATCATGGCCCCGGGCAACTGGTGCTCTACCCATTGCTGGATGTGCGCCGTAGCCGCATTGGGGTGCGTGAACTGGTGACCGCACTCGAGAACAGTGTGGTCGACATGCTTGCTGAACACGGCATTGAAGCTTGCGCGCGCGCCGATGCTCCCGGCGTCTATGTAGGTGACGCCAAGATTGCCTCATTGGGGTTGCGTATTCGTCGTGGTGCAAGTTTTCATGGTGTCGCCGTCAATCTTGATGGTGACATGACACCATTTACCAGAATCAATCCCTGTGGCTATGCCGGGTTGGCAATGACCCAACTGGCGGATTTGATTTCGGAGAGGGTGGATGTCGCGGCAGAGACGCAGCGTCTACTGCGGACTCTGACACGCCAACTGGGCAATCGACCTCTGGTCGAGTGTAGTGGGCTTCCTGCAGCGCTGACGGCACCCCTCATCACCGACTGACCAGCGTTGCGACATGCTGGTTCTTCAAGGACAGTGACATGACAGACAATTCAGCCATTCAGGCTGCCGCGGCAGCTGCGAAGGCCAGGAAGAGTACCCGGGTTGAGCGGGGAGTGAAATTGCGTGGCGCGGAGAAGATGGCACGCATACCGGTCAAGGTCATTCCCACTGAGGAATTGCCACGCAAGCCCGACTGGCTGCGTGTTCGCATGCCAGTGTCGAAGGAAGTTACCCGTATCAAGGACACTCTGCGTCGCCATGGGTTGCACACCGTGTGTGAGGAGGCCTCATGCCCGAACCTTGGCGAGTGTTTCCATGGCGGTACAGCGACCTTCATGATCATGGGCGATATCTGTACACGTCGCTGTCCGTTCTGTGATGTTGCTCATGGGCGCCCGAATGCTCTCAACGAGCGGGAGCCGCGCGAACTGGCTGAAGCCATCGCAGAGATGCGTCTCAAGTATGTGGTTGTCACCTCGGTGGATCGTGATGATCTGCGTGATGGTGGTGCTCAGCACTTTGTCGACTGTATCCGAGAAATTCGCAACGATAGCCCGCAGATCGAGATCGAAGTGCTGGTACCTGATTTCCGTGGTCGCATGGAAGTAGCGTTGGATATTCTCGAGACCACGCCTCCCGATGTTTTCAATCACAATCTCGAGACCGTTCCGAGCCTCTATCGCAAGGTGCGGCCGGGAGCGGACTATCAGTGGTCACTGGATCTGCTCAAGGGTTACAAGGAACGTCGTCCTGAGGTCATGACCAAGTCGGGTCTGATGCTCGGTGTTGGTGAGGCCGACGAGCAGGTTATCGAGGTGATGCGTGATCTGCGCGCACACAATGTTGATATGTTGACGTTGGGCCAATATATGCAGCCATCCCGCAATCACTTGCCGGTGGATCGCTGGGTACCGCCGGCGACCTTCGACTGGTTCGCCGAGCAGGGCAGGGCCATGGGATTCACTCATGTTGCCTCGGGCCCGTTGGTCAGGTCTTCCTATCATGCTGACCAACAGGCTCATGGTATAGAGGTCAAGTAACCTGCTGACCTATGCTTGTCTCGTCGCCATTCAGCGCCCGGCCTAAAGCCGGGCGCTGTGCGTTATGTCGTGTAGGATTTTGCTGATTCAGGCAGAGGCTTTTCCGTGCCGCCTGCCAGGGATTCGCATGAGCAGGGTGGGTGCGCTATATTGCAGTGCAATATATTCGCGTGCGATGGGCAGTGCAGCAAATGCCTGCGCGCTCGCTAACAGCACCAGGCAACACTCGGGAGTAATCCATGAATGCTCTGATGCCGCAAGTCCCGGAAGCTCTTGTCTCGCTGGTTGATCCTTTTGGCTTTGGCCGGGCTGCTGTCAATTACTGGCACGACGCTGTTGAACGCAATGTTCTGTATTGGGACGTTATGCGCCAACGAGGCAACGAGTACCTCGAACACATCGAGAAGTCTCGACCCAGTGTGCTCGGTTTCGAAGCTGATATCATCATGATGGGCGAAGATCTGCCGCGTCCGGTCAATTATGAGCTGATGCGTGTGCATCCACCTGAAGGCGTCGAGATCGATGAGCAGGCGCGACCTTTCGTGGTGGTGGATCCGCGTGCCGGGCACGGCCCCGGTATTGGAGGCTTCAAATCCGACAGCGAGCTGGGTGTGGCGTTGCGTGCCGGCCATCCATGTTACTTCATTGCCTTCATGCCATTCCCTGTGCCGGGGCAGACGGTGGAAGATGTGGTGGAGGCCGAAGTGGCCTTTCTGCGCCATGTGATCGAGCTGCATCCGGAGAGTGAGAAGCCGATGGTGGTCGGTAACTGCCAGGCTGGCTGGCAGATCATGATGGCTGCCGCGCTGGAACCGGATGTCTTCGGGCCGATCCTTATTGCTGGTGCTCCGCTGTCCTATTGGGCGGGAGAGCGTGGTAAGGCACCGATGCGTTATACCGGCGGTATGACCGGCGGTAGCTGGGCGACTCACCTCCTGTCTGATCTTGGTGATGGGGTGTTCGACGGTGCCTGGCTGGTACAGAACTTCGAGCGTCTCAACCCGGCCAACACCTGGTGGGACAAGCAGTATCAGCTGTACGCCAATGTCGACACCGAGGCCGAACGTTATCTGCGTTTCGAGCGTTGGTGGGGCGGCCATGTAGTGCTGGGAGGAGAGGAGATCCAGTACATTGTCGATAACCTGTTTCTCGGCAACCGGCTATCCACGGCGCGTCTGGTGACCTCCGACGGTCGGCGTATCGATTTGCGCAATGTGCGCTCGCCGGTAGTGGTGTTCTGTTCAAAGGGTGACAACATCACGCCACCGCCACAAGCGCTGGGATGGGTGCAGGACCTGTACGGTGGTGTTGAAGACATCCAGGCAAACGAGCAGACCATCGTGTATTGCGTCCACGATACCACCGGTCATCTGGGGATATTTGTCTCTGGCAGTGTGTCGCGCAAGGAACATGCCGAGTTCACTGCCAACATGGACTATATCGATGTGTTGCCGCCGGGACTCTATGAAACTCGAGTGTCCACGGCAGCCGAGCGGCCGGATGCGGAATTGATCGAGCGTGAATACCTGCTCGAGTTCGAGACCCGTGATCTGGACGATCTCGACGAGGTGGTCAAGAGAAGTGACGAAGACGAGCGACGTTTCGCGACGGTGGCACGCGTCTCGGAGATAAACCTCGGCCTCTATCGCCAGTTCATGCAGCCATGGGTACGGGCGCTATCGACGCCCGAGAGTGCACGCTGGATGCGTCGCATGCATCCCAGCCGTCTCGGATATCGGTTGTTGTCGGATCGTAATCCACTGATGACATCACTGCCGGTGCTGGCGGATATGGTTCGTCGCAACCGCCAGCCATTGGCCGAAGATAATCTCTTCCGTACTTTCGAGGATATTCTTTCCGGTCAGGTGTCGAGTAGCCTGGATGCCTGGCGAGTGCTGCGAGACAGCGCTGTAGAACGACTGTTCCTGGATATCTATGGTCAGCCGGTGCTGCAGTCGTTGGCTGGCCTGAGCGGAACGCCTGAGGCCCGGCCGCGCCTGCCTGGCGCGGAGCCTGAGCGTCGTCGCTTTATCGAGCGTCGCCAGCAGGAATTGCAGACTCGAGTAGCCGAAGGTGGTAGCCACGAAGCGATGATGCGCTCGATGATCTACGTACTGGGTGGTGCGCCGGCCACCGATGGGCGTAACTTCCGTCGCCTGCAGGCTTCGCGTGCCGAGCTTGAGCCAGGTTTGCGCCTCGCTGATTTCAAGGAACTATTGCGTGAACAGTTCTTTATTCTCAAGCTCGACAAGGAGCAGGCGCTAGCCGCCATCCCTGAGTTGCTCAAGGACCAGAGTGCCACCGAGATCGACGCTCATCTGGCGCAGATCGAGCATGTGCTGGCGGCCAGCGGTGAGCTCAGTGAGCGCGCTGCGCAGCGTTTTGAGCGTATCAAGGCGCTGTTTGCCAAGGCGCGCCCGGCGACGCGCAGCCGCACACCGCGCAGCGGAGGGTCTTCCAGCAGTCGTAATCGCAAGGCAACTGTGCCGGCCTCAGTGAGTGAGTCTGCTGGCAAGACACAAGCCACCGAGAAGAAAGCTGAGATGGGCAAGGCACAGGCTGCCGAGAGCAAAGCCTCGGAGAGTAAAGCCGCGAGCGAGAAGATGTCTGACGGCGAGCCGGTTGCCGAGAAGAAGGCCCCGACACGTCGGCGTGCGAAGCCTGCCCCGAATCAGCGCAAGTCATAAGCCACAGCAGTGGACCGGGATGCCTCCGTGATCGAGCGGAGGCATCCTGCGTTATGGGCAGAGGAGCAAGGATAATCGTCAATGGGCTTGTCGTCGCTACAGCCTTGCGTCTAGTCTCTTGCCCATACCTCCGGCGATGTCACTTTGTCATCCCGTGACCTCTGCGACTGGCGTGATGCTCGGTGCTGGGTTAGGGTAAGCGCATTTTTCCGCCATCCTGTCGGGATGAGGCAGTCATCCATCGGCGTACGCAGGAAGCCGCTACGTCGCGAATATTGTGGAGTGCTATGGGCAAGTCTCTGGTCATTGTCGAGTCGCCAGCCAAGGCAAAGACGATCAACAAATACCTCGGCAACGAGTTCATCGTGAAGTCGAGTGTGGGTCATATCCGTGATCTGCCGACCAGCGGCTCGGGCAAATCTGCTTCCGATCCCAGCGAGCGTGCGCGTCAGGCGGCAGCCACGCGCAAGATGTCGGCAGATGAAAAGGCGGTCTACCGCAAGCGCAAGGCCCAGCAGCAGTTGATTCGTCGTATGGGCATCGACCCGGACAATGGGTGGGAAGCCACCTATGAGGTCCTGCCCGGCAAGGAGAAGGTCGTCGCTGAACTCAAGAAGTTGGCGGCCAAGGCCGACACCGTCTATCTCGCAACCGATCTTGATCGCGAGGGGGAAGCCATTGCCTGGCACCTTCGCGAGACCATCGGGGGGGATGAGCAGCGTTATCGTCGCGTGGTCTTCAATGAAATCACTCGCAACGCGATCACGGAAGCTTTCGACGATCCCGGCATTCTGAATATTCCGCGTGTCGAGGCGCAGCAGGCGCGCCGTTTTCTCGATCGCGTGGTGGGTTTCATGCTCTCGCCACTGTTGTGGGCCAAGGTTGCCCGGGGGCTGTCAGCCGGACGCGTGCAGTCGGTTGCCATGCGTCTGATCGTTGAGCGTGAGCGCGAGATTCGTGCCTTTATTCCCGAGGAGTTCTGGGACGTTCATACTGATCTGGCCACGCCAGATGGTGAAGTGGTGCGCTTCGAGCTGGTTCGTGATGCTCAAGGAGCTTTCCGTCCTACCAGTGAGAAGGAAACGCTCGAGCGTATTGCCGGACTCGACAAGGCAAAGTTGGCGATTACCTCGCGTGAGGACAAGCCGACCCGCTCGAAGCCTGGCGCCCCCTTCATTACCTCGACCCTGCAGCAGGCGGCGAGTGGTCGTCTGGGCTTCTCGGTCAAGAAGACCATGACCCTTGCCCAGCGTCTTTACGAAGCGGGTTACATTACCTATATGCGTACCGACTCAACCAATCTCTCGGGTGAGGCTGTAGAGAGTGCGCGTGACTATATCGGCAGTGAGTTTGGCAAGCGTTATCTGCCGGAATCACCGAATCGCTATTCAAGCAAGGAAGGCGCTCAGGAAGCGCACGAGGCGATCCGGCCCTCGGATGTCCAGCGTCGTGCCACCGATCTCAGCGGCATGGAGCGTGATGCCGAACGCCTGTATGAGTTGATCTGGCGCCAGTTTGTGGCCTGCCAGATGACTCAGGCTGAGTACCTGTCGACCACACTGACGGTCGAGGTCGACGGCTTTGAGCTCAAGGCACGTGGCCGGGTTCTCAAATTCGACGGTTATACACGGGTCATGACTCCCATGGGCCGCAAGGACGAAGACCAGTCGCTGCCGGACCTTCAGCAGGGCACGGCGATGACCATGGAAGCGCTGGATCCACGCCAGCACTTCACCAAGCCGCCGGCACGCTATACCGAGGCCAGCCTGGTCAAGGAGCTGGAAAAGCGTGGCATCGGCCGCCCGTCGACCTATGCGGCGATCATCTCGACCATTCAGGATCGCGGCTACGTCAAGCTCGAGAACCGGCGCTTCTATGCCGAGAAGCTTGGCGATATCGTCACCGAGCGTCTCAAGGAATCCTTCCCCGACCTGATGGATTACTCCTTCACGGCACGCATGGAAGACAACCTCGACGAGGTGGCGGAAGGCCAGCGCAACTGGCAGGAACTGCTGGATGCCTTCTACGACGAGTTCCGCAATGAGCTGCTCGAGGCCGAAAGCGAGGAGGGCATGCGCCCGAATCAGCCGGTTCCTACAGACATTGACTGTCCTACCTGTGGACGCAAGATGCAGATTCGGACAGCATCTACGGGCGTCTTCCTTGGCTGCAGTGGCTACAATCTGCCGCCCAAGGAGCGCTGCAAGACCACCATCGACCTGTTGCCGGGCGAGGAGGCTGTGGCGGCGGACGCTGGAGAGGATGCGGAAACCGACGCACTGCGTGCCAAACAGCGTTGTCCGGTGTGTTCGACGGCGATGGACAGCTACCTGATCGATGAGCATCGCAAGTTGCATATCTGCGGCAACAGCCCGGATTGCTCCGGTTATGCCATCGAGGAAGGCAAGTTCCGTATCAAAGGCTATGACGGTCCTGTCATCGAGTGCGACAAGTGTGGCTCGGAGATGCAGCTCAAGGCTGGGCGTTTCGGGAAATACTTTGGCTGCACCAATGATCAGTGCCGTAATACTCGCAAGCTGTTGCGCAATGGCGAGGTGGCTCCACCCAAGATGGACCCGATTCCGATGCCGGAGCTGGCCTGTCAGAAGGTCGAGGACCATTACGTGCTGCGTGATGGCGCCAGTGGCTTGTTCCTTGCGGCCAGCAAGTTCCCGCGTAACCGCGAGACACGTCCGCCGCTGGTCAAGGAGCTCAAGTCTCACGCCAGCGAACTACCGGACAAGTATCACTACCTGCTGGATGCTCCGGATCAGGATCCGGATGGCCGGCCGGCGCAGATTCGTTTCTCACGCAAGCTCAAGGAGCAGTTCGTGATGACCGATGATGACAAGGGCAAGGCAAGCGGCTGGAAAGCGACCTTTGATGGCAAATCCTGGCAGGTAGAGGACAAGCGCAAGTGACACCAAGGGCCAGGACCAACCAGCTTTTGTATCAGGCGGAACTGTTGCTCGGCATTGAGGCAGGTGACGATGAGCACCGAGAAGCACGACGCTGCGCCAGCGAGGAGGGGGCCCTGGCCTTGCTCGAGTTGGCGCTGGATGCCCTGCTGCGCGATGTTTCCACGCATGCTCAACTGGATTCCCGCCACTGGCGGGATCTACTGCTGGGCGATGATGACGATAATGTCATCGCCGAGTTGCAGCGACTTCGCAGCCTGGCGGCCGATCCGGAGAGCTGGTTGGGTTGGTTGCTGACTCGCTTGAATGCGTTGCATGGTGATGAGGGAGCCGGGTCGAAACGTGGTGCCGTCAATGCTCAGTTGATTTCCAGCAGCCACTCAGCGGCACCGCTGGATGAACAATTGCGCCGATGTATTCGCGCTGCTCGGGACGAGATTGCTGCACTGCGTGAGACGAGTGAAGAGTGGTAAGGTTTAATTGTCTCTTTTTGGATACATGTAGCCGGTGTTGCGTGTAGCTATATGTAAAGAGAGTGCTCCGCAGGTGGTATAGATATCGGAAAGAATGCGGTATAACCTGCTTCTTGTGATGTAACAGAAAATTACCAGTTCTTCTGAAATTCGATAAAGAGTTCAAGAGACATGTCTGGAATCACCCGTCGCTATCTGCTCCAAATGATACTTGGGGCATCCTTGCTACTACCGGTGACTGGTTGGGCGAACACCGGGGAAATAGACGATCAGTTACGGCGTGCCATTGTGCCAACTTCGACCAATGAGGTTTGGGTGCTGATCGACAATCAGCAATCCAACCTGACGGTGTACCGAGGTAACGTGGAATTGGCGCGTTACGCCCCCATTCGTTTCGGGCGCGGAGGTGCTGATGTCCAGCGTGTAATGGGCGACAGAACCACGCCAATGGGCGAGTTTCACGTCAATCGCTTCAACTACGATAGCAAGTTCGACATCTTCATCGGGCTCGACTATCCGACGCCTGTGCATGCGCGCATGGCGCTGGATGCCGGGTTATATACCGAGCATGATTATGACGCCTATTTCGATTACTATCGGCGTCATCGTAGCCCACCTCAGGATACAGTGCTGGGTGGGTACATTGGCATCCATGGTGTTGGTGAGGGTGACATGAATATCCATCGCAATCTCAACTGGACGGATGGTTGTGTCGCTGTCACCAATCAGGAAATTGAACAGCTGGCTTCGTTAATTGGAGTTGGCACTCGCGTCGTCATCCGCTAGTCTTTAGGGGCGCAAAGGACGACGAAGACTCTGGACAAGCGCCGTTTTCTATAATAAAACAGCGTTTGACTCCTGTGCTTCGCAGCACAAGTCGCTGCAAGAAAGGCCTGCCTTTGCAGGAAGCCTGATGCGTAAGCATCACCAACGAAGTACCAAGGAAGACTCAAGGAGAACACCATGACTCTGAAGACTACTCTGAAGCTGACCGCTGCTGCCGCATCTCTGGCCGTTCTGGCTGGTTGCGCTTCTTCCAGCGCTCTGGAAGAAGTTCGTACCACTGCCGAGCAGGCTCAGGCTGACGCTTCTCAGGCTCTGAGCGTTGCTAACCAGGCTCAGGCTACTGCGACCCAGGCTCAGCGTGACGCACAAGCGGCTCTGCAGCTGTCTCAGCAGAACCGTGAAGAGATGAACCGCATGTTCCAGACTTCCATGCGTAAGTAATCATGCTTTCTCCCCTCGGGGAGTGACATGATTTAGACAGAGGCCCCGCCGAAAGGTGGGGCCTCTGTCGTTTTCGGGCTACGGGCTACGGGCTACGGGCTACGGGCTACGGGCTGCGGGCACGCTGCGCTCGAGCTGTAGGTAGGGAGGGGTAAGAAGTAAGAGGCGAGAGGTAAGAAATAAGAGGCGAGAGGTAAGGGGTAAGAAGCAAGAGGTAAGTGGTAAGCTCGCCTGGACCCCAGCTTTTGCCAGCTCGTCGTTCGTTGCCCGCAGCTTCTCGCCAAAAAAAAGCACCCCCGGTTGGGGGCGCTTGATGAGAGGATTGCTGTAAATCGCTCAGCCTTCCTTGCTCTCTACCTCGTCTTCTTCGACATCTGCTGCTGCGCTGACCAGCTCGATGTGGTCATACAGCGTTCCGGGCAGCGGCTGAGGCTCCTGGGGCTCCGGAGTGATCAGGGCATAGGGAACGCCGGAAGAGCTCTCTACGGCTTGCTTGAGGCGTTCGTAGTCGATCTTGAAATCACTGTCACTGGCTGCAGCATCAGCATCTTCGATCGCGTCGGTGACGCGCTCGAGGTTGTCGACCTCTTTCTCTTCCTCATCCAGCACAGGGTAAACCTGGGCATAGAGCTCGCCATCCATCCAGCCGAGCTTCACCGGCTGATTGACGAGGCGTACACGAGTGCCAACGCCAACCTGGTCGAACAGGCGCTCGACATCTTCAGGCAGCATGCGGATACAGCCATGGGTAACGCGCATGCCGACACCTTCAGGCTTGTTGGTGCCATGGATCAGGTAGCCGGGAATCCCCAAGCGCATCTTGCGTGTGCCCATAGGGTTTTCCGGTCCGGGCGGGACGACGCCAGGCAGCGGCCGGCCGGCTTCGGCATGCTCGCGGCGAATGGAGGCAGGCGGATACCAGGAAGGGTTGCGCGTCATTTCAGTAATGGTGGTGGCGCCGAGAGGGGTCTTCCAGTCCATGCGGCCGACAGCGATCGGGTACGTCTGGACGACATCGCTGTTGGCGGGATAGTAGTAGAGACGCATTTCGGCGACGTTGACGACGATGCCGCTGCGTGGTGCGTCAGGCAGGATGAACTGACCGGGGATCACGACTTCGGTGCCTTCGCCGGGATACCAGACGCTGACATCAGGATTGGCGCGCACCATGGCGTTGTAGCCCAGTCCATGCTCATGTCCGATGGAAATCAGTGTGTCATCTTCCTCAGCGGCGACGCTGTATACGCTACCGATCAGATCGCCTTCATCAGGCAGTTCATAGTAGCCGCGCGGCAGTTCCTCGGCGCTTGCCATTGAAGAAGCCAGGGCTCCGACAACACCAATGGAGATGGCGATACGGGCCAGGGAGCGGGGGACGAGGTGGGATATCATTGATGTCATGTCTCGACTCAATTGTGGAAACCTGACCGGGGATTAGCCAGTCACTGTTTAGCGGTAATTCGAATGCGCATAGCTTGCCTGCACTCGGCTATCAATGCCAGCCCCGGGAGGGAGCTGGGATGCAATATGTTCAGGCTGCCTCTGTCTTGCGGTTGAGAGTGTCCAGCAACTGCTCGACGGCCTGAAAGCGAGCCTCTTCGTTGTCCATCGAGGACTGGAAGCGCAATGTGTCGGCGCCTTCCAGTCGATAGGTCTGTGGTGCATGCTGAATCATCTCAACCAGCACCAGCGGGTCCACCGCTGTGTGTCGCCCGAAAATGATGCGTCCACGCTCTGCGCCGGCCTCGAGACGCGCAACCCCCAGGCGTTCGGCTCTATGCCTCAGGCGGGTCTGGCGCAGTAGTGTCTTGACCGGGCCGGGTAGAAGCCCAAAGCGGTCGATCATCTCGACGCGAAGCTCCTTGAGTTCGCCATCATTCTGAGTATTGGCAATTCGCTTGTACATTACCAGTCGTTGCTGCACATCGTGCAGGTAGTCGTCGGGGATCAACGCAGGAAGATTGAGGCTAACTTCGACACCTTGTTCCAGCGGGGCCTCGATATTCGGAGTGCGGCCTTCACGGATGGCCTTCACCGCACGATCGAGCATCTGCATATAGAGGCTGTAACCAATGGCTTCCATCTGTCCACTCTGTTCGTCGCCCAGAAGCTCGCCTGCGCCACGAATTTCCATGTCATGACTGGCCAGGGTGAAGCCTGCACCAAGATCCTCGGCCTGACCGATGGCCTCGAGGCGCTTGAGGGCGTCTCGGGTCATGGCGCGGGGCGGCGGTGCCAGCAGGTATGCATAGGCCTGATGGTGGCTGCGGCCAACGCGGCCGCGTAATTGGTGCAACTGGGCGAGACCAAACTTGTCGGCGCGTTCGATGATGATGGTGTTGGCGGTAGGCACATCGATCCCGGTTTCGATGATGGTCGAGCACACCAGCACGTTGAAGCGCTTGTGGTAGAAGTCCGACATCACGCGCTCCAGCGAGCGCTCGGGTAGCTGGCCATGGGCAACGCCGACACGGGCTTCCGGGACCAGTTCCCGCAGTTTCTCGGCGGCGGCCTCGATGGTCTTGACCTCATTGTGCAGGTAGTAGACCTGACCGCCACGCAGGATCTCGCGCAGGATGGCCTCCTTGATCACCGCTTCCTCGCGCTGTTGGACAAACGTCTTGACCGACAAGCGGCGGGCAGGAGGGGTGGCAATGATCGACAGATCTCTAATGCCACTCATTGCCATGTTCAGTGTCCGCGGGATCGGTGTGGCGGTCAGCGTCAGTACATCGACTTCGCTGCGCATGCCTTTGAGCCGCTCTTTCTGTGCGACACCGAAACGATGCTCCTCGTCGATGATGGCTAGTCCCAGGCGTGGGAAGCTGAGCTGACGAGACAGCAGTTTGTGAGTGCCGATGATGATATCGGACTTGCCGTCACGGATACGCTCGAGGGTTTCGTTCTGCCCACTGCCACTGGTAAAGCGGGAGATCAGTTCGATATTGACAGCGGTGTCGGCGAAGCGGTCGCGGAAATTCTCATAGTGCTGACGGGCGAGCAGGGTGGTCGGCACCAGTACTACGACCTGGCGCTCGGATTGCACGGCGAGGAAGGCGGCGCGCATGGCAACCTCGGTCTTGCCGAAGCCGACATCGCCACACACCACGCGATCCATGGGGCGAGGAGCCGTCATGTCGGCGATTACCGCCTGAATGGCCACGCGCTGATCGGCGGTTTCCTCGAAGGGGAAGTTGGCCACGAAGCGGGCATATTCGTCATCCGGGGCCTGGCAGGCGTAGCCTTCGCGAGCCTCGCGTCGGGCATAGATGTCCAGCAGTTCGGCGGCGGTATCGCGAATCTTCTCTGCCGCCTTGCGGCGTGCCTTGTCCCACTGTTCAGAGCCTAGACGGTGTAGTGGTGCAAGCTCATCATCGGCGCCGGCATATCGTGAGATCAGTTGCAGGCTATCCACTGGCACGTAGAGCCTGGCGCCTTCTGCGTATTCCAGGCACACGAACTCAGCGGCCTGGCCACCGGCTTCGAGGGTTTCCAGGCCGCGATAGCGCCCGACACCGTGTGCCTGGTGGACCACAGGCGCGCCCGGTTTGAGCTCCGACAGGTGACGGATGGCCATCTCGTTGTCGTCGGTGGCCTTGCCCTGACGCCGAGTCTGTCGCACCACTTCACCGATCAGCTCTGTTTCGGTGATCAGAGTGATGCCTGCGTCGGTCAGTTCTGCCCCCGAAGCCAGTTCGCCCTCGGCGATGGCGCGTGGTGCGTCACTATCGAGAAACTCCGTGAACGATGCAACGACCGGTAGGTTTGCAGCGACCGGAGACAGCGTCTCTTCCAACGCTTCGCGACGTCCGCGTGATTCGGCAACAAACAACACCCGTTGTTCGCCATGTTGCTGGAGCCATTTGTCGAGCGCTGCCAGCGGTTGATGGGCTCGAGCATTGATGGCCACTTGCGGCGCAGGAGCCGCCAGCGGAGCGATGGCATGAGGGTGGTCATGGTCGCGAACCAGTTCGATCCGAGGGTGATGCTTGATCAGCCCGAACAGCTCCGCCTCGGGAATAAAGGCGCGATGGGGTGGCAGTAATGGCCGGGTCGGGTCTACCCCCAGATTTTCATACCGGCTGCTGATGGCTTGCCAATGGTGCGTGGCTGCGTCGCGTACACCCGGCAACATGGCCACGCGAGTGCCTTCGGCGAGGTGGTCGAACAACGACGCGGTTTCCTCGAAGAACAGTGGCAGATATTGCTCGAGCCCGGGGGAGGGGATGCCCTTGAGGGCGTCGACGTATAGTGGGCATTGGCGCGGGTCGACATCGAACAGGGTCTCGAAGCCTTCGCGGAAGCAGGCAATCGCCGAGCGTGACAGTGAATATTCGTGCGCAGGAAGTAGATCTATACGCTCGATCTTGCCGGCACTACGCTGATTGTCTGGATCGAACACCCTCAAGGAGTCGATCTCATCGTCGAACAGGTCGATACGCAGCGGCGCATCGCTACCCATGGGAAAGAGGTCGATCAGTGCGCCACGCAGAGCGTATTCGCCGGGCTCGTAGACGGTCTCCACGGCACGATAACCCGCGCGGGAGAGCTTCTCTCGAAAGGCTTCGCGATCCAGCTTTTCGCCGGTTTCCAGCGTCAATACTCGCCCAGCGATATAGTCCACTGGCGACAGGCGCTGCATCAGGGTGTTGATGGGCACCAGTACAATGCCATGCACGCCGTCCTGCAGATGGCGCAGGGTACGTAGTCGAGCGGAAACGATGTCCTGGTGCGGCGAGAAGCTATCGTACGGCAGGGTTTCCCAGTCAGGGAACGGCAATACCGCCACCTCGGCGAGAAACTGCAACTCGTTCTCCAGTCGCACAGCCTCAGTGGTATCGGCAGTGATCACCAGTAGTGGCGCATCAGTGGCGAGGCGCGACAGAGCCAATGCCGTGGCGGCGCCCGGTGGCTCCAGCCAGAACAGAGTGTCTCTGGTGCCACGCGGACGCGGCGGATCAAGCGGCGAAAAGGTTGTCATGCGAGTCTTGTCGATGTCGGTGGGTGACAGGCACTGCCATAAATCGTAAGTCTTGAGCTATAAGCTATAAGCCTCGGGCGGCGAGCCACGGGTTGGCTGGATCAGAAGCCGGGGAACGGGGTTGCTTACAGCTTTTGACTAGCAGCTTACAGCTTGCCGTTTACATTGCCCTTCATCATACCAGCCTCATTTCCGTCATGTAGTCAAATAGCTATTTCTGTAATGCGCCTACAGGGAATGCGACCATACAGCGATTGCCCTGTCTGAATCGTGGTCAGATAATACGAACGTTTTCCTGCCCCCTACATAGAGGTCCCCCGTGAGCCAGCAACCTGAAATTGTTTTCCAGGAATGGCACGACAATCAGGCGATTGCCGAGCAGATGATTCCTCTGATCGGTAGCCTGTACCGCCGTAATAACGTGGTCACCACCATGTTCGGTCGTTCGCTGTTCAATCGCAGCGTCATCCGTATTCTCAAGGATCATCGCTTCGTGCGTAAGATCGAGGGAACTGAACTGTCGGTGAGAGACACTTTCCCGCTGGTTCAGGCGATGGCTGAGCTTAATCTCGGACCTGCGCATGTTGATGTCGGCAAGCTGGGTGTAGCCTTCAAGAAGCAGGGCGGTGGTGATGCCATGGCCTTCATTCGTGAGCACCTGGCTGAGATCGTCGATAGCCATGACCCGCAGGCGGGAACCGGCGAACCCAAGGATGTCGTGCTCTATGGCTTCGGTCGTATCGGCCGTATCCTTGCGCGGGTGCTGGTCGAGAAGGCCGGTGGCGGTAACCTTCTGCGTCTGCGTGCGATAGTCGTGCGCGGTCGTGGTGATATTGCCAAGGACCTTGAGAAGCGCGCCAGTCTGCTGCGTCGTGACAGTGTGCACGGGCCTTTTCATGGCACTATCAGTGTCTGCGCGGAATCACGCACCCTGACGGCCAACGGCAATGTCATCCAGGTGATCTACGCCGATTCGCCGAGTGAGATCGACTATACCCAATATGGCATCACCAATGCGGTCGTCGTCGACAATACCGGTATCTGGCGCGATGAGGCTGGCCTGTCTCAGCACCTTGAGTGCAAGGGCGTGTCCAAGGCTCTGCTGACGGCTCCCGGCAAGGGCGATGTCAAGAATATTGTCTATGGCATCAACCATTCCGATATCAGTGCCGAAGATCGCATCATCTCTGCAGCATCGTGTACCACCAATGCCATCGTGCCGGTTCTCAAGGTGCTCAATGATGAATATGGCATCGAGCATGGTCATGTGGAGACCGTGCACAGCTATACCAATGACCAGAATCTGATCGACAATTACCACAAGGGTGATCGTCGCGGTCGCAGTGCCCCTCTCAATATGGTGTTGACCGAGACTGGCGCCGCCAAGGCGGTAGCCAAGGCCCTGCCTGAGCTGGGTGGTAAGTTGACCGGTAATGCCATTCGGGTGCCGACGCCCAATGTGTCAATGGCGATTCTCAACCTGTCTCTGAACAAGGAAGTCGATCGTGAGGCGCTGAATGACTATCTGCGTCGCATGTCCATCGGTTCCGACTTCCAGAAGCAGATCGATTATGTTGATTCGCCGGAAGTGGTTTCCACCGATTTCGTCGGCAACCGTCACGCGGGTATTGTCGATGCCAAGGCAACCATCGCTCAGGGGCGTCATGCGGTGTTGTACGTTTGGTACGACAATGAATTTGGCTACAGCTGCCAGGTCATTCGTATCCTGCAGCAAATTTCGAACGTGGCGTTCCTGAAGTTGCCTCACGCTGCCCATTAAAGCGCTGGAAAACGCTCGCTAGCGGGTTTTTTCGATCGTGCATACCCCTTGCAGATATTGATCTGCAAGGGGTTTTTTATGTGTTTTTGGCACATATTTTACCGATCTGATCGTCGTTGCGACGTTCGATCATGTAGTCAATCCGGTGCCTTCTCTTTATAATACGGAGGATTTTTTCGGGGGTGGTTCGAGCTCGCCTCGGCGTGATAGGCAATGCGATCAAGATAACAAGAATTCCTCTCATTTCCATCGAACCCCTGTCCATCATTCAACGATCCATCAACTGGGCGAGACTATGATCGAAGTCAAGAAAGGCCTGGATCTCCCCATCGCGGGCGGGCCGGAGCAGCGTATCGAGGATGCGCGGCCGGTTCGTCACGTGGCAATCCTGGGGACCGACTATGTTGGCATGAAGCCAACCATGGAGGTCCGGGAAGGGGACAAGGTCAAACTGGGCCAGCTACTGTTCACCGACAAGAAGGTCGATGGGGTGCGTTTCACGGCACCGGCGGCTGGTGAAGTCGTGGCGGTCAACCGTGGTGAGAAGCGTAGACTTCTGTCGGTAGTGATCAAGGTTGACGACAGTGAGGAAGCGGTGGCCTTCACCGCACATGGCCGGGATGGCCTGGACAAGCTCGAGCGTCAGACCGTGGTCGATCAACTGGTCGAGTCCGGTCTATGGACCGCATTGCGCACACGCCCTTTTTCGCGCACGCCAGCCCTCGATTCCATACCTCAGGATATCTTTGTCACCGCCATTGATACTCAGCCGCTGGCTGGCGATCCGTCGCTGGTGATTGGTGAGCGTGCCGAGGCATTCGAAGATGGTCTCAAGGTCTTGACGCGTCTGACCGAGGGCAAGGTGTTCCTGTGCACCGCGCCTGATGTCAGCGTGCCAGGCGTCGGTGTCAGTGGTGTTCAGCACGAGACTTTCGGTGGCGTGCATCCGGCTGGTCTGGTTGGCACTCATATCCACTACCTGTCTCCGGCGTCTCTGCAGCGTCGTGTATGGCATATCGGCTATCAGGATGTCATCGCCATCGGTGCCTTGTTCAGCGAAGGTAAGCTGGATACGCGTCGCGTTGTCGCCATCGGTGGTCCACGTGCCGAGAAGCCGCGTCTGGTACGCACCCGTATTGGTGCCAGCACTGATGAGCTGTTGGCCGGTGAGGTGAAGGCTCCGGACGATACTCGAGTGATCAGTGGCGGTGTATTCTCTGGCTTCACTGCCGAAGGCGGCTTGCGTTACCTGGGACGCTTCCACAATCAGCTCAGCCTGCTTGAAGAGGGTAACAAGCGTGCCTTCATGGGCTGGTTGTCACCCGGTGGTAACCGTCATTCGGTATTGGGTATCTACCTTTCGAAGATCAAGGGTCTGAGCAACTACGCGCCGGACACATCCACCAATGGCTCCGAACGTGCCATGGTGCCGGTGGGGGCCTATGAGAAGGTCATGCCGCTGGACATCCTGCCGACGCAGTTGCTGCGTACGTTGATTGTCGGCGACATCGAGACAGGGATGCAGTTGGGCTGTCTTGAACTGGATGAGGAAGACCTGGCGCTGTGCACCTACGTGTGCCCAGGCAAGTACGAATACGGTCCCATCCTGCGCGATAACCTCACCATGATCGAGAAAGAGGCCTGATGATGGGTATTCGACAGACACTCGATAATCTCGAGCCGCACTTCCACAAGGGCGGCAAATACGAGAAGTTCTACCCGCTGTATGAAGCGGTCGACACCATCTTCTACGCACCGCCGAGTGTGACCAAGACCACTGCTCACGTGCGTGATGGTATCGATCTCAAACGCATCATGATCACGGTGTGGTTCTGCACGTTCCCGGCCATGCTCTTCGGTATGTGGAATGCCGGCTGGCAGGCCAATGCCGCCATTGCCGGTGGTTTCGAGAGCATGGGCGGCTGGCGCGAGATGATCCTGCTGACCCTGGCCGGTGGCCATGAGGCTGGCAGTTTGTGGTCCAACTTTGTGCTGGGTGCCACCTACTTTATTCCCATCTACCTGGTGACCTTTGTCGTCGGTGGTTTCTGGGAAGTACTGTTTGCCATCAAGCGTGGCCACGAGGTCAACGAAGGTTTCTTCGTCACCTCGGTGCTGTTTGCGCTGATTCTTCCAACCACCATCCCGTTGTGGCAGGTGGCGTTGGGTATCACCTTCGGTGTGGTGATCGGCAAGGAAATCTTCGGCGGTACCGGCAAGAACTTCCTCAACCCGGCGCTGACCGGTCGTGCCTTCCTGTACTTTGCCTATCCGGCGCAGATCTCTGGTGATTCGGTCTGGGTTGCCGCGGATGGCTTTACTGGTGCGACGCCACTTTCTACCGCTTACACCAGCGGTATGGCGGCACTTCAGGATCAGTACAGCTGGTGGGATGCATTCCTCGGCTTCATCCCCGGTTCTGTCGGTGAGACGTCGACATTGGCGATTCTGATTGGTGCGGTGGTATTGATTGGTATGGGGATCGCCAGCTGGCGCATCGTGCTGGGGGTATTCCTCGGTATGGTGGCGATGAGCGCGATCTTCAATCTTGTAGGTTCCGATTCCAACCCGATGTTTGCCATGCCCTGGTACTGGCACTTCGTGTTGGGCGGTTTCGCCTTCGGTATGGTGTTCATGGCCACGGATCCGGTATCGGCATCCATGACCAATCCAGGCCGGTACATCTTTGGCGCTCTCATTGGTGTGATGACGGTATTGATCCGCGTGGTCAACCCGGCTTTCCCCGAGGGCATCATGCTGGCGATCCTGTTCGCCAACCTGTTTGCGCCTCTCATCGACCACTTCTTTGTTGAGGCCAACATCAAGCGTCGTGCCAAGCGCACCGCCGTGGTGGCCAAGGAGAGCGACTGATGGCACAAGGCAACAACTCCATCAAGAAGATCCTGACGGTTGCATTCGCACTATGCCTGGTGTGTTCGATCATCGTCTCGACTGCTGCCGTTGCCCTGCGTTCCAAGCAGGAGCTCAACCAGGAGCTGGACCGCAAGACCAATATCCTGGCGGTGGCGGACCTCTATGAGCAGGGCATGAGCGTACAGGATGAGTTCTCTCGTGCTGTTACGCCGCGTGTAGTGGACCTGGAAACCGGTGAGTACACGGATTCCGTGGACCCGGAGACCTTCGATGGCTATGAAGCTTCTCAGGATCCGGCTCAGTCGCGCACACTGTCCGGTGAACGCGATATCGCGGGCATCAATCGTCAGGAAAAGTACGCCACGGTCTACCTGGTCGGTGATACCGATAGTCCTGAGCAGATCATCCTGCCGATTCGCGGTCAGGGTCTTTGGGGACTGATGCGTGGTTATCTGTCGATTCAAGGCGATGGCAATACCATCAGTGGTATTACCTTCTTCTCCCATTCCGAGACACCAGGTCTGGGTGGCGAAGTCGATAACCCGCGCTGGAAGGCCCAGTGGGAAGGCAAGGAGGTCTATGCATCTGCCGACGCCATGGAACCGTCCATTGCACTGGTCAAGGGTGGTGCGAGCGAATCGACCGAAGTCGACGCGCTGTCTGGCGCAACGCTGACCAGCCGCGGTGTGACCCATCTTGTACAGTTCTGGCTGGGACAGGAAGGCTTCGGTCCTTACCTCGCGCGCTTCCGTGGCGGCGTGGAAGGTGCTGATGCCCCACAGGCCAGTGCTGATGAAGCTGCCAGCACTTCCGACGCAAGCGAAGGAGCCTGATCATGTCTGCACCGACTCCCAAGGGCGTTATCGTCACGCCCATCTTCAAGAACAACCCCATCGCCCTGCAGATCCTCGGTATCTGCTCGGCACTGGCGGTTACCAGTAGCCTCAGCGTTTCGCTGGTCATGACGATAGCGGTGATTTTCGTCACGGCCTTCTCCAGCATGTTTGTCTCGCTGATTCGTAACCATATCCCGTCGTCGATCCGGATCATCGTGCAGATGACCATCATCGCGTCGCTGGTTATCGTGGTTGATCAGCTGCTCAAGGCCTTCGCCTATGACATGTCCAAGCAGCTGTCGGTGTTTGTTGGTCTGATCATCACCAACTGTATCGTTATGGGCCGTGCCGAAGGCTTCGCCATGACCAATACTCCGGGACTGTCATTCCTTGATGGCATCGGTAATGGTCTGGGCTATGGCTTCATCCTGATGACTGTCGGCTTCTTCCGCGAGCTGTTTGGTGCCGGTAGCCTGTTCGGCATCACCATCCTCGAAACCGTGCAGAACGGCGGCTGGTATGTGCCCAATGGTCTGCTACTGCTGCCGCCGTCGGCGTTCTTCATTATCGGTCTGTTGATCTGGGCGCTGCGCGCGATCAATCCTGAACAGATCGAGAGCAATGAGTTCGTCATGAAGGCCAACACCGAGCCCAAGGAGGCCGTGTAAGATGGAACATTATCTGAGCCTCTTCGTTGCTTCGGTCTTCGTCGAGAACATGGCGTTGGCCTTCTTCCTTGGCATGTGTACCTTCATGGCGGTATCCAAGAAGGTCTCCTCAGCCATTGGTCTGGGTATTGCGGTGGTCGTGGTATTGACCATCACTGTCCCGGTCAACAACCTGATCCTGAAGTATCTGCTGGCGGAAGGCGCGCTGTCATGGACGGGTATCTCCGGTGCCGAGAACATCGATCTGACCTTCCTGGGGCTGCTGTCCTACATTGGCGTTATCGCCGCTCTGGTCCAGATCCTCGAGATGTTCCTCGACAAGTTCGTGCCCGCGCTTTACAACGCCCTGGGTGTGTTCCTGCCGCTGATCACCGTGAACTGCGCCATTCTTGGCGGCACTCTGTTCATGGTCGAGCGTAACTATAACTTCGGTGAGTCTGTGGTTTACGGGCTTGGCGCAGGGTTTGGTTGGGCTCTGGCGATCACGGCACTGGCCGGTATTCGTGAGAAGTTGAAGTACAGTGACGTGCCTGCTTCATTGCAGGGACTGGGTATCACCTTCATCACTGTGGGCCTGATGTCGCTGGGCTTCATGTCCTTCTCCGGCATTCAGCTCTGAGCGCGATCCGGCGGCCTTTGCCGCCGGGTACACGGAAACGCTAGCAATAGGAAACCGACATGGTTGATACAACAGTCATCGTGCTCGGCGTCATCATGTTCACCGTTATCGTCATCAGTCTGACGGCGGTGATTCTGGCGGCCCGCAGCAAGCTCGTCAGTACTGGCGACGTGACCATCGAGGTCAATGGTGACCCCGAGCATACCCTGACTACTCAAGCCGGCGGCAAGCTGCTCAACACTCTGGCAGCCAACGGCATCTTTCTTTCTTCCGCCTGTGGTGGCGGTGGCTCCTGTGCCCAGTGTCGCTGCCGCGTCAGCGACGGTGGCGGCTCGATCCTGCCGACCGAGGAATCACACTTCACCCTGCGCGAGAAGAAGTCCGGCTGGCGCCTGTCCTGCCAGGTTCCGGTCAAGCAGGACATGAAGATTGAGGTGCCCGAGGAGGTCTTCGGCGTCAAGAAGTGGGAATGTGAGGTCATCGAGAACCCCAACGTTGCCACCTTCATCAAGGAGCTTAACCTCAAGCTGCCGGAAGGCGAGGAAGTCGCTTTCCGTGCAGGTGGTTATGTGCAGCTGGTTGCTCCGCCCTATGACGTCAACTTCTCCAATTTTGATGTTGAAGAAGAGTACCGCGGCGACTGGGAGAAGTTTGGCCTGTTCAACATCTCCCACAAGAATTCCGAAGAGGTCATCCGCGCTTACTCGATGGCCAACTATCCGGAAGAGAAGGGTATTCTCAAGTTCAATATCCGTATCGCCACGCCTCCGCCCAACTCCAGTCATCCGCCTGGCCTGATGTCGACTTACGTCTTCAACCTGAAGGCAGGCGACAAGGTGACGGTCATGGGTCCCTTTGGTGAGTTCTTTGCCAAGGACACTGATGCCGAAATGGTCTTCATCGGTGGCGGTGCTGGTATGGCGCCGATGCGCAGTCATATCTTCGACCAGCTCAAGCGTTTGCACAGCACGCGCAAGATGACCTTCTGGTACGGTGCGCGCTCCTGGCGTGAGACCTTCTACAACGAAGAGTATGACAAGCTGGCTGAAGAGCACGACAACTTCACCTGGCACCTGGCGCTGTCTGATCCACAACCGGAAGATAACTGGGAAGGTCCGACAGGCTTCATCCACAATGTGCTCTACGACATGTACCTCAAGGATCATCCGGCTCCGGAAGACTGCGAGTACTACATGTGTGGGCCGCCGATGATGAACGCCTCCGTGATCAAGATGTTGAATGACATGGGGGTTGAGCCCGAGAACATCCTGTTGGATGACTTTGGCGGCTGATCCTCAAGCACTGCCAGAAGCCGGCCTCAGGGCCGGCTTCTGCGTATCGGAATCCACCATTTTCTGGCATAATGGAGGCGTCCAACGAGGTGTCAGGGCATGTTGATGACGGCGGTGATGAGACTCGCCAGACGTCCCACTCGCAGGGTGATCACCATTCCCGGACATCCCGTGAACCTTGAAGACACCCAGCATGACAATCTGCCACTTCTGGAACTTCACACAGAATGTAGTGGTCATCAGTCAAGGGTGACGATAATCAACGAGTGCTGCCTACAGGCAGTACCGTACGCCGACCGTAGGCGAGGAGTTGAAGATGGGTATTTTTCTGATCGTGCTTGTTGCCATGTTGTTGGTCGTAGCGGCGATGGCAATTGGAGTTATTGTCGGGCGTAAACCGATTGCCGGTTCCTGCGGTGGGCTGAACCAACTGGGCCTCAAGGACGGTTGCGAGATCTGCGGCGGGAAGGATGAGGTTTGCGAAGAGGAGTCCCGCAAGCGTAGCGGTAGTTCACGTCGACGTAGCGATGAGAACCGCGGACTCGATCTCGGCTACGATGCCACTCGTCGTTGAGATGGCTGAAGGCATCGAGCCGATAGTATCGACATAGGCAAATAGACGGCGCCCCGAGGGGCGCCGTCCACGTAGAAGCGCGGGCATTGCATGTGCTGGCTTTCTGAAGCATAGACCTGATTTGTCGGAATCACGGTTTCGCGAGTACCCCAGTAAGGAGAGACAATGGCAGTCCACAACTATGACGTGGTGGTGATCGGTACCGGACCAGCCGGAGAGAGTGCAGCGATCAATGCGGCCAAGCATGGCAAGCGCGTCGCAGTGATCGAGAAGCAATCCCACGTCGGTGGTAACTGTACTCACTGGGGTACGATTCCTTCCAAGGCGCTGCGTCACCAGGTGCGCCAGATCATGTCGTTCAATACCAACAGCATGTTTCGTGATATTGGCGAGCCGCGCTGGTTTTCCTTTCCCAAGGTGCGCGAGCGCTCGCGTGTGACCATCGATCAGCAGGTCGTCATGCGCACCAACTTCTATGCCCGTAATCGCATTGACCTGTATCAGGGGATTGCGCGTTTCAAGGACGAGCATACTCTGGTGGTGAGAGGCAGTGCTGACAAGCAGGACGAACTGGTTGCCGAGCAGATCGTTATTGCCACTGGCTCACGTCCCTACCGACCGGCGGACATCGATTTCCGCCACCCTCGAATTTACTGCTCTGATACTATCCTCGGGCTCCAGCACTCACCGCGTACCCTGATCATCTTTGGTGCGGGGGTTATCGGCTGTGAATATGCCTCGATCTTCTCAGGGTTGGGGCTCAAGGTCGACTTGATCAATAACCGCGACAGTCTGCTGTCATTCCTCGATGACGAGATCAGTGATGCCTTGTCCTATCACCTGCGCAAGCACGGTGTGTTGATTCGTCACAATGAGGAATATGAGCGTGTCGAGGGCACCGACAATGGTGTGACCGTTCACCTCAAATCAGGCAAGCGTCTGCGTGCTGATGCTTTCCTGTGGGCCAATGGACGTACCGGTAATACCGATGAACTGGGCCTGGAGAATATCGGTCTCAAGGCGAATGGGCGTGGGCAATTACAGGTCGATGAACACTATCGCACCGAGATTCCTCATATCGTTGCTGCAGGCGACGTCATCGGTTGGCCGAGTTTGGCCAGTGCCGCGTACGATCAGGGACTCAATGCCTGCAACAAGCTGCTGGAAAGCGACTTCCGTTACGTTACCGAAGTGCCAACCGGGATCTATACCATCCCCGAAATCAGCTCCTTCGGCCGTACCGAACGAGAGTTGACCGAAGCGCAGGTGCCTTACGAAGTGGGCCACGCGTTCTTCAAGGACACCGCGCGGGCGCAGATTACCGGCGATACGGTTGGCATGCTCAAGATCCTGTTCGACCAGGAGAGCCTGGAAATCTACGGTATCCACTGCTTCGGCGACCAGGCCTCGGAAATCGTGCACATCGGTCAGGCGATCATGCAGCAGGAGGGTGCGGCCAACACTCTGAAGTACTTCGTCAACACGACCTTCAACTATCCGACGATGGCTGAAGCCTATCGTGTCGCGGCGCAGAACGGGTTGAATCGGGTGTTTCAGCGCTGACCAAACCCGAGCGGTAAGTTAGAAGCTGTAAGTTTCAAGAGGGAAAAGGGAAATAACCCCGTCTCCGGCTCGGATTCCTGTGAGCCGCAATGCGGTGCTTGCCAGCTCTCGGCTCGCAGCCGGATGCTCGTTGCTTACGGTACGGCTTACGACTCCTCCCCCTTCCCATAGCACGGCGGTGATGAGGGCAGGGCATCCGCCTGGTCCTCTTGCTGCAGTGCTTCGATAATGGCGTCACGAAGGATGGGTAGATGGGAAGCATCAATGCTTCGAGTGGCAGTCAACAGCGTCAGACGACCCTGACGGGCCTGCTTCATCAGCGGGATAAGACTCTGCGGCTGGTCACGTAATTCGCCGCGATAGCGCACCTCGAAAACAGTGCGACTGATGGCTTCATCGTGATACTGACGGCGCAGGGTATGGCTGGGGGACGCATCGCGATACCAGTCGGCCAGCGCCAGGGCTTCACGACGCCGGCCGCGTGGCCAGAGACGGTCTACCAACACGCGTGCCCCATCATCCTCTTGAATAGTCTGATATACGCGCTTGAGGACGATATCGTAGCTCATGGGGCTCCTCCTTCGAGCTCTGTCAGGGGCGGACAGCGACATCCTGTCGGGGAGGGCGGGTCAAGACTTCATCAGCCCGCCATAGTCGCTTTGGCGGGAGTATAACCAGGATGGGAGCGAGGGACGAGGCTGGAGCGCCTTCAACTGGGGGCACACCACCTCTTACATCTTACATCTTACTTCTTACTTCTTACTTCTTACTTCTTACTTCTTACGCCTTCATTCCTCCCTCATCGCTCTGGCCAACATATCCGTCACCGGTTTGGCGATGTAGCTGGCGAAGCTGCGGTCTCCGGTCTGGAGCATGACTTCTGCCGGCATGCCCGACAGTAATCGCATGTCGTCTGTCATGTCGCCTTGTCCTGCTTTGGTGACGCGAATACGCACCTTGTAGTAGCGATTGCGGGTTGCTTCGTCTTCGAAGCTGTTGGCGCTGACATGGGTGACTTCTCCGTCGATGACGTTGGTCAGGCGCTGGTTGAAGGCGCTGAAGCGAATCTCCGCGGGTTGGCCCATATAGATGTGATCGATGTCGTGATTGGCGATGCGGGCTTCGACGATGAAGCCGTCACTGGCCGGAACGATATCCAGTAACGGATCACCACCACCAATCACCCCGCCCAGGGTGTGTACCTGGAGTCCGACTACGGTACCCGATACCGGAGCAATTACTTCCGTGCGACGCAACTGTTCAGTGAGAGCGATAAGACGCTCTTCCGCATCCGTGACCTCGGATTGGACCTGACGCAAGGCCTCGCCGACCTGCTGCTGGAATTCCTGAACCTGGATGCGTTTCTGAAGAGCATTTTCGCTGATCTGCGAGCGCAGTCGTGCGACTTCGGCGGCATGGCCCGCATTATCACTCTGATATTCCAGACTTTCTCGCTCCATTTCATGCATCCGCTGGCTGTTGATCAACCCGTTGCGAAACAGCCTTCGGTGGTTGGCGACTTCCGAGTTGAGTGAACTGATACGTTGTGCGGTTATCTGCTGCGTCTCCTCAAGGCCGACGATCTGCTGTTCCAACTGGACGATCTGCTCATCGAGGGAGGCGAGGGTGCCTTGCAGCGACTCGCGGCGCGAAGTGAACAGACGGCGCTGGACTTCCAGTACCTCCTGTACCCGTGAATGACTGGAGTTGACCAGTTCCTGCGGAAATTCCAACGATTCGGCACCGGCCTGCTCGGCCAGTAGGCGGATTTCACTGGCACGAGAGATTAAATAGTTTGCCTCTGCGATCTGCTTCTGTGAGCGAGTCTGAGTGTCGTCGAGCTCGACCAGCACATCCCCGGCCTGAACGTGGTCGCCGTCCTCAACCAGAATCGATTCGACGATGCCGCCTTCAAGGTGCTGAATGGTCTTGGTGAAGCTTTCGACCGAGACCGAGCCCGGGGCGACCACGGCGACCGACAGATTGGCCAGCACCGACCAACTGCCGAATCCGCCGAAGCAGATGAGCAGTATGACGATGCCGAGTCGCCGGTATTTACGATCCTGCAGTGGCAGTTCTTCCTTCTGCTCCGCGACATCGGAAGTGGCACTCATGATTTCGGCTCCTCATGTGACTTGCTGTGCCCCCGAGCGCTGGGACGTAAGGTGGTGACGCCGGATACGGAGTTGCCGGCTGCGGTTCTGCGGGCGACAGCGGAAAGTCGTTCCGGTGGTGCAAGTGATGCCACTCGCCCATCGCGCAGCACCAGTATTCGGTCGACCTGCTGCAGCAGATGCTGGCGGTGGGTAATGATCAGCGTGGTGGTGTGGTGCTGTCGCAGCTGCAATAGACATTCGGCGAGGGCAGATTCACCGTTTTCATCGAGATTGGCATCCGGCTCATCGAGCACCACCATGACAGGGCTGCCATAAAGTGCACGGGCCAACCCGATGCGTTGGCGCTGACCGGCAGAGAGAGAAGCTCCGCCATGACTCAGCCAGGTGTCATAGCCCTCGGGAAGACGCAGGATCATGCTATGTACGCCGGCAAGAAGGGCTGCCTCGACAACAGCATTGGCATCGACCTCCTGGAAACGAGCGATGTTGTCGGCTACGGTGCCGTCGAATAGCTCGATATCCTGAGGTAGGTATCCAAGGTGTGGACCCAGCGCGGTGCGGTCCCATTGACCGATATCGGCGCCATCGAGGCGCACGTGGCCGAGTTGGGTCGGCCAGATACCAAGCACAACCCGCGCCAGGGTTGATTTGCCTGCAGCGCTTGGCCCGACGATGGCGATCTGCTCGCCTTTCGCCAGCTTCAAGTTGATGTCATGGAGGGTTGGCAAACGTTCGCCCGGCGGCGCGGCGTTGACACCTTCAAGCGTCAAGGCACCCCGTGGTTGTGGTAGGGGCATACCAGCTGGTTTTGCCGGAATGGTATTCAGCAGCTCTTCTAGCCGCCCGCGGGCGGTACGCGCGCCGGAGTAGCTCTTCCAGCCATTGATCATTTGGTCGATCGGAGCAAGAGCGCGTCCCATCAGAATCGAGCCGGCAATCATCATGCCGGGAGTGATGTCGCCCGCCAGCACCAACCATGCCCCGAGGCCGAGAATCAGTGACTGGAACATCAGGCGCAGCACTTTGGAGGTATTGGTCAGCAATCCGGCTCGGTCACTGGCCCTGGATTGCAGCACCAGGTACTCGCGATGGCGTGCCGTCCAACGCCCCTGGATGCCCTGCAACATTCCCATCGCGTGCAGAACTTCGGCGTTGCGTAGATTGCTGTTGGCCAGATCCTGGGCTGCGACATGTTGGCCATTGGCCTCACTGAGCAGTGCTCGGGTCATCCACTCATTGATCAAGGCGATAACACCGAGAATCACACCTGCGATGACGGCAAACAGGCCGAACAAGGGATGAAATAGCGCCAATACGGCAATATACACCGGGACCCATGGCGCATCGAAGAATGCGAAAAGACCATTCCCGGACAGGAATTGGCGCATGGTGGTGAGATCGTTCAACGGCTGGGCCGATGGTTTGCCGGGCATCATCAGTGAACGCTGGAACATGGCGCTATACAGGCGTGGACTGATCAGCACATCCAGCTTGTTGCCGACCCTTACCAGGATTCTCGAGCGCATCAGCTCCAGTCCGCCCATCACCAGAAACAGAAACACCACGACCAGTGTCAACATCAGCAGTGTCTCCTCACTGCGCGTGGTAATGACACGGTCGTAGACCTGCAGCATGTAGAGCGGAGGTACCAGCATCAACAGGTTGATGAACATGCTGAATAGCCCGACATACAGGAAACTGCGTCGACAATAGCGCAGCACCTTTCCCAGGTCACTCATGTTGTGTAGCCCCTTGTTGTGTAGCCCCTTGTTATGGAGTCCCGTCTGCGGGTTTATTTTTTTTGCCGGCTTGAGCGGTTTCAAGAGTGTGCCGAGGCCGGGAAGTTTCCCTGTTTATAATTTTTAATGTCCTTTTTCAGGCGATGTGCCTTTGGATAGTAATGCCTGACTGTGTTCTTTCAAGAATGTTTTTTTGAAAAGCCATATGTTTGTGGAAATTTGGTTTTCCTGTTGTTGGGTTTCTAATATTTTAGTTGGCTTGCATGATGGTTTGTTGAAGAGTGTTGGTGTTGTTTTTTTGTTGTTAGGTGATATTAGAAAATTAGTAAATCCGATGTGGCTGCTTGATCCTATTGTTGATCTGGTATGTTTTTTATAGTAATGCTTGCGGCTTATTATTTTAATAAATATATGAAAATTAAAGAAAAAATATCTAGATTGTATGATTTTTCTAATTGGTTGTGAATGCTTTGAGAAAGGTAAGAAATGACTTGATGAATTGTTTCTGGTGGCTAGACTCATGAAAAGTTTCAAGCGAAAAATATGGCTGTCTCAGACATTGGGACGCTGTCTTTTTCGGAAATTCATCTTTCATGCTGGTTTGGATGGGGTTTGCATTGTTCAGTATGGATAGGGTGGTTTTGGTTTTAAAAGGGATCAGAAAGACACTGTTTGGCCGACCTTCCAGAATAACAGGATGGAACTTCGGTCGAGTGGTTGACGTTGGGAATGCGCCGTCTGGGGAGGCGTAGTGTTGGTATACAACATCAATAAGCCGGGGATTGGTCATGTATTCGATTGGGTTTGTGGCAAAATCACAGAATAAAAATCTGCACAAGATTCTCGAGACCAGAGATCGTTTTGAACAGGGGATGTTTGACAAGTACGACCTCTGCGTTGTGCCTCACCCAGGAGTAGGGGAACAGGACATCAGGTCCCTCTGGATGACGTGGCACGATGCATCAGGAAGCATGTCGAGTTTCGAGGTGTCTCGCCGCCCTTTCATTTTCGAGGACCTGCCACAACCACCCAAAGGCAGTCTCAGGGTGACGATTGAGGCACTTGACGAGCACGGGCGGACGCTCGAAGACTTGATCAGCACAATGGCATTCGAGGTGGAGCCCAGCTCTACGAAAACAGAGCAGGAACAGGCCTCGGAGCAGTTTCTGTCTACCGCTGCGCTGTTTGATGCCGATGTTAGCGCTAACATCGGCATCAAGCATTGGTGGGCATCCATCGAAAAGGGAGCAGCAGGGCCTCCGACGTTGCCGACTGAAGCTGTTCCAACGGGGATTGCGGCGCGGGGAGCTAAAGGCGATACGCCACCAGCCAACGCACAGGCGTTGTTGAACGCTGATGCGTCGTCTGCATTAGGTAGTGATGATGCTCTACAGGTGACCTTGGCTGACTTCGTGCCGATTCGTATTCAGGCCGAAGACAGCGCTGACGCTGATGGTGCCTACGCGACGCTGAACGGTCCAGGTATTGCTGTTGTCGACGACCCGTCCGAGCCCAATACCCTCAACGCCGAGGGTGGAGCCTATGTCGACTATGTCGAAGATTCCGGGGAGTCGCTGACGTTTACCTTCAGTGTCGCGGACGCTGGAGAGTACGATCTTGCGTTGGGCTATGCCCTGAGTCAGAACGGTGACGGTAGTGACCGCAACCGTCCGCTGCGGCTCGATGTCAACAATGAGCTGGTCGATCGCATGTTCGACCTGCGCAGTACGACCTTGAATGCAGATCCTGCCGATTTCAGTGAGTTTGGTGAGCAAGTCATTCGCGTTTCACTTCAGGCAGGAGTGAATACCGTCACCTTTACCTCGAATGGTGCCAGTGGCCCCAATATCGACTATCTGGAGGTGCGTGCTCCGGATCCGAATGTGCATGTCATTCAGGCCGAGGATATGACGTTATCGCCGCTTCAGGACGTTGAAGATAGCGGCACCAACCGCGTGGTGACGCCTGACTCCATAGCAGATTTCACCGACGGTACTGAGACCTTCCGCGTCGGTGCTGAGGGGCAAGGTTACCTTGATTGGGCATTGAATAATGCGGATGCCTGGTCTGAATTCAGCATTGATGTCGCAGTGGCTGGTACTTATACCGTTACCTCGACATATGCGTCGTCCAGTGCTCGACCCTTGCCCCTGTCGCTGGTGGATGGTGATGGGCAACTGACCCCATTGGGTAGCTTCAATTTCGCGGCCACCGCTCCGGCGCTCTACTACCCGAATGATGTCGATGGCGAAGTGCCTGCGGGGAATCTACCCACAGACGGCCAACCATCAGCCTGGGAAGGGTGGGGCACGGAATCCATTCAGGTTCATCTTGAGGCTGGTACCAATACCTTGCGCCTGGGCGGAGCCACTAACGGGCCCAACATCGATAAGGTCGAGGTCGCATTGCTGGCCGCGGACCCGGTCGATCCGACGGCCCCAGTCATCGATCCGGTCGTTATCCAGGCTGAAGATGCACAACCGGGTGTCGACAATGATCTCGACACAATGGTACGTGATGCCTCCAATCCCGAGGCGGGTGCTAGCTTTCAGGGCCTGCGTCCGGATTATTCCGGTGACGGCTATGTCGACTTCGGCAGTGTGCCGGGAGACTCGATCAGCTTTACCGTCAACGTGGACGAGGCTGGCAGCTATGACCTGAACTTTCGTTACGCGAGCAATGGCGCGCGTCCGATGGAGATGCATGTCAATGCGGGTCCTGCGGTCACGCTCGGCTTTGCCGGAACTGATCTTGATGATGACCCACTGACCGAAGGCTTCGATCAATGGGGGTATCACACCCTGAGCTCGGAGTTGCAGGCCGGTGACAATATCATCAGCCTGGTGATTCCCGCATCAGCCAACAGTGGTCCCAATATTGATCGTCTTGAAGTCACCACTCTGGGCAGCGGTCCGGTTGGCGATGTAGTCGCTGATGTTGGCGATGACCTCCTGTTCACAGCAGCAAGTACGCTGGTCAATGCAGATACAGCGGCTGCGGCCGATTTCAACGTGACAGGGCTGGATGACGATGTGGTCTATATCGGAGTCAGCTTTGACGGAGGTGTCACGGTTACTGAGGTTGTGCCGGATGCCGATGGTAACTTCAGTGTCGACCTCGGCGCCCAGCCAGATGGCGATCTGAACGCGACCTTCATTGTCCTTGATGTCTTCGGCAATCGGGCAGAGCAGGGTATGGCATTGAGCCTTGACACCACGGCGGACGAGAATGGTGACCTGTCGATTGCCGGTCCTGCTGACTCTGTAGCGGCTGCGGACGCCGATGCCGTGACCTTCAACCTCTCCGGGCTGGATGGCGATATCGTCAGTGCGGAGGCCAGCTTTGATGGTGGGACGACTCGCAGTGCCGTGGGTGTGGATGGCACCAGCTTGTTGCTGGACCTGTCCACTCAGGCTCCCGGGAATGTCAGTGTGACGTTGTATGTCACGGATAGCGCGGGCAATGAGGCGAGTACCTCAACCAGTGTGGTGCTCGAGGCCGATGCTACTGACCCGCAGCCGGACACGGTGGACGTGGTCTTCAACAGTGCTGCCATTACCAGTTGGAACGCCATTCAGGATCAGCCTGTCACGGGCAACGATGTCGCCATCGAGGATGATGGTGCAACTCTGGCGCTACTCGATAACACCTGGAAGCGGTTCGGTCTGGATGAAGACTTTCTGATCACCGAGAACACGGTGTTGACGCTGGATCTGACGGCGTCTTCCTCCCCGTTGTCGGAGATCATCGCGATCGGCTTCGATGCAGATGACAACCCCTTCAATGGCGGCAATTCGGTCTATCAACTTGGTGGCTCACAAAGCCAGGCGGGTTTCGTCGATTTACGTGGCCAGGGCATCGACAATGGCGATGGCAGCATGCGCTTCAGCATCGATCTATCCGCCCATGCCGGCCAGACGATTGGCTCGCTGGTGCTGGTCAATGACGACGACATTGGCGAGAAAGGCTCCGCACGCTTCAGCAATGTGCAACTGAGCAGCGACACCGGCACGGATACCAACAGCGCCCCGCGTGTGGTTGGCAATGGCATTGCCGACATGGTGGTGGCGGAGCGTTCAGCGCTGGAAGTTGATCTGCCCTTTGTCGACGATGACGGCGATGACCTGACGTTCAGTGTCAATGTGACTGACGCTTCCGACAATATCGTGAACGTGGATGGCCTGAGCTTCGACGGACTGGTGCTCACCGGCAGTCTTGGTGATCTGGCGCCGGGAGCCTATACCGTGACAGTCACTGCCGATGACGGCCAGGCAGCCACGGCGACGGACTTTGCTCTGACCGTCGAGAACGTCAATGATGCACCGGTGGTCGAGCCCGTTGCCCTGGAGCCGTACTTTGGCCAGGTGGGTGAGAACTTCGTTCAGATTGAGCTGGCCCAGTTTGCACCATTGTTCTCTGATCCGGATGGTGATGCTCTGACACTGAGCGCAGAGAACCTGCCCGCAGGACTCGAGGTAGTCGATGGGTTCATTCAGGGGACTCCTGTGGAGGCTGGCAGTTTCGATATTACGGTTCGTGCTACAGATCCAGGCGGCTTGTCTGCAACTCAGACACTGAATTTCGAGATCGAAGAGCAGGCCGCGCCGCCGTCGATAACCATTGAGGCCGAGGACTTCACAGATCTGAGTGCGGCCAATATCGTTGCCTCCGGTAACGTGTCGGCTTCCAATGAACAGCTGATTCGCATGATCAGCACCGACCCGGCCAGCGTTTCTACCGAGCTTGATGCTGCGGGTGTCACGCCGGGTTGGTATACGGTGCGGTTGTACGTCTATGACGAAACCGATGGTGAAGGCAGTTTGACGCTGAGCATTGGCGATACGGTGCTGGAGGCGCGTAATGCTTCCAGCGGCGAACTGTCATCTCAAGTGGTCCTCAACGATGATTTCGGCACGTTTGTCGGCAGTGGGGCACGTGGCTCGGCTGGCCAGAGTGGCAATCGCAAGGAAATCGTATTCGAAACACCGGTTCAGATTACCGCTGGGATGCTGGCGACACTGGCGTTGCAGGCCGAAGGCGGCGAGCTGATGCGAATCGACTCACTGATACTCGACCCCACCACCGCACCGGACAATACCGCGCCGACCCTGGCTGGCCTCGACTCCGAACTGAGTGTTGACGAGAACAGCACGGCAGTCGCCAGTCTGGTGCTGGACGATGCTGATGGCGACGACCTCAGTGTCAGTCTGGAAGGTGTGGATGCTGCTCTGTTCAGCTATGACGCCGCTACCGGCACCTTGAGCTTTGTTGTGGCACCGGATGCGGAACTACCGGTCGATGACGATGAAGATGGGGTCTACGAGCTCACCGTTGTGGTCAGTGATGGCACCACCAGCGTTTCCCAGCAGACCCTGGTCAGCGTTGCCGATATCAACGAAAGCCTCTCTATTGCTCCCGTCGCGTTGAGCATTGATGAGAACCTCACTGAGGTAGGGACCATTCCGGTTGTCGATGAGGACGGTGAAACGGTTGTTCTGAACGCGCCGGTCTATGCCATCACCGGAGGTGTCGATGCACCGCTGTTCAGTATCGATAGCGACACCGGCGTACTGAGCTTCATCTCTCCACGTGACTACGAACTGGCCGTTGATGCTGATGAGGACGGAGTCTACGAAGTCGAGGTCAGCGTTACCGATGGTGATCTCAGTGCCACCGAGACGATTGCCGTCACGGTGACGGATGTCAATGAGGATGGCTTTACGCCGATCTCCCTGCAGGCGGAGGACGGTACGATCATCCTGCAGGATGACGGCAGCAACGCTACCGTCACTACGGTGCGCGATGCCGATAATCCGGAAACTGGCACGGGATTCAGTGGCTTGCGTCCCGACTATTCCGGTACTGGCTATGTCGACTTTGGTGACACTGCGGGCGACACCCTGAGCTTCGACGTTGATGTATCCGAAGCGGGGACCTATGACCTCAATATTCGCTATGCCAGCAATACTGGACGACCGTTGGATCTATCGGTCAACGATGGCAGCACTCAGGTTCTGCTGTTTGCCAGTACCGACCCGGATGGTGCTGGAGTGGAGGAAGGTTTCGACCACTGGGTATTCGAGACAGTGACCGTTACCCTCGAAGCAGGGAGTAACACTGTCTCATTGGCTATTCCACAGGGTGCCACCACTGGCCCCAACATTGATCGCATCGAGATCACCGCGGCGGGAAGTGGCCCGATCCCGGTTGATGACAGTGCCGATGTCGATGGCAATCTGGCACTGAATGCTGCCGACGATACCCTGAACAGTGATCAACTGGAGACAGTGGTATTCAATGTCAGTGGTGCTGACGATGACATTGTCAGTTACGCCGTCTCGTTGGATGGTGGAACAACTCGCACCCCTGTAACACCAGATGCCAACGGCGATGTGACGCTCGATCTCAGCGGCCTGAGTGGCAGCGTCGAGGTCATGCTGTTTGTCACCGATATCGCGGGTAACGAGGCCAGTGCGACCGAGAGCGTGACCATCGACGACGGCGTTGATGTCGATCCGTTTACGTTGCAGGCCGAAGACGCATTGGTCAATGACACTGGTGATCCCTCCAATGGTGACTTCACTCGAGTGATAGATCCCGATAATCCCGATGCCTTTGGCAACTATCGTCCGGGAGCTGTCGGCGATGCTTATGTTGATTTCGGCACCGATGCGGGAGATGAACTGGTCTTCAATGTCGATGCTCCAGTCGCAGGCACTTACACCGCGACGATTCGCTACGCCAACGGCGGTGATGCAGCCCGGCCGCTGGAACTCAGCATCAATGGTGCCTCCCCCTCAGTCCTCGGCTTTACCAATGCCATAGATGATGGTGTCAATGATCCCTGGGATGAGTGGCTGACGCTTGAGGTCGAGATTGATCTCGAAGCGGGGGCCAATACCTTCTCGCTGAGTATTCCCGATGCCGCCAATGGTGGCGTGGCCAACGGTCCCAATATCGATCAGGTGACCTTTGCTCCAGTGGATAACGGAAACACGGACCCGCAGCCTTTTGACTTTGTCATCGAGGGTGAAGCCCTGACAATTGATGACACGGACAATATTGGTGACACCCTGGACACCCAGGTGCGAGACCCCTCCAACCCCGAGACCAATACCGCCACCGGCGCGGATGGGCTGTGGGATGGATTCACCGGCACTGGCTATCTGGATATGGGCGGTGATGCCGGGGACGCAGGCTCTTTCGAGGTTAGCGTCGACGAAGCAGGCACCTACAGCCTGACGGTGCGTTATGCCAACGGCGATGGTGCTGGCGCTGCCAGGCCGATGAATGTACTGGTGGATGGGGCCGATCAGGGAAGCTTCGGATTCGGCTCCACTGGCGCCGGCAATCCCGGTTGGGAGAACTGGCAGGAGGAGACCATCGAGGTTGAGCTTGAGGCTGGCAGCAACACCATTCGTCTCGAGAATGCCGGTACGGCTGGCCCCAATATCGACAATATCCGTGTTTTCCGCGAAGGCGACCAGCCGCCACGCGAGGTCGAGCCAGGCGATCGCTTCTCGGTCAAGATCAACTTCCAACCGGAAGGAGTGGCGGTGCCTGACGGATATATCGCGGATACCGGCAAGGCCTTCGGAGAGCAATCGGTCAACGTGGATGGCCAGACATACCAATACGGTTGGGTGACTGAAGCCTCCATCGCCGATGGTACCGACAATGGCACGATTCCGCTGGATATCAGCTCACTGACCAGTGTCGCGGTGAATGATCGAACCGATGACATCGCCGGACTGGATCCGCGTCAGGGCACCTATGCGCACTTTGATCAGCCGTCAGCCGATTACGTACGCGCGGGGTGGGAAATCGAACTCGAGGATGGTTACTACGAAGTGACCATTTCGATCGGTGATACCTCCGGCCCATACGATAGCCACAACGTTATCAATGCCGAGGGAGAGCTGTTCAATGATCCCTTCACGCCATTCCGTCCTGGTGACTTCCCCGCAGATGCCAATCCTGCGGATGATACCGACGGCGTGCGTTCGGATCTGGTGACACGCATCGTGCAAGTCACCGATGGGCGTTTGACCCTGGATTCCATCGGTGTCGACAATGAGAACACCGAAATCCAGTACATCGAGATCCAGTCGCTGCCTGACCTGACGCCGAATGATGATCGCGAGGCACCGGAAGACTACGCGCTGTTCAACGATGCCCGAGCGATTGCTGGAGTCGGACAGAATGAAGTAGAGGTCGATCTCGATCCGGCGGATGGTGGTATTCCTACGGGTGTCGATCCGACATCTGACATCTTCGTGGGGATCTCGGTGGTGGATGGCCGGGGTGGTGCGTTGCTGGAAAGTCTTGCCGACGGCTCGATCCGCCTGTTCGAGACAGTGTCGGGAGAAGAAGTGACCTTCAATGCCAACACCACCGGTGGCTTTGATTCCCTGACGATCTCACCCAGCCAGACCTTGAAGCCCTTCACCAGCTATACGCTGGTGATCGAAGGCTTCCAGGATCGTGGGCCCAACGATGATCCGGATGCACCGACGCGTGAGTTCCAGAAGTACACCAATACCTTCGTCACTGGTGAGGAACCCGAGATCGTGCCACGCGACGTGGCCTTTGACGACGTCGTCGAACTGAACGGGGCCGCCGATAACGCCTTTGGTTTCACGTCACTGGAAATCAGCGCCGATGGCCAGCATATGTACGTGGCTACCATCGGTGGCCAATTGCTGCGCTATGACGTTGATCCGATAGACGGGTCGCTTGGCAACCGCGTTGAGTTGAGCCTGCCCAGTGACTACTTCTTCCAGCCTGGGGCCGACAGCAACAATGACCGTCGCGGTATCATCGGCCTGACCACTGATCCTACCGATCCCAATGTGTTGTGGATCACCGATAACTATCCGATTCCACTGTCCGGCCGGGACAATGGCGTTCCGGACTTCAGTGGCCGAGTGACAAAGATCACCCTCGATGACGGCCCCGGTTTCTCGGGTGTCGCGGAGCCCTACATCACCGGTTTGCCGCGATCCAACGGCGACCACGTGACCAATAGTCTCGAGTTCCGCGAGAACCCTGACTATGACCCGCTCACCAACCCGGATGCGCCCACGCATCTGCTGTACCTGATCCAGGGCTCCAATTCGGCCATGGGTGAGCCGGACAGTGCCTGGGGTAACCGCCCCGAGCGGCTGCTCAATGCCGCCGTGCTGGAGATCGATCCCACGCGTGATGCACCTCCCGGTGGTTTTGATGTGACCACTGAACCATTGCCGGACGATGGCCTCAACCGTCGTTTTGCCGACGACGACAATAACGTCAAGGACGATCCGATCCCGATGGGGAATGGCGAGTTCCTGGTGTTCGATGATCAGGGAGTGGCCACAGTTCAGGATGCTGATGGCAATATTCTCGAGGAATATTACGACCCCTATGCCGACGGTGCGGTGTTGACGATCTTTGCCACCGGTGCGCGCAATGCCTACGACCTGGTATGGCACTCCAATGGCTTCCTGTACGTGCCGACCAATGGCTCGGCAGCCGGTGGTAATGTACCGGACAACCCGGATACGCCGGAGGATGAGCGTTTCACCAATGTCGAGAAGCAGGACGACTATCTGTTCCGCATCTCGGAAGATGGCTACTACGGCCACCCCAATCCGTTGCGTGATCAGTACATCCTCAATGGCGGTAACCCGACCGCGGGCAATGATCCCGGTCAGGTCACCAGCTACCCGGTGGGCACCAATCCGGAAGGTACCTACGATCTAGCGGGTGTCTATTCGCTGGGTGAGAACCGCTCGCCGAATGGCGCAGTGGAATACACCAGTGGAATCTTCGGCGGCAACCTGCAGGGCAACGTGTTGTTTACCGAGTACTCCGGTGGTGACGATATCCGCTCGATCACGCTCGATGCCAATGGCAACGTGATCGGTGATGATGTGCTGCGTGACGTCGACGGTAATGTCATCAGCTATATCGACCCGCTGGATATCATCGAGAACCCGGCGACCGGTCAGCTGTATCTGCTGACGCTCAATCGCGGTAACGGCCAGAGTCAGATCATTCGCCTTGACCCGGTGCCCGGCGGGACGGTGGACCCCGACCCGGATACTGATGACCTGGTGTCAATTCTGGCGATTCAGGCCGAGGACAAGACGCCGGACGATGGTAGTGCAGTCACCATTGCCACTGGCACAGACGCGGAAATCCAGATCCGTGATATCGACAACCCCGAGACCAATCAGGATCTACCCAACGGTCTGCGCCCAGGCGCTTACGGGGTCGATGGCAATACCAATGGCGGCGATGGTGTGCCGGGTGGCTATGCGGACTTTGGAGCAACCAATGCTGACTTCCTGACCTTCACCTTCGACCTTGAGGCAAGCCAATCCGGAGATTCGGTTCTGCGGATACGCTATGCCAATGGCGGTGATGCGAATCGTCCGCTGGAAGTGTTCGTCAACAATGTCAGTGTCGGAGTGGTGAGCTTCTCGCCCAGCTCGCTGGCCACGGCTGATGAACGCTGGGCTGACTGGCTGACGGTGGATATTCCGGCGGCATTGGTCAGTGGGCAGAATACAGTACGCCTACAGGCGACCGACAATACCGGTCCCAATATCGATCAACTTGAGATCCTGCAGGATCCGGCCACGGCATCCGGTTTCGACGAGTATGAAGCCGAGAGTGCTCAGCTCGATGGCCCCGCGGTGGTGCTGGCCAGTGATGATGATCGCAATGCCTCTGGCGATGGCTTCGTCGATTTCGATGGCAGCGGCGATCAGACCATCAGTTGGACGATTGAGGTCGATGAGGCTGGCAGTTACGAGATCGGCTTCCGCTATGCATTGGCATCGACCAAGGCGGATCGTCCGCTGGGTCTAACGATCAATGGCGTCGATATCGGCCAGGTCAATTTCGTTGGTCAGAGCAACGCCGCCGAGAGCGATTGGTTCTATCAGGACGTACTGGTCAACCTACAGGCTGGCAGCAATACCATTACGGTAACGGCTCCGGATGGTGTTGGGCCCAATATTGACCTGTTACGTGTGCCCGCGAGTGCCGCCGATGACTTCGTACCGGTCTATGCCGATGTCACCGATGGCTCACGCATCGAGTTGGAAAGTGGCGACAGTGCGCGCTCGATCAACGAACTGACCGCGGACTTCTATTTCAGCGTTGATGGGAATGGGCTCTATCGTCTTGATCTTGCGGCCAATGCTGGCGCTGACGCCGGTGGTAGCCTGGCGCTGACGCTCAATGGTCAGCCGGTGGATACGCTGGCCTATCCCGGGGAAGGAGACGCTGGAGAGGAAGGAGTGTGGGTCGAGCTGTTGGCAGGTCAGCAGTATAACCTGCGTGTAGTGTCGGCAGCGGATGGTGCCGATGACATCGACTATCTGGATATCACTCCGATAGCCGGAAACGACAACGCCGACATCGATGTACAGAGCGGTGATCCGGCCTACTTCTCCAATCGTCTGCACTTCAGCTACCTGGAGGACAACGGCGTCTCCAATCCGGATCGTGACTTCAAGGAAAGCGCCACCGTCACCATCAGCAATAGTGGCAGCGAGACACTGGAGTTCCTCGATGCGACCATCGACGGACCTTTCGTGCTGGCGGACCCAGATGTCTTCGATGGCTTGAGCCTCGCCGCCGGGGCATCGATCGAGATCACGGTGCTGTTCGACCGCGATGCCTATACGGCACCGACGACTGATGCCGGAGATGGGGTGTTCGAGGGCAGTATTCGCCTGACCACCAACGACGCTGACTCGCCTATCGCTGAAGTCCATATGGCTGGCTTCTGGCAAGCGCGTGACGAAGGAGGTTGGGAGCCCAACGTCAATGAAATATGGGAGGTGTTCGGCTTCGGCAATCGTATTGATGGTCTGCCGACCGTGGACGGTGGCGGTAATTCCGTGCTCAATGATTTCGACCTCTATCGGCCGGTCAATGACGACGAAGTATTGTCACGCTACTGGACGTTGGCCGATGGAGTGGGAGAGGCGAAGATCACGCAGTTGGCGGCGTTTCATGGCGGCGGAGGGGCGACCCTGGGGATTCACAATCCCGGCAACAAGGGCCAGGACGTCATCTTCAGCAACCACGCGGGCGATAACAATCAGTCCATCCTTCCACTGCTGAGTAACGGTCAATTTGCCACGGCAAACTTCGATCTCTCGGACATTCCCTCAGGCTGGAATGGCAACGGTGTATTTGGTTTCGAAGTGGCCGACCTGTCGACCGATCCGTCGCTCAATCCGACCGGTGGCGGTACACCCCCGGCGGATGCCGATGGAATCGAGCGCGGTTATACCGTGCGCATGTTCCGCGCCCTCGATGCCGACGGTAATGTGATACCCAATACCTATCTGGGCATCATGGATTACACCGGGATCAACTATGACTACAACGACAACGTCTTTCTGATCGAGGGCGTGTCGCCGGTCACCGGTGGTGATCTGACGGTCATCAACAATGATGGTGTGCCATCCGATGATCGGCTGGTGATGTCGCGGATCGAGAACCCTGCCAACGGCGATCAGCAGGTGCATGACGTGGCCACGCTGACGCTGCGTAATGATGGTTTCGAGGATCTTGCCATCAACAGTGTCGAGGTCAGCGACCCGGCATTGTTCGAATTGGTGTCCGCTTTCGACTCCGTCGTACTGGAGCCAGGGCAGTCGATCGACATCGAGGTACGTTTCATCGCGTCCGACAATGATGATGGCAGCCTCTATGAAGCGAACCTGATCATCAACTCCAGTGATCCTGATGAAGGAGAGAAGGTTGTCACTCTCGCCGGGATCGCCCAGGGGCAATCGGAGAACGGCCAGGAGCCGACGGTGCAGGAGATCGTCAACGCTTTTGGCTACTCGACCGATGTTGCTGAGGGGCAGATGAACCAGGGTGGGCTGGTGGAAGCCAATGGCGATGAAATTCTGGCGCCATACTTCCAGCGTGCCGATGGTAGTTCGCCGATCAAGATCACCCAGTTGGCGGCTTATCATACCCAAGGGGATATCGCGCGGTTGTTCATTCACGATGTCGACAGTCGCGATATCAACGAGATCATTGCCCACGATGAGGCGGACGGGCAGACGTTGCTGCCGCGTACGCTGAACAATGGCAGCCAGTTGGCCAGCATCAACCTCGACAGGGATGATCCGTTCGGCTTCTTCGCCGAGATATCCGGTCGTCAGGGCTACATTTCATGGTCCGACCCGGATGCCAACCTCTACGAAGACAGCATCGATGCCATCGGTAATCCAGGTACCAACCTCAACTGGGATGCCAACGATGGTCACTTGATCCGCGTCTATGTGGCCAAGGACGCTGCGGGTAACGTGATTCCCGATACCTACATCGTCATCCAGGACTATGCCGGCGTTAACTACGACTACAACGACAACATCTTCCTGGTGGAGAACGTCACCGCCTATGATCCCACCGGTGCTGAAGATGCCGATGGTAATGGACGTATCGACCTCTACGATGATGATGACGGTGATGGCGTGCCGAACTTCATCGATAACCCCACGCCGGACGAACAGACCGCCTTCAATGGCAGTGAAACGCCCTGGTCGGTGGGTAGTGATGGCTTGACCCTGGAAGCGAAGCTCTACGATAACGGTGGCCAGGGCGTGGCCTACAACGACACCACGACGGCTCATCAGGGTGAGGGCTATCGGGCTGACGAAGCCGTGGACATCACGTTCGGTACCCAGGCGCTGGGGTATATCGCCGATGGTGAGTGGGTCGAGTACACGCTGAATGTCGAGCAGGCCGGGACCTATACCCTGAACTTCCTGGCTGCGGCGACCACCGGCGGCAAGTCGATCACCGCGGCCTTCGAGAAGGGCGGTAGTTTCTATACCGGCAGCCAGACTGTGGGGGTGACCGATACCGATAGCTTCACCAGCTTCGACGAGGTCGGGCCACTGAGCTTCGAACTGGAAGAAGGCGAGCAGGTGTTGCGTCTGACCTTCAACGGCGGACAGCTTGATCTGGCCTCGTTCACGCTGGATCAGGTGGCAGTGGCAGATGAACAGCAGCCCTTCAACGCGACGCAGACACCCTGGCAGGTCGATGCCGATGGGTTGACTCTGGATGCGGTGAATTATGACACCGGCGGCCAGGACGTGGCCTACAACGACTCCAGTGAAACCCAACTTGGATCAGACTTCCGTGACGAAGGCGTGGACATCGTCGGCAACGGCAATGCCATCGGCTGGGTCGAGAATGGGGAATGGATCGAGTACACCATCAACGTCACTGAAGCCGGAAACTACGATCTGTCGTTCCTTTCCGCGCTGGGTGACTCTGGGGGTGCTATACGCTCGATCACCGCAAGTTTCAGCAAGGATGGTGACTCGCCCTATGTGACCGCATCGTCGGTGGCGGTTCCGCCAACTGGGTCGTGGAGCAACTTCCAGCCTACCGAGGAAACCCAGGTGCAACTGGAGCAGGGCGAACAGGTGCTGCGTCTGACCTTCAATGGCGGCTCACAGGATCTGGCATCGTTCAGCCTCTCGCGTGACGGTCAGCAGGCCTTCAACGCTGGTGGAACTCCCTGGCAGGTGGATGCCGATACCGGCCTGGAGCTGGATGCCGCGTTGTTCGATGAAGGTGAACAGGATGTGGCCTACAACGAGCTGTCCAGCGATCAATTGGGGTCGAGCTTCCGTGATACCCCGGTGGATATTGTTGGCCAGGGTGAAGCGATCGGCTGGATCGAGGATGGCGAGTGGGTGGAGTACACCATCAATGTCGAGCAGGCTGGTACGCATACGCTGAACTTTGTCACTTCCAACCCGAGCAATGGACGCAGTATTACCGCCTCGGTGGAGAAGGGCGGCTCAGTTTATGACGAGGCCAGCACCGCAACACCCAACTCCGGCGCCTGGGGCAGTTACAACGACAGCGCATCGGTAGACCTGGAGCTGGAAGCCGGCGTTCAGGTGTTGCGCCTGACCTTCAATGGTGGCTCACAGGATCTGGCATCGTTCCAGATTTCCCGGGACGCGGATGCACCGTCCTCTACTCAGTTCTTCAATACCTTGCTGGCGTTGAATGAGCTGGAGACGGCACCGCCGGTCATTGACGAACCGCCGGTCAGCGACGATGTCGGCCTGCAAGGAGTTCAGGATGATGATTCAGGTAGCTTGATCTAAAGAGCAGCGGAGCTTCGGCCGCGGGTTGGGTGCCCCCTTGTCTGTGGCCGTTGTCCCGTGCCGGCAGGACGCTGGCCCTGCGCGAACCGTTGTGGGTTTGGTTCGCGCAGTTTTTTTCGAGCTGCAAGCAGCTCGAGAGGTAAGTTTCAAGAGGTAAGGTTGAAGTAACCCTGACCCCTGGGCTGAAGTGACTCCCAATTGTTGCCTGGGTCCACTGGGGCAGTGCTGGGTGGCTCGCTGCTCAAGGCTCGACGTTTGCTTCTTGCTTCTTACTTCTTCTCTCTTTTCAGTCCTGTCTCCCTTTCCCGACACTAGCTGTCTCCATGTGTCGACATGGGGGATGCGGCAAAAATTGGTATTCTCTGCACATCTACCATGAGGAGAAGACCATGCGAATTCCATTGTCTCTGGGCCTGATTGCCCTGGCACTGCTGGCGGCGGGGTGTAGTTACCATCCGGCGCGTATTACCCCCGAGCCGTTGATCATTCTCGATGACGATCATCGTCATGATGACCGCTACTATCGCAGCAGCGGTGGTTTCTGCCCGCCAGGACAGGCGAAGAAGGGGCGTTGCTGATCCCGTACGACGGTTCAGTTTGCCCCAGAGTTGCGCTAACCGTTGCACCAGGTGTTGCGCTATCTGTCTGACATCCTGCCTGTCTTGACTCCATAAGAATACGCTGTGACTGCCAGCGCCAGATCATGACTCCGTGCCTGACTGGCGCAGGATTGATGATTCAATGCTGGTACTTCGGACCGGTTTTCCTGCAATATCAATAAGGATCCCTGTGTCGTCACAGCCGCTGACCCTCGAAATGGGGTGAGAGACGCCTGGTCCTCGCGAGTTGGGGACAACGCACAGGGACCGTTTTGACAGGAGACCAGAACTGATGAAACTTTTCTATCATCCCGACCAGGAGTGTCATGCACCGCCGTATTTCTTCCGGCGTGGTGCACTGGCCGAGTCCCCTGAAGGGCATGGGCGGACGGAGCTATTGAAGCAAGGGGTGGCAGAAGCCGGCTTGGAATTGACCGAGCCGACAGAGATTGATAGCCCAAGACTTCGCGAGCGGCTCAAGGAAATTCATACCGAGCGTTACCTGGACTTTCTCGAGACGATCTATCATCGCTGGCATGACTTGTCGGATGGTAGTGACATCGTCGCGCCCAGTGTTCATCCCACCACCACGGGCAAGCATTATCCACGCCATCCCGCCGGGCAGGCAGGGTGGCACCTGCATGATATGGCCTGCCCGATGACCGAAGGCAGTTTCAAGGGGATTCTGGCCAGCGCGGCTACCGTTCAAGCGGCGGCGGAAAGCATCGTCGATGGCGCTGGTTCCGCCTACGCCCTGTGCCGTCCGCCAGGTCACCATGCCGGCCCGGACCGTGCCGGTGGGTTCTGCTTCATCAATAATCCTGCGCTGGCGGCGGTGGTGCTGCGCGAGAAGTTTTCCCAGGTGGCGATTCTCGATATCGATTTACGTCATGGTAATGGCACCCAGGAGATATTCTACGATCGCGGCGATGTGTGGACCGGCTCGGTGCACGCCGATCCCAGTGACTTCTATCCGTTCTTCTGGGGAACCGCGGAGGAGCGCGGAATTGGCCCCGGAGATGGTGCCAACCTCAATATTCCGTTGCCACTGGGCAGTGATGGCGAGGCTTTCCAGTCGGGTGTCGACCAACTGATCGACGCCATGGCCAGTTTCAGCCCGGATGCGTTGATCGTTGCGCTGGGTCTCAATGCCCACAAGGACGATCCACTGGCGGGCATGGGATTGGAAACCCAGGATTTTGTCGCCATCGGTCGTCAGATCGGCGAACTGGGGATACCGACGCTGTTGGTTCAGGAAGGGGGATACCCGACAGCCACACTTGGCCACAACCTGGCGGCGTTCCTGCGGGGGTTCAACGACGCCTGAGTCGCGCTGAGTTCCGGTATCGCTGGCGTGTTCCTGTCCTGTTCAACGCTCGCGCCAGCCATATGTTCGACACCGGCCAGTCCAGACCAGACCAGCGCCGGTGTCGACATACCTTCACAGTGAGCAGGGTGTTCGAGTAGTGAGCAGGGTGTTCGAGTAGTGAGCAAGGCGTTCGAACAGTGAGCAAGGCGTTGAAACGCCGTGATTGTGGCTCGTGGGACGGCCTTGCCATCCCGGGTTGAACGCGGCATGGTTGGAGGGCGTGACAATACGCGAGTCTCGCAGCGAGCGATTCCATGTCTGTCATTGATCTTCAGGCGCGTACTCTGGCCCATGAGTATGTCGCCCATACTCACCGCTATCACCAACTGATTCTCGCGACCTGTGGCAGCACTGAGCTGGCCATAGAAGGTTGTGGTGACCAGATCACGGAAGCGCGTGGCTGCCTGATCCCCTGTGATCACCATCACGATTACCTTGGAGATGGTTGCAACCGGACCTTCGTTCTCGATGTGCCGGTCACTGGCAATAGCGGAGGCAGTGAGCTGGTCGATCGCCTGTTTGATCGTCCACGTTTCTTTACGGTGCCGGTTGGATTGCAGCTGATGACCGGTAGCCTGATGCAGCAGTTCGAGCAGTTCCCCACGCTCAGTAGCGAGATATCCGCCTTGTTGTTGCGTGCGCTCTACCTGCATCTTGAGGAAGACAAGCCGGCGTTACTGATGCCGCGTCACCAGCATGCGGTCAGCGGGCGCCTGGACCTGCGTCGCGTTGATGGCTGGATAGATCAGCATCTCGCTGATGACATTCGGGTAGCTGATCTTGCCCGGCTGTGCGCGCTGAGCCCGGGTCATTTCCATCATTGTTTTCGTCTCGCGACAGATATGACACCCCAGGCATATGTGCAACAGCGCAGACTTATGCATGCTCAGGCACTGATTGAGCATAGTGAGCTACCTCTTGGTCAGATCGGTAGCCAGGTGGGTTTTCGCGATCAAGGCAGCTTTTCCAGGGCCTACCGCCGTCAATTCGGGCTTGCGCCCTCGACCCAACGCATGATGCGCATCCGTAGCGCCTGAGCTCCACAACATCACATCCATAACGATTAAACGCCTCGTCGCTGCGATGAGGTGTGGCTCTTGCGTGTCTTCATTTCCTCGTCTGTTCTGTTGCCTGGTATGTCCTGTCGGTATGTCCCGGTGATAGCGGTGCTCGAAATGCCTGGTTTCAGGCAAGACCTGCGTAGTCTCGGGCAAGCGAAAATGACAAGGACAACCCAGGCTCAGAGATCATCATTACAAAGAGATCATCACGACCGATCAATCATCACGACCGATCAATCATTACGACCGATCAATCATTACGACAAGGGGATTACCCCCCCCCTACCAACATGACAGGTCGTGCAGGGTGCAGCCCGTGCACGTCAACACGATTCAAGACAACACGATCGATTCAAACCAGCACACCACAATAATGACAACAGGAGGCAGTCATGCCGATTTCTACGCAAGGTAAAGGCCACGCCATCGCCGGACGGAGCTGGCTGGCATTGGCGATGTTGCCGCTGGCCCTGGCAGGCGGTGCAGGGCAGGCTCAGGCACAGAGCCATGAAATGGCGATTGCCACGCTGATCCCGGAAAGCATGACCAACAACAGCATCTATCCGGCGTTGGTGCACTTCAAGGAACTGGTCGAGAGCCGTACCGATGGCGACGTCGTGGTGACGATCTTTCCCGGTGGTCAGATGGGCTCCGAGGTTGAGACCGGCTCACAAGTGCAGTCAGGCGGACGTGCGTTGCAGTCGACCGTTCTCACCTCCGGAGCCATGTCATCGTTCTATCCCGAATATCAGGCCGTTACCGCACCTTTTCTGTTCGATAACTGGCGTCAGGCGTGGGCCTTCTTCGATGGTGAATGGTTCGCCGACTTCATGCACGGCGCCATTGAGCAGGCTGATATGCGTTATCTCGGTACCTTCGATGATGGCGGTGGCTTCGTGGCCTTCACCAACAATGAGCGTTTGATCAAGACCGTTGAGGACCTGGAAGGGCTCAATATTCGCACCGAGGAGAATCCCGCACACGTCGCCACCATGGAAGCGCTGGGGGCTTCGGCCACACCCTTGCCATGGGGTGAGTTGATCACGGCGCTGGAGACCGGGCTGGCCGATGGTCAATTCAATGCGCCAGTCATCAACACCACCTTTGGCCTTGATGAAGTGACCGACTACACCACCTTGACCGGACACGTATACAACAGCGCCAGTTGGGTAGTCAGCGAAAGCTGGTTCCAGGAATTGTCCGAGGATTACCAGCGAGTGATCACCGATGCCGCGCGCGAAGCGGTGGCCATGAGCCATGGTGCATCGGCAATGCTGGCCACCGGCAGTTGGCAGGCTTCCTGCGAGAAGTTCAGCGAGTGCTACATCATGCCGATCGAGGAGCGTCAACGTATGTCCGAGGCCGCTCGTCCGGCCTGGAAAAGCTGGATCGTCGATGACTTCGGGCTCGATGCACAGTTGATCGATGACCTGCTGGCACAGGTGGATTCACTGCGTGAGTCACTGCCGCAGCAAGCCTATCAGCGTTACGGTCAGTGATGACCAGACCCGGGCGTCGGTGGTGGCGTCCGGGTATTTTTCCATGCCCATTGCGTGAGTCATTCTTCCCATGCCTCTAGTCCGTTTGCTTCAACGTCTGAGTGATGGCGTCAATCGTCTCGCGATCGTGTTCTGCATAGGCTGTGTGCTTGCCATGTTGGGAATTTCCTTCACTGGCTTTCTCTATACATTGTTCACCGGCGGTGCGCTGAGCTGGACGTACTCGCTGGCACGGTTGTTCCTGCCCTGGATTGGCCTGATTTCCTCAACCATCGCCTTGCACTCTGGAGAACATGTGGCGATGACGCTGATGGTCAAGTGCCTGCCGCGCCCGCTCGTGGTGGTGGCTGCAGTAGCAACATTGATGGTGATAGCCAGCCTCTCCGTGTTGATGATGGTGTATGGCTGGGATTTCTTCATCCATTCGCGACAGAGTTACATGGTGTCGGACACCATCCAGATTTCCTACAAGTGGACGACCTTCGCGGTGCCCCTCAGTGGTGCCATCATGCTGCTGCATCTGACGCAGGGCTTCCGTCTGCTGGAACACTTTACCGATGACAACGCCATCATCGATGAAGTGCTGTCCAGTGCGGAAAGTGGGGCCGTTGTCGAGGAGACTCGCTCATGACCGCTGCTATCCTGGCCTTCATTGTGGTGTTGGCGATAGGCGCCCCTGTCGCTGTGGTAATGGCTGTATCGGGGGTTGCCGGAGTATATGAACTAGGCGGTGAACGCCTGGTGGGAATTATCGCGGATCGCATGTTCTCTGGCGTGTCCGGTTACATGTTGATCGCCGTGCCATATTTCATCTTCACTGCCGAATTGATGAACCAGGGAGGTCTGACGCAAAAGTTGATCGCCTTCAACAATGCGTTGTTCGGTCGGGTGCGGGGGGCCTTGTCGCATGTCAATGTGACGGTGTCGCTGTTCTTTGCCGGACTGACCGGGGCGGCGATTACCGACACGGTAGCCATCGGCAAGATCATGATCCCCGAGATGAAGCGTCAGGGATATGATGCCGAATATGCCGCTGCGATTACCGCCTGTTCGTCGATCATCGGCCCGATCATCCCTCCCAGCGTGGTGATGGTGGTCTACGCCACCCTGTTGCGGGATGTGTCGGTGATCGACCTCTTTGCGGGCGGCATCATACCGGGTGTGCTGATGACGCTTGCCTTGCTGGCCACCAGTGGCTTCCTGGCATGGCGTCGCGGCTATCCAAAGCAGGCACCGACGCCGTTACGTGTCGCGCTGCTGGCCTTTTTCTCGGCATTGCCGGCGATGCTGGTACCGCTGATCATTCTCGGGGGCATCCTGTCCGGTATGACCACGATCACCGAAGCTTCCGGGTTCGCAGCGGTGTACGCGATCGTGATTGGCATGCTGTTCTATCGCAACCTCACCCTGGCCAAAGTGATGGATGCGTTGGTGACCACTGTGAAGTTCTCCGGCGTGGTGTTCTTCCTGCTCGCAACGTCTGCGGTGCTTGGCTGGTTTGTGACGCGCTCCGGCATTGCCAGGGACGCGGCATCCCTGATCACTGTCCTCAGTGACGTGGCCTTCGTGCAGATCCTGCTGGTGTGTCTGTTGTTGATCATTATCGGCACGGTGATGGACGTGCTGCCCGCACTGGTGGTGATTGGCCCGGTGGTAGTTCCGGCGATGGTCAGCCTCGGGTTTGATCCACTGCATTTCGCAATTGTCATGATCGTTACCCTCAACATCGCCAACGTAACGCCACCGGTGGGTATGACCTTGATGACGGCGGCGAGGATCGCACAGGTTCCCTATGAGAAGGCAATCGTTGCATCATTACCGTTCTACACGGCATTCATCGTGGTAGTGGTGCTGCTGGCCGGCGTTCCGAGCCTTTCGACATGGATTCCTTCGCTGTTGGATTAATCGACGATACTCGAGAAGAACATCACCAACGGAGATCAAGCAACATGAAGCTGTTCTACCATCCGGATCAGGAGTGCCATGCTCCACCGCAGTTCCTCAGCCGAGGCGCCATCGTTGCGTCACCGGAAGGTCCTCAGCGTGCAGAGTTGTTGATGGAAGGTGTGGCCGAGGCAGGGCTGGCGTTGAGCACGCCAGCAACCGTGGACAATCCCGAACTGCGTGGCCGGTTGGAAAGGATTCATAGCGAACGCTACCTGACGTTTCTCGAGACCATTCACTCGCGCTGGAGCGCCATGGACAACGCCTCGAGTATTGTCGCGCCCAACGTTCATCCCTGCGGTGGAGGTCGACAATATCCACGCCATCCGGTGGGCCAGGTGGGCTGGCATTTGCATGATATGGCGTGCCCGATGACCGAGGGTAGTTTCCGCGGCATCCTGGCCAGTGCCGCGACGGCTCAGGCTGCTGCGGAGAGTGTCGCTGGTGGAGCACGCTGCGCCTACGCGCTGTGTCGTCCACCGGGTCATCATGCCGGACCGGACCGTGCCGGTGGTTTCTGCTTCATCAATAACTCGGCGCTGGCTGCAACCGTGCTGCGTGAGCAGGTGTCTCGGGTGGCGATTCTTGATGTCGACCTGCACCACGGCAACGGGACTCAGGATATCTTCTACGAACGCGCGGATGTATGGACCGGGTCACTGCATGCCGATACCAGGGATTTCTATCCGTTCTTCTGGGGAGCGGCAGAGGAACACGGCTCGGGGCCTGGAGAGGGCGCCAACGTGAACGTGCCGCTTGCGCTGGGGAGTGGTATTGATGCCTTTCGCCAAGGCCTCGAGCAACTGATCGAGCGCATGGCGAGCTTCCGTCCCGAGGCCCTGGTCGTGGCGTTGGGACTGGATGCACACAAGGATGACCCCCTGGCCGGACTGCAGTTGGAGACGCAGGACTTCATTACCATTGGACGTCAGATCGGTGAACTGGGACTGCCGACGGTATTGGTGCAGGAAGGTGGATACCCGACTCCGGCCTTGAGTCATAATCTGGCAGCATTCATGAGCGGCTTCACTGCCGGCTGCACTGCAGAGTAGATGGGATAGTGGTGTTGATCAGCGTAATTCAGGTGTGAACAGGCAGCCTGCCATGAGTAGGCACGATTCGGGGTACTGAGTCCGGACCCCACTTCAACAAGGAGAAGAAGATGTCACCAACCCTTCATGACAGTAACCAGCGCATGAGCCAGATCGCGGTACACAACGGTACGGTTTATCTCGCGGGACAGGTGCCGGCGGACGCCTCTCAAGGTATGCGTGGCCAGACTGAGCAGGTGCTGGCGCGAATCGACGAGTTGCTGGCCCAGGCGGGTACTTCGAAGCAGCATCTGATTTCCGCCCAGGTATGGGTGACCGATATGGCTGCTTTTGACGAGATGAATGCGGCCTGGGATGCCTGGGTCGCGCCAGGACGCCCACCAGTACGCGCGGCCACTGAGGCGCGGTTGGCCAGGCCCGAGTGGAAAGTTGAAATCATGGTCATAGCGGCGTTGCCGGAGGGCTGATATGCAGTTGATTGCCGCAGAGGAAGTCGCTCGAAGGCTGAACTGGCAGGCGCTGGTTGAGCGCCTCGCAGCGACATTTCGCCAGGGAGTGGAGTCTCCTCCACGGCACCATCACACCATGCAGCAACCCGATGGTGAAGCGACGATGCTGCTGATGCCAGCCTGGGAGCCGGGGCGTGGCGAAGAGCGTGGTTATATCGGTGTCAAGATGGTCAACGTCTTCCCACAGAATGCCGATCACGGCATTCCAGCCATATCCGGAGTCTATCTGCTCAGCGAAGGGCGCCATGGGCAACCATTGGCGGCCATTGATGGTGCGGAACTGACGCGACGTCGCACCGCGGCGGCATCGGCATTGGCAGCACGCGAACTGGCGCGCGAGGATGCCGAGACGCTGCTGGTGGTGGGCACAGGCAAACTGGCACCGATGGTGATCGAGGCGCATGCGGCTGTGCGCCCGATTCGCCGGGTACGGGTCTGGGGACGCAATCAGGCCCGTGCTCAAGCCGTGGTCGAGGAGTATTGTCAGCGTTTCGACTGCGAGGTGGTGTCGGATCTGCAGAGTGCCTGCGCCGAAGCCGATATCATCAGTTGCGTCACGCTATCGACCGAGCCACTTATCCATGGTGACTGGCTTCGTGAGGGCTGCCATCTGGATCTGATTGGCGCCTTCCGACACTCGATGCGCGAGACGGATGCACGCTGCCTGACCCGGAGCGAGGTGTTTGTCGATACCTATGCTGGCGCCTTCGGTGAGGCTGGCGATATTCTCCAGGCCATCGATGAAGGTGAGTTTGCCCGACAGGATGTACGTGCTGAGCTGGCGGAATTGCTGCATGGGGAGAAGGCCGGTCGTTCCTCGCCGCAGGCAATTACTGTCTTCAAGTCGGTAGGAGCGTCACTCGAGGATCTGGCTGCAGCGATTGAAGTCTGGGAAAGTCTCGCAACCGCAAAAGATTGAACTCAGAGTCACAGATTCATTTACAGGCTCGAACTCGATGAAAAACGCCACGGCAAATTGCCGTGGCGTGAAATGGGCAGGTTCCTCCCTGAAGCGTCATCCCGACGCTGTTCTCCCTATGACGCTTCCAGCGTCATCGCATCCCTGACGTACGGGGGCAGTGTCCCTTGCCAGTGCCTCCTGATGGCACGAGTAGAGTGTCTCCCACCTGGATGACGGCGACGTATCATTTAAATGACATTTTTGTGGCATATTCCTGGCGTGTTTCCGGGAGAGTCCCGAGCTGGCGTTTCTGCTATCATCTCTGCCGCTTTGCATCTGTGCTCCAGTGCGCGAAAGCGTCATTGGCGAGCAGATCCAGAGCATTCATCGCTCAAGGACAATCAAGCGCGGTGCAGACAGGCTGGTTGATTGCCCTGGCCGCTTGCCGACTGCCCGCCCAGGTGAAAGTTGGACACTCCATGAATGCTGTCATAATTGCTGTGCTGGTGATGGTTGGTCTATCGCTGGCTAGAGTCTCTGTGGTGCTGGCGCTCGTTGTCGGTGCTTTGGTCGGCGGCCTGGTGGGTGGCCTGTCTATCGAGGATACCCTTGCGGCCTTCAACGATGGGGTAGGTAATGGTGCCAAGGTCGCATTGGCGTACGCGACGCTAGGCGCTTTTGCTGTCGCTATCTCGCGCTCGGGACTGCCGGATCTGTTGGCCAATCGATTGATCCGCATGCTGGGGATGGGGACTTCGGCATCACGTCAAGCCACTGTCAAGTATCTGTTGTTGGGTAGTGTGCTGCTGGTAGCCATCTCCTCCCAGAATCTGATTCCGGTACATATCGCCTTTATCCCGATACTGATTCCGCCGCTGCTCAAGGTCATGAACCAGCTACGCATGGACCGTCGTGCGGTGGCCTGTGCCTTGACCTTCGGTCTGACCGCTCCGTATATGTTGTTGCCGGTAGGCTTCGGTGCCATCTTCCTCAACGACATTCTGCTGGCCAACATCAATAATGCGGGGGCTGCGCTGGGGCTGGAGATCGATCGCTCCATGGTGCCGGTGGCGATGGGCGTTCCGGTGGCTGGCATGTTTCTTGGGCTATTGGTGGCGGTATTCATCAGTTATCGACGCCCCCGTGATTATGAGATGGCGGAGCTGGCAGAAGGTCATGCTCATGGCGAGTCCAGTGACTCAACCCCGTCTCAGCCCCATACTCTGGGCCTGGTAATGTCGGTGGTGGCGATCATCGCCGCGTTGGCGATCCAACTGTATACCGGCTCGATGATTCTTGGTGGTCTTGTCGGCTTCTCGCTGTTGTCGGTTGGCGGCATCTTCAAATGGCGCGAGGCGGATGACCTGTTCACCAGCGGTATGCGCATGATGGCGCTGATCGGTTTCATCATGATCTCGGCCTCCGGCTTCGCCGCGGTGATGGAGGCGACCGGGGATGTGACCAGTCTGGTGACAACCAGTGTTGACGTGATCGGTGACAACCGCGGCCTCGCGGCCTTGCTGATGTTGCTGGTCGGATTGTTCATTACGCTGGGAATCGGCTCCTCCTTCTCGACGATTCCGATCATCGCGGCGCTGTTCGTGCCGATGGCCATCGAATTCGGCTTTTCGCCACTCGCGACAGTGGCGCTGGTGGGCACCGCAGCTGCGCTGGGGGATGCCGGGTCGCCGGCGTCAGATTCGACTCTCGGCCCGACGTCGGGGCTCAACGTCGACCGCCAGCATGACCATATCTGGGACAGCGTGGTGCCGACCTTCCTTCACTACAACATACCCTTGATCGCATTTGGCTGGGCAGCGGCCATGGCCCTTTGATCATCGGCCAGTGAATGCGATATCGATTGCAACGCCCATGCCTCAGGTATGGGCGTTGTCATTCAGGGCCATGGTGCTGGTTCCACTCTCTAGACAGAATCGCATAAATATACTCATCTCCCCATGCGCCGTTGAAGCAGTCATTTTCCACTAGATGGGCTTCACGACGCAGGCCCAGGCGCTCCACAACACCAACTGAGCCAAGGTTTTGGGTGTCGAGACGGGCGAATATCCGATGAAAGTCCAAATGCCTGAATCCCAGGTCGATGATCGCCCTGACGGCCTCCGTGGCGTACCCTTTGCCGGCATGTTCCGGATGAAAGATATAGCCAACTTCCGCCTGGCGAGCTTCCTTGTTGGCCAGTTTCAATATCACCTCGCCAACAATTTCTTCGCTCTCGTTGGTGACCGCCAGGTGAAAGGCACTGCCGTCATCGGCCAGCACATTATTGATGACCTCATTGAACTGTTCTCTCAACGCGTATCCTGCAGGAGGACGGGTATAGAGGTATTGATAGACTTGCTGGCGCGAGTGGTAGTCCGCATAGGATGGAAAATCTTCTGCCACGAAAGGGCGAAGCACCAACCGCTCTGTTCTGAGGGGAAGAGGAAAGACAGTCATATCCATTGATTTTCTCGTGCCATGCAGATGAAACCATCCTGCTTCTGATGGACGCCCGGATCAAGGATATCCATCAGGTGTTGCAGGTGCCTGAACACCTCGGACAGACCAACGGTCGGTATGTTGCGATTTGTAGCCAATACATATACAAAGGTCGCAGGTGTCTGTTCCAGTAGACACCTGCTGGTCAATGGGTTCATTGAACCGCCGCTCCTGCAGTGCCAATGAATGATATGGTAGAGCGGAGATATGAAAGAGCCGAATAGCGGACATCTACGGCTGGCGGCTCGTTATGCCTCACTGATCCACTCGGTGCTGGCTGACCTGGCGGCGCTGTAACTCAACACCGTATGACGAGTGTATCGGGCCATCATCTGGCCCTGTATTGACGAAATCATGGAAGGGAGCGACTCATCATGGCCTGGGAGCTGGAATCCCTGAGCAAGTGTCTGTCGAGCAATGCCAATTGGAATGTCAGCATCGACGGCGACTGCCTGAGTATTACCGACGAGGATGGCCTGGATGCCTATGTGGCCATCAGCGGCGACCAGATCCTGGTCGAGACACTACTGTTTGCAACGGACACGGTAACGGATGTGGCCGCCCTCAATGAGCAGATTCTGCGTACCCATCAGTTTGTGCCCCTGACCACTGTTGCGATTACCGCCATCGAAGGGCAGAGCTATTACATGGCCTTTGGTGCGCTGTCAGCGCGCTCAACGGAAGACAGTGTGCTCCTCGAGGTCGAGACGCTGTTCGCCAATGTGCCGGTACTTCTGCAGGCCTACGCCGAATACCTGAATTGATCGGAGATACATCAGACATGAGCGTATGGAAGAAGCTTTTTACCGCGGTAAGGGGTGGCGTGAATGACGCGGCGGAGAACGTTGCCGACGGTCAGGCGCTGAGGATCCTCGACCAGGAGATTCGTGAAGCGAAGGAAGAGCTGCGTCGCTCGGATCACTCCCTGACCCAGATCATTGCCAAGCGCAAGCTGGCCGACCAGAAGGTGGCAAGTCTCAAGAACTCGATTGCCGAGTATGAAGATCATGCCCAAGCTGCCAGCACCAAGGGCGACAATGATCTGGCGCTGGAATGTGCCAGCAAGGTCGTTGAGCTACGGGGTCAGCTTGATGCAGAGCAGAAGTTCTCTGATCAGTTTGGTCAGTCCGAGAAGACACTGCGCAGCAACATTCGTCAGGCCAAGGACAATCTGCGTCGCATGGAACAGCAGGTTGATATCGTCAAGGCCAATGAGTCGGTACAGAAGGCGCAGACTTCCGTGTCGTCACGGCACCTTGGCGCCAACAGCCGCATGAAGACTGCAGCCGAGTCACTCGACCGTATCAAGCAGCGTCAGACCCAGCGTCAGGCCGAGTTGGAAGCGGCTTCCGAGTTGGCATCAGAGGAATCTGGTGATGCCCTGGAACAGCGTCTGGCACAGGCTGGCATCAAGGGCGGCAATACCAATGCAGATGATGAGCTCTCCAGAATCCTCGGGAAGTAACGGTCGATATGCATATTCTGCTCAGACTGAGGCGGGTACTGGTCCGGCACTTTATTGAGCTCAAGTGGCATAACCTGCTACTGGCGCTGTTGTTTTACCTGGTGGTCAGTTGGATATTGATGTGGCTCAGTGGAGAGTCTGACATTGTCAGACTCGACAATTTCATTTACTGGATTGTTGTCACTGCCTCGACCGTTGGTTATGGAGACATGTCGCCCGTCAGCTCAGCAGGGCGCCTGGCGGTTTCCTTCTTCGTCATTCCGCTGGGGCTCGGACTCTTTGGCCTGCTGCTGGGGCGTGTGGCGGCTTATCTTTCCTTCCAATGGAGAAAGGGTGTGCAGGGTTTAAAGTCTCTCGATTACAACCAGCATATTCTGGTGATTGGCTGGCATGAGGAACATACATTGCAGCTGCTCAAGCTGTTGTTGCGCGAGCTCGAATACCACTCCGAGAAGTGCCAGGTAGCGCTGTGCGTGAGGGCCGAGATGGAGAACCCGATGCCGGATCTCATCGGCTTTGTACGGGTTTCGAGCTTTACCCATGATGAGGATATGAAGCGCGCTTGCGTCAGCACGGCGTCACGAATCATCATCGACTGCCAGGACGATGATGTGACTTCGTCGGCAGCATTGTATGTCTGTAATGCCAACCCTGATGCGCATGTCATCACCTACTTCAACAACGAGGGCATGGGGCAATTGCTCAAGCGCCATCTCCCGAATATTGAAGCGATGCCATCGGTGGCCACCGAAATGCTTGCCAAATCAGCGATGGACCCGGGTTCCAGCGCGGTACTGCATGAGCTGCTCAGTGTCGACAAGGGAATGACCCAGTATTCCATCGAGTATGGCGGTAGCCGCAAGGTGGTATTGCGGCAATTGTTCCTGGCCTTCAAGGAGCGCTACGAGGCGACCATCATCGGAGTCTCTGCGAAACGGCTCCAGCCAGTCGACATCAATCCAGCATTCTCGCGAGAAGTGGAGCCAGGGGCGGTTATCTACTATATCGCCGACGAGCGTATCAACGACTTCGACTGGGAGCTGAGCGATGTTTGAGCGGCTGTTCGGTAAGCGTCAGGCAACAACTGAGCAGGAGCGCGCTCCGGAAGTCATGGGATTGCATCTCGGCGGTAGCTTTTCACTGGATGAGTTGAAACTGCGCCTGATCGAGCCTGAGGTGATTCCCGAAGGCATGGCGAGCCACCAGATCATTCAGGCGGTTGGTGAGGTCAAGCTGGATGCCAATAGTCGGGTGCTGCGTTTCTACACCGACGACGATGCCTTTCTACAGGTATTGCTGGACGGTGGGGGAAGCGAAAGCGACATTCGAGACGTCAAACTCTGGTATTTCTACGAGACGAAAGGCGTGGGCTCGGACGCTGACTGGAACCAGTTACTGGCGGCAGGTATCAGCCAGCCGAAACTGACGTTCGAGGATAGAGAATGGCAGCGGGTCTGGGAGGGCACCGGTGACGCATCACCGCCGGTGGCAATGACCGAAACGACCTGGAATGCCGAAGGCAATACGTCATCCACAGATCAGTTTGCGATGCTCTATGAGCGTGAGATGGCGCATCAGCGGTTCGAGTATCTGATGCAAGTGGGTGAGGAAAGGCTGGTGGACAATCGCCTCGATCGTTGCCTGGTCATCAGCACGGGATTCGATATCGAGCCAGCCGATCTTACCTTCATCTGACATGCACGCTGCTGAGAAGCAACTCAAGCCACACACAACACGATGACACCGGAGAACCTGCGCGGAAAACATGGCGGGTTGCGAATACTGCCAGCCGTGGTTCTCCATTCAGAAGTCAATGACAGGGAAGGAATATTATGGTCGATCTCTCTTCATCACTGGCAGGCCTGCTGAGCTTTGCCCTCTATTTTGCGATCTCACTGGTGATGTTGGTGGTGTTCAAGTACGTCTACACCTTCGTCACCCCGCACGATGAATGGAAGCTGGTCAAGGAAGGCAATAACACTGCTGCGGCTCTCGGTCTTGTCGGTGCCGTAGTGGGCTTTGCATTGGCATTGGCCAGTGCTGCCGCGAATTCCGTAGGGCTGGTGGATTTCGTTATCTGGGGTGTTGTGGCGTTGGTGGCTCAGGTGCTGGCCTTCGCGCTGGTTCGCTTCCTGCTCATGCCGCGCATCGTGCAGCGTATCAACGATAACGAGATTCCTGCTGGTGTTGTGTTGTGTGGGGTATCGATTGCTGTGGGTCTGCTCAACGCTGCCTGCATGACGTATTGAGGGGATAGCGATGAAACGCACAGCATCGATCAATCTGGAGCGGATGCGCAAGGCACCTGTGGAACCTCGTCGTCTGACACTGGTGGCAGCGATTGCAGTCGCCGTATCGGGTTGTAGTGATAGTCGTGAAGCGACGGTCTACAACGACGTGAATGACTGCATTGACGCCAACCCCGAGCTCGCCGAGCAATGCCAGACTGCCTATGAGAGTGCACTGTCGGAGGCGGCGACCAGTGGCCCGCGCTACGACTCGCAACTGGCCTGCGAGTCGGATTTTGGTCAGGACAGCTGTAGGACCTATCAACCGCAGGACAGCAACGGTTCCTGGTTTGTTCCGGCCATGGCCGGCTTCCTGTTCGCCAGAGCGTTGGATGGCAATCGCTATCAGTCCTCGGCGCTCTACACCTCGCGTTATATGCGTTCCCCGGTCTATGGCAAGTGGTCAACGGTGGATGGCCGGGTATTCGGCAATGGGCGTCAGGGGCGGGTCTCCGTCGATAACGACCTGTTCAAGCCCAAGCCGGCGGTGAGCCGGACCATGTCGCGCGGCGGGTTCGGTTCCGTAGTCGCGGCAAAATCGAACTTCGGCGGTAGCAGTAGTTCCTCTCGGTCACGCAGTTGGGGTGGCTAGGACGTGATTCGTCTCATCAGTCGCGAGCGGCCCGGTTGGCGTGACCGGGCACGCGAGTTCGGTTTTCACTTTCATACCATGCATGGCGAGGCCTACTGGGATGAAAGTGCTTATTACCAATTCTCTCTCAAGCAGATCGAGGAAGACCTAGAGGAACCCACGGCGGAGCTGCACCAGATGTGCCTTGCCGTGGTTGAGCGTGTGGTCGGCGACGATGAGTTGATGCATCGCTTCCGCATCCCGCAACAGCACTGGGATCTGGTGGCTAACTCCTGGCACGCAGGTGAACGTAGCCTCTATTCACGGCTGGATCTCGCGTATTCCGGCGATGGACCCGCGAAACTCTACGAGAACAACGCTGATACTCCGACCAGCCTTTACGAGACCGGCTTCTGGCAGTGGCTATGGCTTGAGGATAAGGTCAACAACGGCGATATCCCGCGCTCGGCGGATCAGTTCACGTCGGTACAGGAGAAGCTGGTCAACCGCTTTGCCGAGCTGCGCCGCTATCATCCCGGTGAGACATTGCATCTCGCCTGCTGCAAGGATACTGAAGAAGATCGCGGCACCGTGCAGTATCTGGAGGATTGTGCCAATGAGGCCGGCATTCCGACACGCTTTGTCTATATCGAGGATATAGGCCACGGCGAGGGTGACCTCTTCACCGACCTTGATAACCGAGTCATTCGCTGGATCTTCAAGCTCTATCCCTGGGAGTTCATGCTCCGCGAGGAATATGCCGGGCTGCTGCCACGAACCGGAACCAGCTGGTTGGAACCGCCCTGGAAAGCGTTGTTGTCCAACAAGGCGCTGTTGCCGTTGCTGTGGAAGATGTTCCCCGGGCATCCCAATCTGCTGCCGTCATATTTCGAGGAAGATCTTGCCTCGAGCAGCATGACGCGCTTCGTCAAGAAGCCGATCTTTGCTCGTGAGGGCGCGAACATCAGCATCCATCTCGATGGCGAGGAAGTGGCAGCGTCCGGCGGCCCCTATGGTGAGGAAGGTTTCATCTATCAGGCATACTGCCCATTGCCGAAGTTTGCCGGCAATCATACCCTGATCGGCTCCTGGCTGATCGACGACCAGCCAGCGGGAATCTCGTTGCGTGAGGATAGCTCCGCAATCACCCAGGACCTTTCACGCTACCTGCCGCATATCATCCTCGGCTGATGCCCGGCTCCAGCGGGGCGAGAACTACGGGTCGATATGGCCTTCCAGTGATGCCAGCAGCCCACGCAGTAGGGAGAGCTCCTTGCGCGTGGGCTCTGCACGGGCGAACAAGGCCTGCAGTTGTGCTTCGGTGCGTGCATGTGGTTGGGTGATGAATCCACTGCGCTGCATGATACGGCTGAGATGCTCCTGGAAGTGAATCATCTGCTCGCGTGTTGGAGAGCGTTCTTCGGCGGTGCGGTTGACGCAGGCAGCTCCCTGGGGATGGCGTCGCCAGGTACGGCGTATTTCCCAGGCCAGCACCTGAACCGCCTGAGCGAGATTGAGAATCCCATAGTCCGGGTTGGCAGGAATACTCACCTGGTGGCTGCAGCAGGCAATCTCTTCATTGGTGAGTCCGTAGCGCTCACGGCCGAAGACCAGCGCCACCTTGTCATGGAAACAGTCTTCCACCAGCGCCGCGGCCATATCATCCGGCTCGTCGTAATGGGGTAGGGGAAGGCTTCTCAGGCGAGCGCTGGCACCCACCACACGAACACAGTCACTCACGGCATCCTCGAGAGCGGTAACGACCCGTGCGGATTCGATCAGATCTGTAGCGCCTGCGGCCAGTCGTGTCGCCTCGTCGTCCGGAAAGGCGCGAGGATTGACCAACACCAGGTCCGATAATCCCATGGTCTTCATTGCTCGGGCTGTCGAGCCGATATTGCCGGGATGAAAGGTCTGGACCAGAACAACACGAATATTGGAGAGCATAAGGATACGGTAACCGGGGAAAACAAGGCCGGCATTGTAACCTTGTCAGCGACGAGCTACGAGCAGCAGACTGGCTGCAGGGAGCAGCAAGTCGTTCTTACCCCGAACTCCAGGCTTGAATCTGCGGGCTGCAGCGAGACACTGAACGTAGCTCGTAGCTGGCCCACAAACAAAAACCCCGCCGGGAAAATCCCGGCGGGGTTTCGCAGCTCGGGGCTGGGGGATGATTACATCATGCCGCCCATACCACCCATGCCGCCCATACCACCCATATCAGGGGCAGCGTCCTTCTCGTCCGGATCGTCAGCCACCATAGCTTCGGTGGTGATCAGCAGGCCAGCAACGGAGCCAGCGGACTGCAGGGCTGAACGAGTTACCTTGGCCGGGTCGAGAACACCCATTTCGAACAGGTCGCCGTACTCGCCAGTCTGGGCGTTGTAGCCGAAGTTGCCTTCACCGTCCTTGATGCGGTTGACGATGACGGAAGCTTCCTGGCCAGCGTTGGTCACGATCTGACGCAGCGGGGCTTCCATGGCGCGCAGGGCAATGGCGATGCCGTGAGTCTGGTCCTCGTTGGCACCCTTGAGGCTGCCAAGCTTGGTCAGAACACGGATCAGGGCAGTACCACCGCCAGGCACGACGCCTTCTTCGACCGCAGCACGAGTGGAGTGCAGGGCGTCTTCAACACGCGCCTTCTTCTCCTTCATCTCGATTTCGGTAGCTGCGCCGACACGGATAACGGCAACGCCACCAGCCAGCTTGGCAACACGTTCCTGCAGCTTCTCGCGGTCGTAATCAGAGGAAGTTTCCTCGATCTGAGCGCGGATCTGGTTGACGCGAGCTTCGATGTCGCCATCGTTGCCGGCACCATCGATGATGGTGGTGTTTTCCTTGGACATGGTGACGCGCTTGGCGGTACCCAGGTGGTCCAGAGTCGCCTGCTCGAGGTTCAAGCCGACTTCCTCGGAAATCACGGTGCCGTTGGTCAGGATTGCGATGTCCTGCAGCATGGCCTTGCGGCGATCGCCGAAGCCCGGTGCCTTGGCAGCAGCAACCTTGACGATGCCGCGCATGGTGTTGACCACCAGAGTCGCCAGCGCTTCGCCTTCGATGTCTTCAGCGATGATCACCAGCGGCTTGCCAGCCTTGGCGACAGCTTCCAGAGTCGGGAGCAGTTCGCGAATGTTGGAGATCTTCTTGTCGACCAGCAGGATGAACGGGTCTTCCAGCTCGACAGCCATGGTGTCATGGTTGGTCACGAAGTACGGAGACAGGTAACCGCGGTCGAACTGCATACCTTCGACAACGTCCAGCTCGTCTTCAAAGCCACGACCTTCGTCGACAGTGATGACGCCTTCCTTGCCAACTTTTTCCATCGCTTCGGCGATGATTTCACCGATGCGAGTGTCACCGTTGGCAGAGATGGTGCCAACCTGGGCAATCGCCCTGGAATCAGTGCAAGGCACGGCCAGAGCTTCGATTTCCTTGACGGCGGCGGTGACAGCCTGGTCGATACCGCGCTTCAGGTCCATCGGGTTCATGCCCGCGGTCACGCCTTTCAGACCTTCGTTGACGATGGACTGAGCCAGCACGGTAGCAGTGGTAGTACCGTCACCAGCAACATCAGAGGTCTTGGAAGCAACTTCCTTGACCATCTGTGCGCCCATGTTCTCGAAGCGGTCCTTGAGCTCGATTTCCTTGGCTACGCTGACGCCGTCCTTGGTGACGGTGGGAGCGCCGAAGGACTTTTCGAGCACCACATTGCGGCCTTTCGGGCCCAGAGTGGCTTTTACGGCGTTGGCCAGAACGTCTACACCGCGCGCCATGCGCTTGCGGGCATCATCAGAGAACTTGACTTGTTTTGCTGCCATTTTCTTGAATTCCTTTGAAGAATCTATGCGTCAAATGTGAACGTTGGGAACGAAGTTGAAGCGTATCCCGCCGAGAGTGCCGCTTAGCCTTCGACGACCGCCAGAATGTCGGCTTCGCTCATGATCAGTACTTCTTCACCGTCGATTTTCTGCTTTTCGACGCCGAAGCCATCCTTGAAGATCACGGTATTGCCGACCTTGACGTCCAGTGGGCGAACGTCACCACTTTCAAGAATCCGGCCGTTACCGACGGCAAGAACTTCACCACGAGTCGGTTTTTCCTGGGCGCTGCCCGGAAGCACGATGCCGCCTGCGGTCTTCTGCTCTTCCTCAACGCGACGGATGACGACGCGATCGTGCAAGGGACGGATGTTCATTGCTCACGTTCTCCTGATGGTTTTGCTGTGCTGGGGCAATCCGCCCGCAGCGGTTTCATTGTCAACTCTCGACTGATGTCAGTTTGGACGTCTATACAGCCAGGACGTCTATACATCAGCGAGCGGTGGAGGTCCTGGCTGGAACGATGCAGTCTGTCCAGTAGTGGCAGGAGCCTTCCTGTTATTGGCACCGCCCGTGTGGCCGGTGCCGGAGCTTGGTGCTGTCAGGTAAGTGGGGTTCGCTGACAGGCTTTCAAGGGCATCACACGAATTTTTTTTTGATTCATGAAAGCCGAGTGTGAACTCAGGGTGAGGCACAGCGTACCCGGCTTGGCATCTGGGTATCTGCCATCGCTAATGTTGCGGCTCCCGCCACACAAAAGGCTATCGCAGAGGGCTATCTCAAAGGGCTATCTCAAAGGGCTATCGGCGACGCTCATCACGGCTGATGAACTCTCCCTCAATCGGATCATCCGGGTTTCCGGCAGAACTCGATTGGTGAGGCTTGTCCTCGGATCTGCTGCTGCCAGAGGCCTGATTCCAGTCATCTGGACCACGAGGGCCAGGCTGTTCTGTCGAGCCACTCATATAGAAGCCTTTCATGTGTATACCGACTTTGCCCAGTAGCTTGCCCATGAGGCGTCGAGCATTTGGGATCAGGCACATGAAACCGAGCGCATCGGATAGGAAACCCGGGGCCATCAGCAAGGCGCCACCGAAGATAAGTGCCGCGCCGGTAAGCAACTCGGAGGAAGGAATTTCACCGTTGGCCATGCGTTGTTGAGCGCGGGCGAACGTCGCGACGCCTTCACGACGGATGAGGTGAAGTCCAATGAAGCCGGTCGCCAGTACCAGACCCACGGTGGGCAGGAGCCCGATCTCACTACCGACAGAGAACAGTACGGTGAAGTCCAGCAGGGCGAAAATGGTGAAGATCAACAGAAACGGCATGGTCACTCCGCAATAGGCTTTTCAAGAATGTGGGGATGCTCTCGGAACAGTTCAAGGGCGCCCTGTTGTGCTACTGCGAGTATTTGGCACTGGCTATATGGGCACCTGATCATAATAGCTCCAGCACGGGCCCTGATGTGACTCCTTGTGTATCGGGTTCACTCTCAGGGGGAATGGTACCTGGCTGTAGGAATAGTACCGGAGCTATGCCGGTGTTTGGCTGTGGGTAGGGAGCTCAATCAGTCGTGTGCTGCATCGCGACAAGATGCCTCGATGGATATTTACTCCTTCGGGTAGATGGTCATTTCAGGATAGAGTTTGCATGATGCAATGCGGCATAGTTGACACACGCAGCAGCTGATATACCGAGAAAACCGACATTCCGAAAAAAACGATGTAATGGGGACCGTCCATGAAGCTAGACGATGCGCTGATTGCAATCACCGGTGGGGCTCGCGGCCTGGGATTGGCGATAGCTCGCCGTTTGGGGGAGCAGGGGGCGCGGCTGGCGCTGATTGATACCGATGGAGGTCAGCTCGACAAGGCGGTAAATGCCTTGCTGGATGCTGGAATCTCCGCACGGGCCTTTGTCGCCAATGTGGCGGATGAAGCCTCGGTTACCCAGACCTTTGAAGACATTCGCAGCGCCATGGGGCCGCTTGATGGCCTGGTCAACAACGCCGGCATTTTGCGTGATGGTTTGTTGGTCAAGGCACGAGACGGCAGGGTCGAGAAGACATTGGGGCTATCGGATTGGCAGGCAGTCATCGATGTCAATCTGACCGGGGTGTTCCTGTGTGGACGCGCCGCAGCCGCTGCCATGGTGGAAGACGGGCGCAATGGTGTGATCGTCAATATTTCCAGCATCTCACGGGCCGGGAACATGGGGCAGAGCAACTATGCTGCCGCCAAGGCGGGTGTCGCTGCGCTAACGGTCACCTGGGGCAAGGAGCTGGCACGGTATGGAATTCGTGTTGGTGCTGTAGCGCCTGGTTTTATCGAGACCGAAATGACGGCCTCCATGCGTGACGATATGCTCGAAAAGCTGACCAATGGAGTACCGCTTCGTCGTCTGGGGGCTCCGGCAGATATCGCGGAAACCGTGGCCTTCATCATGACCAATGATTACTTCACGGCGCGGGTGATTGAAGTGGATGGCGGCTTACGTCTGTAGGGAGAGCGGAGACTGAGCGCGACGGCAAATGCTTGCCCTGAAAGATGACCCCACCGCGTCGCGGTGGGGGTATCGCCTGTATGTCAAAAACTGACTTCTCCATCCAGGCGCCCGACGATGGCGTCGCCGATGCCCGAGACTCGTTTCAGATCTTCAAGTGACGAGAACGGGCCATTGGCTTCACGTTCGTCAAGAATAGTCTGCGCTTTGCTGGGGCCGATGCCCGGTAGCTCAACAAGTACCTCGAGACTGGCCTCGTTGATGTTGATCGGGACAATTTCCATCGTGTCCTGAGCATGAACGGGCATTGCCATCGCCAGCCATAGTGCAGTGAGTACGGCTCCTGTCCAATGCAGGTGTCTTGCACCAGGGAGGCGTAGCGGTGATGAAACACGGGATAATGAAGTAGTAGGCTCTTGCATCTTCGATCGACCTCCAATGTCGTTCTTGTGTCATCTGTTCTTCGCATCCAGCGAAAACTCCGATCAATGGCAGCGCGTTGCATCCTGAGTTGATGGATGGTGACCATCTCGACAACTGCTTCGACAACTGCATTCAGCAACTACATTCAACAACTGCATTCAATAGCTACATTCAAAAACTACGCTGCTCCAGTCAGGCTTGTTTCCCGCCTCGGTCCTTGAGGCCTCGGCCAGCTCATCCATGAGCAAAAGGGGCTTCCTGTTGTTGCCCCGGCCGATCTTCCTTGAGACTGGTCTCCTGGGAGACATTGATCAGAGCGGGTGAGGTCGAGTGAGAAGGGGTGGCCTCGACGCTCACTATCAAGCCTGGTAGAGCAGGGACGATTTATGTATCGGCTATCGCTTCATTTTATGTGAGAAATTAAAGAGTTATCGGCGGTGAAGGTCAGCAGGCTGTAAGAGGTTATAGCTGATATAATGCCGAGATTCGGGAAAAGGCCACAGCATCAGGCAGCTTTCCTGCACACCCCGCGCCGGTTGCAGCGCAGTGAGAGCGATCCTGGTGGAGACCAGCTCTCCAGCTGCCCGGGCACACATCAATACATGACATGCGCCGAGGTTGAAGGCTTCATGACAACGCCGAGGTTGAAGACCCCATGACCACAGACTCCCCGCTGATTATTGCCCTTGATTATCCTTCGCTGGATGCAGCACTGTGTATGGCTGATCGTCTTGATCCTGAGCGTTGCCGGGTCAAGGTGGGCAAGGAGTTGTTTACTCGCAGTGGACCCAACGTACTCGAGGCATTGCATGGGCGTGGCTTCGAGGTATTCCTCGACCTCAAGTTTCACGATATTCCCAATACGGTAGCGGCGGCTGTACTGTCTGCTGCCGAGCTGGGAGTGTGGATGGTCAATGTGCATGCGTCGGGTGGAGCGCGCATGATGCAGGCTGCGCGTGAGCGGCTCGATCAAGAAGGGTTGGAGACTCACTTGATTGCGGTGACGGTCTTGACCAGCATGACTCAGGAAGAGCTCGCCGCTACGGGCGTGGATGCGGATCTCGAGGCCCATGTCGAACGCCTGGCGCGTCTGGCCAGAAATAGCGGTATGGATGGTGTGGTGTGCTCGGCACGAGAGTCGGCAATGCTCAAGCGAGCCTGTGGAGAGGACTTCCTCAAGGTGACTCCGGGTATTCGCCCGAGTTTCGCCCAGGCAGGCGACCAGCGCCGCATCATGACCCCAAGGGAAGCCATCGACGCCGGCAGTACCCACCTAGTGATTGGGCGTCCAGTCACCCAGGCAGAAGACCCCATGGCGGCGCTCGCTGCCATCGAGCAGGAGCTGGCGGCGGGGTAGTCATGCAGAGGTAGTCATGCAGAGGCAAGAGTTCAGAGGTAAGCGCTTCTGCCTCATTCACCCTCGATGCCGGTGATTGGTTTGGTGGTGCCCCAGCTTCGGCAGCGAGGGCACTGCCAATGCAGATGATCCCCAGAGAATCCGCAGCGCCGGCAGCGATGGCGTGGAAGAGCCTGCAGCAGAGTTTGCGTATGGTGGCGTAGTAACTCAAGGCGTTGGCTGTCCGCGCTTATATGGAGCTGCTCACCGCGTTGGTAGAGTTGCATCAGGAAGTCTACGCCACCGAGGCTTGGGGCTCGATTTAGCTGCTCGGTGACCAGCGTGATCGCTTCGTCGTCGTTGCCGTGATATTGGCATAGAGTCTGGGCCAACAGCAGAATCACACTAGTCGAAGGTGCCTCATCGAGTAGCCGCTTGAGATGATGGATGAGGCCTTCAAGGTCATCCAGCAATCGATAGTTGCGTTCCAGCGGTTCCAGCATGGTTGGAATGAAAGCGCGGTCCTGAAGCGGGACGCGTTCCAGGTGCTTGATGGCTTGACGGTACTGGCCAGTATCGTGATAGAGCTCCGCCTGGAGTAGAGTTGCTCGAACGCAGCGGTCATCAATCGATAGCGCCTGTTTCAGGTGCTTTCGGGCAAGGCTGGAACTCGCATTGCGCTTTTCCTGTTCGGCCAGCTCGCAGTGCCAGTGAGCCGCCGCGCGTCGCAGATCATCATGCAGGCGGGTCAGGTGGGGTACGGCAACATCGATTGCTTCCTGCCATTCGCCTTCACGTTCGAAAAGGTCCGCGAGCAGACGCTTGGCGTGGCTGCGGATCTCGTTGTTGCCATCCTCACGAAGCAGACCCAGCAGCAGCCGTTCGGCACGGTCAAGCAGGCCGAGCTGAAGGAAATCTCGTGACAGCTCCAGCTGTACTCGGGCGCCCTGTTCGGTATTGAGAAAGGGACGAGCGAGGAGATTCTGATGGATCTTCACCGCGCGGTCAGCCTCACCGCGCTGTCGGAACAGGTTGCCCAGGGTGACGTGAGTCTCGATGGTGTCGCTGTTGACTTCGAGGGCAGAAATGAAGGTTTCGATGGCTCGATCCTGCTGGTCATTGAGCAGGTAATTCAAGCCAACGAAATAGTCTCGCGACAGGCCGGGTTCGGGAGAGGCCGAGTGTTTTCCTCTTTCCCGCCGGCCGAGGCCCCAGCCAATGGCCAGGGCGCCAACCAGCAGGCCCAGCAGTAGGAGATCCGGCATTTCAGGGGAGTTCCTTCATCTCCTGGACACGCAGACGATCAAGCTCCTTGCGCTGCTGCTGATTGTGACGCTGAGCGCGGGTCAGCGTTGTGCGCAGGCGCAGATAGACACCACTCATGGCGAGCATGCCAAGAATCACACCGATGGCCAGTGCGCTCAGCAGCCAGACCGATAGTGATGCTTCGGGCAACTGCATCCAGATCAGGTCCAGAGGCACGGTCTGCTGGTTGTTGGTCGCGAACAGAATACCGATGAGCAGAACCACCAGCAGAATGATGGCCATGATCAGGCCTTTGAGCCAACGCATGAGCGAATTCCCATTGTAAGTCTAGACATCAAGCCATAGAGGCAGGCACCGAATCGTGCCCGCCGGCTCAGTAACCCAGTGCACGGCTGGCGTCTACCTGTTCGCGCAGCTCCTTGCCGGGCTTGAAGTGTGGCACGAATTTGCCGTCGAGAGCGACTGCTTCACCAGTCTTCGGGTTGCGACCAAGGCGTGGCTCCCGGTAGTGCAACGAGAAACTACCGAAACCGCGAATCTCCACTCTACCGCCTTCGGCGAGCGTATCAGTGATGTCATCGAGAATGAGGCGTACCGCAGCCTCCACGTCTTTGGCTGACAGCTCTGGCTGCCGCATCGCAATCTGCTCTATCAGTTCGGACTTTGTCATCGGTCTTCTCCGTGAGTCCCACCTGGGGATGAGCGAAGGTGTCGCTTCCTGCCTCCACAACCCTGGGTTTAGCAACCGGCTTTGCAACCGTATGTTGTTACCGCCCGGAAGGACGGCTTGCAGTCTTCACATGGTTCAGGCTTGCCGCATCTCTTCTAGATAGCATACTTTTCAACTGTTGATAAAACAACGCACTACAATCACTTGCTGGATCAGGGCAGCTGGATTGCTGTTTAGGCAAAATCGCAGCGGCCTCGACAACGGGAAACTTACATTCTGAGGTATAATGTCGCCACATCACCCTAAGGCCAACGAGAGGTTTCCCTTGGAGCAATCATCACCAGCGGCCTCAGCCGCCGAGGCTGAACGCAAGCGCCTGTACTGGCACTCACGCCGGGGCATGTGGGAGTTGGACCTGCTGCTGCTGCCGTTTCTTGAGCATCGTTACGATGAGCTGGGCGACGAGGACAAGGCGTCCTACCGAGAGTTGATCACCGAGGAAGACCAGGATCTGTTCATCTGGTTGATGCGACGAGAGTGGCCGGAAGATGCCAGGCGTCGCAGAATCGTTCAAATGATTGTGGAATATGCCGAGAGTAGCGGTCACGGTCACAATCGCGGCCTCTGAGACTCAGCATCTTGTTCAGGGCGCTCTGGCGGCAGGAGTCTGTTTGCTTGCGGGTTGGCTGACACCTTCTCCGGTTGGGGCGCTCCTGACGGCCTGCGTAGCGGCAGTGCTGATCCAGGCTTGGCGACTGGGCCCTGTAGGACAGTTACGTTGTCTGGTGGATGACGCTGCGTTGGCTTTCCCTGGTTCGGCTGCCTCGGACCCCGTTTCCTCAAAGCCGGGCTCCTCGATCCCGGGGAGTGCGAGTATGTCTTCGGGCCGGATCGGGCTCGAGGCGCAGTTATCGGCGGTACCCGGGCGGTGGGAGTGGCGGAGCCCGGGGCGGGAGCATTGGCAGCCGATCAAGTTGCAGTGTGTGGCGCTCGGTCCCCGGTTGATTGCCTTGCGCTGGAGTGGTTCGACGATCTGGCTCTGGCCGGACGCCATGGCGGATGACGAGCGCCACGCGCTGCGTCGTCATCTATCCGGGTATCCGTTGTATCCAGGTGTCCGCTGAGCTCTTGCCTTGATGAGTTTCTGCCTTGGTGAGCTTCAGGAAAACGGGAGAGACAGCTGTAGTCGGGCTTCTTCCGGCACTAGCCTCACTCCGACACCCAGCAGACGTACAGGACGTCGGGCGCGCTGCCAGGCCTGTTCCAGTAGATGGTCGAAGTTTTCCAGTTCGGGTGCCAGCCCGCGTGCTTCCAGGTTGGTGGTGGTGAAGTCGTCGAAGCGAATCTTGACGAATAAGCACAGCAGCGGCGGGTTGCCGTTGCGCGAAACGCGTTCGCTCAGCTTCTCGCAGAGTGGTGTCAGGGCTCCCTTGACGCTTGGCAGGTCAGGCAGATCACGTTCGAAAGTGGTTTCTACACTGATCGATTTACGCTCGCGTTCGATGTTGATCGGGCGCTCATCGATACCGCGCGACATCTCATACAGGCGGCGACCGAATTTGCCGAATTCATCAAGCAGTTTCTCGATCGGCAGCGCTCGCAGGTCCTCGCAGGTGTGAATGTTCATGGCTTCCATGCGAGCACTGGTCGCGGGGCCGACGCCATGCAACTTCTTGACCGGCAGAGTGCGCACGAAAGCATCGACCTGGTCCGGGCGAATCACCGTCAGCCCATCCGGCTTTTCCCAGTCACTGGCAATCTTGGCCAGAAAGCGTGCCGGAGCCGCACCTACTGATACCGTTATACCCGTGCGCTTGAGGCACTCGGCCTTGAGCCATTGCGCCATCCAGGTGGCGCTGCCCTGGAAAGCCTCGACATCCGTCACATCCAGATAGGCTTCATCCAGTGACAGCGGCTCAACCAATGGCGTTAACTCATGAAAGATCGCCTGAATCCGTGCCGATACTTCACGATACTTGTCGAAATTCGGCGGGACGAGGGTTAGCTCCGGGCACAGACGTAGTGCCCGAGCGGTAGGCATCGCCGAGTGAATACCGAACTTGCGTGCCGGATAGTTGCAAGTCGTGATGACTCCACGCCGTTCAGCGGACCCGCCCACCGCTAGAGGAATATCTCGCAACGCTGGATTGTCGCGCATCTCCACCGCGGCATAGAAGCAGTCACAGTCGGCGTGAAGGATCTTGCGAATAGGCATGGATATCTCTATTCAGCTACGAGCTACGAGCAGCTCGGGCTGTAAGCTGTAAGCCTCAAGCTGTAAGTAAATCCCTGTTCGGGAGAGCCATGGCCTGTGAACTGTGGGGCATCACTGTACAGCTCGTAGCTCGCGGCTCGTTACCCCAGTGACTGTCCGCTGCCGCCGCGTATCACTCCTACTCCAATGCCTTCAATCGACAGGCTGTCCTGGCGCAGGTCGAGTTGAATCGGGGCGAAGTCTTCGTTTTCGGCTTCGAGGGTTACCCGATAGCCATCGCGCTGGAAGCGCTTGACGGTGACTTCTTCCTCGAGGCGTGCCACCACAATCTGGCCGTTGCGAATTCGCTCGGTGCGATGCACGGCCAGCAGGTCACCTTCGAGGATGCCGATATCCTTCATCGACAGGCCGCGAACGCGCAGCAGATAGTCGGCGCGCGGGGTGAAGTATTCCGGAGGTAGGGGGCAGTAGCGGTCGATATGCTCGGCAGCAAGAATCGGACTACCAGCTGCTACTTCACCGATTATCGGCAACCCCTGGGGAGAGCTGGCTTCAGGCTGCGAATCTGAACTGTTGGCAGGATCGCTCTCCTGGGCTGGCAGACGGATACCACGCGAGGTGCCGCGAATTACTCGGATGGCGCCTTTGCGCTCGAGGGCGCGTAGATGCTCTTCTGCTGCGTTGGGAGAACGGAAGCCAAGCGCACGCGAGATTTCGGCGCGGGTTGGCGGATAACCGAGCTCGTTCATGGTCTTGACGATAAAGTCATAGACGTTCTGTTGGCGAGGAGTCAGGGGACGTGTCATTCGGCCTCCCTCAGGCGGCGAGGTTGTGAAGATGAAACTGTGGCCTTCAACGCCACAGGCCCGGTGATCATGGGACTTTATCTGCCAGGCATCTGGCCATGGTCAGACACGTTACTTGGTTAAGTATACAGTATGGACGCCTATCCAGTAAAAATGTTCCTTGCGGGTAATTCCATGGCCTGTTTCAAACATCATCTTCACCACACTGATTGTGGCATCGCGCTTGCTCGCATACACTTTTGGAAGAATTCAAACAATTGTTTCCAACCGGGAAGCGGCAGTGGGTGAATTCAGTATCGGCAACCGGCGCTCTCCCCGCGCCATTTCACCTTCAGCTTTTCCTCTGAAAACGGAGCCTGATTATGGGCCAGCCTGACACCATGACCCGTATCCTCGACACCGCCGAGGTGCTTTTTGCTGAACGTGGCTTCGCTGAAACCTCTCTGCGCAACATCACCGGCAAGGCCAAGGTCAACCTGGCTGCGGTCAACTACCACTTCGGTTCAAAGAAGTCGTTGATCCAGGCAGTATTTGCCCGTTATCTGGAGCCGTTTTCCGAGCGCTTCCACGCAGCGATCGATGCGCTGGAGGCGGATTATGGCGAGAAGGTCATTCCCCTTGAGGTGTTGCTGGAAACCATGGCGCGCACTGTGCTGGAGGTTCCTGCCGAGAAGCACAGTCTCAAGGTATTCATGCGCCTGCTGGGGCTGGCCTATAGTCAGGCGCAGGGGCACTTGCGCCGTTATATTCAGGATGAATTCGGTACCGTCTTTACACGTTTTGTAGCCCTCGTGCGCGAGGCGACCCCAGAGCTGCCGGACGCCGAGCGTTTCTGGCGTCTGCACTTTGTACTGGGGACCGTCATATTTACCTTCTCTGGCCTGGATGCGCTGCGTGATATCGCCGAAAAGGACTATGGTGAGCATGTCTCGGTCAGGGATCTGGTGCGGCGTATGAGTCCGGTTGTCGTTGCGGCCATGAATGCGCCGCTGCCGGAAGGTGGTCTGGAGCAGGCAGAATCCACTAGCGCCTTGGTCAGTGAAGGGAAAGGAGCGGTGAACTGATGCATACACCGGCGCTTGATGCACTGCCGCCAACAGAAGGGAGCTGGGTGGAGGTCAACACCGACACTCAGCGCCTGACGTTCTGGCGCGGCGAGCAACAGGATTGGCATTGTTCAGTGTCTACCGGGGAAGCGGGCACCGGTCAGCGTGAAGGTAGCGGTCAGACACCTCTAGGCTGGCATGTGATACGCGCCTCGATTGGCGCAGACCAGCCTCGCGGCACGGTTTTTCGAGGACGGCGGTCCACCGGAGAGGTCTATGATCAGGCGCTTGGCACCACCCACCCGGAGCGGGATTGGATCCTGACACGGATTCTCTGGTTATCCGGCTTGGAGCCGGGGTTCAATCGAGGTGGTCAGGTCGACTCCCAGCGTCGCTATATCTATTTCCATGGCACCCCGTCAGACCGCCCAATGGGCATCGCAGCCTCCCATGGTTGCATCCGCATGCGTGACGACGACCTGCTGCGACTGTTCGCTGACGCCCCCCCAGGCACCCCAGTCTGGCTGCATGACTGAGCACCAGACCGACCGTAAGCACTGAGTCTAGAGCTGCGAGTTGTACAGCGCTGCTTCGCGGTTAAAAGGCAAGACCTCGGTGTTTGCTTTTTCGAGGGCACACCAACGATTCTTCTTGTCTCTTGTCTCTTGTCTCTTGTCTCTTGTCTCTTGTCTCTTGTCTCTTGTCTCTTGTCTCTTACCTCTTACCTCTTACCTCTTGTCTCTTACCTCTTACCTCTTACCCCTTATAACTCCTACCTACATCACATTCCCCAGTTCGAGAATGGGTAGGTACATCGACAGTATCAACCCGCCCACCAGCACTCCCAGCACCACGATGATCAGTGGTTCGAGAAGTGTCGTCAGCGTATCGGCACGTCGTTCAACGTCTTCCTCATAGTATTCCGCCAGGCGTGTCAGCATGGTATTCAGCGTGCCCGACTCCTCGCCGATCCGAACCAGCTGAATGGCCAACGTCGGGAATTGCCGGCTGTTGTGCATCGCAAAGTACAGCTGCTGCCCGCTGGCGATATCCTCTCTGATGGCGTTGATGGCCTGGCGATAGATATGGCTGTCGGTGGCGCCGCTGGCGGTGGTTAGCCCGTCCACCAACGGAACGTCGGCGGCATGGGTGGCGGATAGCGTACGGCAGAAGCGAGCCACGGCAGCGCGCTCCAACACCATGCCAATCGCCGGAAGCCGCCTCATCATGCGCTCGGTGGCTAATCGCAGTGTGGGGGAGCGATACAGTCCCGCCCGCAGAAGAAAGCCACATGACACCGCCAGCAGGCTCGCCGTGAGCCACCACTCTCGTGCCAACGCCGAAAGCGACAATGTCATTCTCGTCAGTGGTGGTAATTCGGCGCCGAAGCTGGCGAACATCTGTTCGAATTGTGGCACGACCCTGGTCAGTAGAATGGCGGTGATCAACAGGCCCACCAGTACCACGCAGGCGGGATACCACAGAGCCTTGCGCACTCGTCCTGCAAGCGACTCTCGACGTTCCAGGTGCTCGGCCAGTCGTTTCAGCAGTTGGTCAAGACGACCGGACTGTTCGCCGGCCTCCACCATGCTGCAATACAGGGCATCGAAGTGCCGAGGGAAGTGGTGCAGGGCCCGCGATAAACTGGCGCCGTCGGAAACCTGTTGGCGTAGATTCAGCACCAGCGACCGCATGGCGGGATTGTTGAGGCTTGTTGCCAGTACCCCCAGCGCCTGAGGCAGTGGAATGCTGGCCTGTAACAGTTCGGCCAGCTGGCGGGAGAAATGCATGATGTCACGTGGCTGAATGCGCCCACGGCGAGAGCGCCAGCGACGCCCCTGGCGCAGGCCTTTTACCGCAATGCCCTGATCGCGCAGTTGTTGCTGTATCTCGCTGCGCTGGTGAGCAACGATCTCACCGGAGAGCCGCCGGCCATCCTTGCTGCGTCCGGTCCAGTGCCAGTGATAGAGCTCCATTCCCCGAGGTGATTGATGTTTCATTCTTCACCTCTGGCAGCGTGGTTGTGTCGGCATTGCGGTGATTGGGCGACACGGTGCAGCTCGTTCAGGCTGGTGACGCCGTTCAACACCAACTCCAGACCGCTTTGCCACAGGTTCCGGTGGCCTTCGTTCTGGGCCAGCAGCCTCAGCTCATCAGTGCCGGCGTACTCAAGAATGCGCTGGCGGATTGCGGGGCTGATGGGCACGACCTCAAAAATCCCGGTTCGGCCACGATAGCCTTCATTGCAGTGTGCGCAGCCCTGAGGGGCGTAAAGGGTGGCCGTCTCACACCGAGCGGCATCAAGACCCAGGTGGGCACGCGCGTCGGAGGACAGCTCCTCCGGTCGTCGGCAGTGAGGACAAAGTGTGCGCACCAGCCGCTGGGCAATGATCAGGCTGACAGCACTGGCGACATTGAAGGCGGCGACGCCCATATTGGTGAGTCGAACAAGGGTATCCGCCGCCGAGTTGGTGTGTAGCGTGGACAGCACCAGATGACCTGTCTGTGCGGCCTTGATGGCAATCTCCGCCGTCTCACGGTCGCGGATCTCGCCGACCATTACCACGTCCGGATCCTGACGCAGAAAGGCGCGTAACGCCTGAGCGAAGTCGAGACCGATGCGTGGCTGAACGTTGAGCTGATTGATGCCCGGAACCTTGATTTCGACTGGGTCCTCCGCGGTGCAGATATTGCGATCGATCTGGTTGAGCAGGTGGATACCCGAATAGAGCGTAACGGTCTTGCCACTGCCCGTAGGGCCGGTGACCAGAATCATGCCCTGAGGGCGAGCCAGGGCACTGCGCAGTAATTGGCGTTGCTCGGTAGTCATGCCCAGCGCATCGATATGGATATGGCTGGCAACGGGGTCCAGCAGGCGCAGGACGACCTTCTCGCCGTTGACGGTGGGCAGTGAACTGACGCGAAAGTCGACCGATTTCCCATCCTTGACGTTGATCTTGATCGCACCGTCCTGAGGGAGTCGGCGCTCCGAGATATCCAACTGAGCCATGACCTTCAGGCGAGATGCCACGCGAGCCTGCATGGCAGTCGGCGGCTGTGCCATTTCGTGGAGGATTCCATCGATGCGCATGCGCACTCGATAACAGTCTTCGAAGGGCTCGAAATGGATATCTGAAGCGCCCCGGCGTACCGCATCACGCAGGATCGAGTTGACGAACTTGACCACCGGGGCGTCATCGCGTTGATCAACAAGGCTGGAAATCGCGGTTGAGTAAGGGTTCTTGTTGGCGTCTTCATTGAGCTCATCCAGTGCCCTGGAGACATTCGGGCAGGCGTCCTGACGTGTGGTGTCGTCCCGGAGCCATGCATCCAGCAGCGCTCGTAAACGGTCGGCAGGGGCCAATTGCACGGCGACGCCGTGGCCGGTAAAACGTTCAAGTTCATTCAGGTGTGCCAGGCGTGATGGGCAGGGTATTGCGACGCGAAGCCAGTAGCCGTCGTAGGCCAGTGGCAGAAGGTCGTTCTCGCGCAGCAGCGATTCGGGAAAGCTGGAAGGCGAGGGCAGGTCTGCCGGCTCAATACCCTCGAGGTCCGCCAGCGGTACGCCATGTATCTCGGCGGCGATGCGTGCCAGGGGCAGTGCGCTGACTTGTCTGGACTCGACCAGATGATCGAGCAATTGCATGTCGTCCTGTCTGGCTGCATGGGCAGCATCCTTTATCTGCCGTGCAGTCAGTAGTCCTTCTTCGAGCAATCGTTGCTCCAGCTTGTCGTGCAAGCGTTGAGTCAGCGCTTCCATGGCTTCCTCTGTTGTCTGCTGTTGTGCCTTGATCCTAGACCCCGAACAGATCCTCGCTTGCCTTTCAGTACCGTTCTCGCACAGCAAGAAACGCTTTCCCGTCAAGTATCTGGAAGCGGTGCTCGAACTGGCGCAGGGATGCGTGCTCATCACCCTTACATAGGGAGAGCAAGGTCGTATAAAGGAGCAGTGCACGACCGCACCACGAAACCAAAAAACGTTGATGACGCATATAAAGAAAAGAGGGACGAAATCATGACGCATGGATTGCATCAGTCAGGTCGACAATATCCTCGGCAGCGCGAGTACTCTCAGCAACGAAAGTATCGTCAGGCCGGGTTCACCTTGATCGAGTTGATGGTGGTGGTGGCCATCATCGGTATTCTTGCGGCGATCGCCATACCGCGTTATCAGGATTACGTACGCCGCAGCGAGTTCAATGCTGCGCTGGGATCGTTGCGCGCTCTGGAAACCAACGCCGAAATCTACCTGAGTCATGGGGGCGTCTGGAGCGAAGTGAGTTACCGCAACCTCGGGATCAGCTCCGAGGGGTTGCATGGCAAACAGCTGACAATCTCCGGAGAGGAGGGGAGCGAGCCAGCGATGCAGCTGGTTTATGGCGATGATGTCGTGGATGGCGCGCCGGGCATCGTAAGTCTTGTGTCGCAGCAGCACGGCGGATGGGTGTGCCGTACAACAGAGAAGGCAGAGCTTCTTCCAGGGACCTTGTCCTGTGAGACAGGAGTGTCGATTGTTGTCGGCAGCGAGCCTGGCGCTGGCGGCTGACGACGCATGGCATGGGAGCGGCGCTGGAAGACGCTGCTCGCATATCGCTCCGCTCCCATGGCGCCCTGTTGCACATACTCGGACGGTTCCAGCAATGGAATCATCCACCGCAGTTGATGCAGCTCAACGATCCAGTGCATTCGCTGTGCCGGTACGGAACCTTCTTCGTCGGAATCGTCACCAAGAGATCGCGGGTGCCTCGACCAGCAGTTGAGCGACCTTGTGCCGATGGCGACTTATCTGGTGCTCCGGAAGGGGTTTTCCGACCCGTACTTTGGCATTAACACCACACCAGAAACTACGGCAACGGTATGATTTTCAACGCTATCGTGCCTATTGGATCACTGACGGTGTATGTCGACTGCTGTATGCTTTCATCCTCAAGAATACTTCGGTCTCAGGTTGCGCATTCTCGAGCAGTAGTCGAATCTGCGTAGAGTAGGGTGCGACAGTCACGTAAAATGTTGCCGAAACGTGCAGATAGCGAGCACGCTACAAATTTTCATCAAGGGATAAGGATGCACCCGGAGAATCCATGGGCGGTAGCGTGCCTGAATATAGGTAAAACACATGTTTCAATGCAGCCTCTGAATACCGCGCCCGAGCAGCTGCGCTTTACGGGGTGTAGCGGGCCGTTTTGTAAGACGCGTGGTGAGAACGCCAACGTGGTCACTCGGGAGTTTTCACCATCATGACATGGCAGGCTGTGTATGCATTGATGGTGGTATTCGCGGTATTGGGCGGCCTGGCTTTCACTCGTATTGCCGCCGATGTCATTGTCATGGCAGCAATGGCAGCATTACTGGTCGTTGGTATCCTGACCCCGAGCGAGGCACTTGTCGGTTTTGCCAACCCCGGCGTAATGACCATCGCCAGTCTCTATGTGGTGGCCGCAGGGTTGAAGGAAACCGGCGCCATCAAATGGTTGGCCATGCGAGTGCTTGGCCAGCCACAGACGATTGGCTTCGCGCTGTTGCGCGTACTCCTACCCGCATCGTCCTTGAGCGCCTTCATGAACAACACCACGGTGGTGGCCATGTTCATACCGGCGATACAGGACTGGGCAGCCAGGCTCAAGTTGCCGCCATCCAAGTTGTTGCTTCCACTCAGTTATGCCGCCATTCTCGGTGGTACCTGCACCTTGATCGGCACCAGTACCAACCTGGTGATCAATGGATTGTTGCAGAGCCAGAAGGATGTCCACCTGAGCATGTTCGAGCTGGCTTGGGTGGGGTTGCCACTGGTTGCTGCTGGTGCACTGTTCCTCTATCTGTTTGCGGGCCGCTTGCTGCCCAATCGCCAGGGGGCGCTTGAGCAGCTTGAGCTGGCGCGAGAATACTCGGTGGAAGTGCTGGTCGACCCGGAAGGTCCGTTGGTCGGCAAGACCATTGCCGATGCAGGCCTGCGTAGCCTCGCCCATGGCTATCTTGCCGATATCGAGCGCAATGGGCGGTTGTTGACCGCAGTGCCGCCGGAAACCGAATTGCTCAAGGGGGATGTGCTGGTATTCATCGGCGCGCCTGAGTGTGCTCGTGAACTGCGTGAGCTCAATGGTCTGAAACCGGCCAGCGGAGATGTTCATAAGCTGGATATCGCTCACCATCACCGTTGTCTGGTGGAAGCCGTCATCGGTCCGGACTTTGGTGGTCTTTACCAGACCGTCAAGGAATCTCGTTTCCGCTCTCGCTACCAGGCAGTGATACTGTCGATCTCTCGCGATGGGCGCCGTCTCTCCGGCAAGCTGGGCAGCATCCAGTTGCAGGTGGGCGATACCCTATTGATGGAGACCGCTCAGGACTTCGTCGACCAATACCGCTACCGCAAGGATTTCCTGCTGGTCAGCGCGCTCAATGACTCCACGCCGCCCAACTTCCGCAAGGCGCCCTGGGCGCTGGGAGTGCTTGCCGCCATGGTCATTGCAAGCGCCTCAGGATTGGTCAGTATCCTGGAAGCAGCGCTGGTGGCTGGCGGGATGATGCTGGCGTTGCGCTGCGTGCCGGCCAGCAAGGCTCGCCGCTATGTCGATCTTTCCGTACTGGTGGTGATTGCGGCCTCGTTTGCGCTGGGTGCTGCGCTGACCAAGACCGGGGCGGCAGCCGCAGTTGCCGGGACCATCACCATGATCGATGGGCTTTCGCCGTGGATGGCACTGGTGTTGATCTATGTGCTTACGGTGATCTTCACCGAGCTGATCACCAACAACGCCGCCGCTGTCTTGATGTTTCCCATCGCCGTAGCGGTTGCCGAGGGGCTGGGAGTGGATTTCATGCCCTTCGTCATCGCCGTGACCATTGCCGCTTCGGCCAGCTTCATGACGCCGCTCGGTTACCAGACCAACCTGATGGTGCTGGGGCCGGGTGGCTATCGCTTTACCGACTATCTGCGCGTAGGCGCACCACTGAGCCTGGTGGTGGGCGCGATCGCCGTCAGCATCATTCCGATGGTTTGGTCGTTTTAAGAATCAAGAGCCAAGAGCTTACTTCTTCATACCCCGGAGGCACTATTGAGCAACGATGCGAAGAGCCATATCGATGCGCCGTTATGCGAGGCGTTGATCGAGGGAGCCATCGAGGCGGGCAGAGCCATTCTCGAGGTCTATCGGAGCGATTTTCAGGTCGAAACCAAGGATGATGACAGTCCCTTGACGCAGGCCGATCTTGCTGCGCATCGAGCGCTGGTGGATATGCTCGAGCGTTTGACACCTGAAGTGCCGGTGCTTTCTGAAGAGTCTGGTGATATTCCCTACGCACAGCGCCGTCAGTGGCAGCGTTATTGGCTACTTGATCCGCTGGATGGCACCAAGGAATTCATCAAGCGTAACGGGGAGTTCACCGTCAACGTGGCGCTGATCGAGGACGGTGTACCGGTCTTCGGCATTGTTCATGCTCCAGTGCTGGGCATTACCTGGTACGGGCAGCAGGGCGAGGGTGCCTTCAAGCAGCAAGGTGGCGAGACAACGCCGATTCAAGTGCGCTCACTACCGGAAGCCGGTAGTGAGGCGTGGAAGATCGTCGGCAGCCGCTCGCATGGCTCCGCCCAATTTGAAGCTTTCTGTGAAGGCCTACCGGCACATGAGCGGGTTTCCATGGGCAGCTCGCTGAAACTGTGTCTGGTGGCAGAAGGCAGCGCCGATCTCTACCCACGTCTCGCGCCTACCAGCGAATGGGATACCGCCGCCGCCCAGGCAGTAGTGACCGCCGCCGGTGGCGAAGTGCTCAATGCCGAGACACTGGAACCACTGCGCTGTAATCAGCAGGAAAGCGTGCTCAATCCCTTCTTTATCGTCTGTGGTCAGCGCGATGAACGCTGGACAGACGCACTGCGGACAGCCTTCAGCGGCGCTTGAGTGCCTGAGAGAATTGTTCATTACACGTCTATGACTGCTCTGGTCATTTGATTGGCTGCTAGCCGCCATACACCTCCTGGATCATGAATATGGAAATAACCCCAGAACGCCAGACCCACCTCAAGCAGTTGGAAGCCGAGGCTATTCACATCATCCGTGAAGTGGCCGCAGAGTTCCGCAATCCGGTGATGATGTACTCCATTGGCAAGGACTCCTCAGTGATGCTGCACCTGGCCCGCAAGGCCTTCTATCCAGGAACACCGCCGTTCCCGCTGATGCACGTCAACACCACCTGGAAGTTTCGCGAGATGATCGAGTTCCGCGATCGCATGGCGGACGAATCCGGAATGGAGTTGATCGAGCACATCAACACCGAAGGTGCTGAAGCCAACATCAACCCCTTCGATCACGGTAGCGCCAAGTACACCGACATCATGAAGACCCAGGCGTTGAAGCAGGCACTGGACAAATATGGCTTCGATGCGGCCTTCGGCGGCGCCCGTCGTGACGAGGAAGCCAGTCGTGCCAAGGAGCGCGTGTTCTCGTTCCGTGACAAACACCATCGCTGGGAGCCCAAGAGCCAGCGTCCGGAGTTGTGGAACATCTACAACGCCAAGGTCAACAAGGGCGAGTCGATCCGCGTCTTCCCGCTGTCCAACTGGACCGAACTGGATATCTGGCAGTACATCTACCTCGAATCCATCGCCATTGTCCCGCTGTACTACTCCGCCCCGCGCCCGGTAGTCGAGCGCGACGGCATGCTGATCATGGTCGACGACGAGCGTCTGCCGCTGGAGCATGGCGAAGAGCCGCAAGAGAAGTCGGTGCGCTTCCGTACCCTCGGCTGCTACCCCCTGACCGGCGCCGTCGAATCAGAAGCCGCCACACTCCCGGAAATCATCCAGGAAATGCTGCTCACCCGCACCAGTGAGCGCAGCGGCCGCGCCATCGACCACGACCAGGCCGGCTCGATGGAGAAGAAGAAGAGAGAAGGGTATTTCTAACGCGCCGCGTTAGAAAGCCGCGAGATGGAAGAGGGAAGTCGGAAGAGGGAAGATCGATGGACTTTACCAGATCACTCGTTCCGGCTTGTCTGTGCCCAGCAACATCGCTGAAGGCATGACCCGCCCCACCATCAAAGATCGCATCAGGTTTCTTCATATCGCAAGAGGGTCCTGTGCCGAACTCAGGACGCAGATCTACATTGGTATGGAAATCGACTACATACATCGAGAGAAAGGACTCCAATGGGTAGCAGAGACCAAAGAGATTGCCGCTATGTTGTCTGGCTTGATTCACAAGCAGTTTGACTTTGGCAAGTGCTGACCGGTTTTTCTTACCTCTTCGTTCTTCCTTCTTACTTCACAAGGTTTTGCTATGTCTCACCAATCCGATCTGATATCTGAAGATATCGAAGCGTATCTGAAGGAACACGAGAGCAAGGATCTGCTGCGCTTCATTACCTGCGGCAGTGTCGATGACGGTAAGTCGACGCTGATCGGTCGTCTGCTGCATGACTCCAAGATGATCTATGAAGATCAACTGGCAGCGATCACTCAGGCGTCGAAGACCAGTGGCACCACGGGTGAGGAAGTCGATCTGGCGCTGTTGGTCGATGGTCTGCAGTCCGAGCGGGAGCAGGGCATCACCATCGATGTCGCCTACCGCTTCTTCTCGACCGACAAGCGCAAGTTCATCATCGCCGATACGCCAGGGCATGAGCAGTACACACGTAATATGGCCACCGGGGCATCCACGGCTAGCCTGGCAGTCATACTGATTGATGCTCGCTACGGCGTGCAGACTCAGACGCGTCGCCACAGCTTCATCGCCGACCTGCTGGGTATTCAGCACCTGGTGGTTGCGGTCAACAAGATGGATCTGGTCGAGTTCTCCGAAGAGCGTTATCACGAGATCATCGAGGAATATCGCTCGATCTCCGACAAGCTCAATGCGCCGGATATCCAGTTTGTTCCGATGTCGGCACTCAAGGGCGACAACGTCGTCAACAAGAGTGAGGCGATGGCCTGGTATGATGGCCCCGCGCTGCTCGAGCTGCTGGAAAGCGTGGAAATCACCCACGACCAGAACCTGCGCGACCTGCGTCTGCCGGTACAGTATGTCAACCGCCCCAATCTCGATTTCCGCGGTTACTGCGGTACTCTGGCCGCCGGCGTAGTCACGCCTGGCCAGCAGGTCCGTGCCTTGCCATCAGGCAAGACATCAACGGTGGAGCGCATCGTCACCTTCGATGGCGATCTCAAGAGCGCCTATCCGGGCCAGGCCATTACCGTCACGCTCGCCGACGAGATCGATATCTCGCGGGGCGACTGGATCGTGGCGGCGGATGATGACGTGGCACTGGCGTCTGCCTTTGAAGCTGACATCGTCTGGATGCATGAGACCGCGCTGGAAACCGGCAAGCTGTATGACATCAAGCTTGCGACTCGCGACCTCGCCGGCAAGGTAACGGCCATCGACTTCCAGGTCGACGTCAACACACTTGAGCATCGTCATGCCGATCACCTTGATCTCAACGCCATCGCGCGCTGCCAGGTCGAGCTGACGGCTCCAGTGCCGCTGGACGACTATCGCACCAGCCCGGGTACCGGTAGCTTCATCATCATCGACCGTCTGACCAATATCACCGTCGGCGCCGGCATGATTCACAAGCCGATTGATAGTGAGCTGCCGTACGAATTCCGTGACAACGACAGCAAGGCCAACGTGGTGTGGAATCGCACCAGCGTCACCCAGGGCATGCGTGAGCAGATCAACGGCCACAAGGGCAAGTGCGTGTGGTTTACCGGCTATTCCGGCTCGGGTAAATCGACGCTCGCCAATGCGCTGGAGGTTGAGCTCAATCGCCGCGGCTATCACACCATGCTGCTCGATGGTGACAATATCCGCCATGGTCTGTGCAAGGACCTCGGCATGAGTGAGGTGGATCGCGCCGAGAACATCCGACGCGTGGGAGAGGTGGCCAGCCTGTTTGCCGAAGCCGGCGTGATCGTGATCACCGCCTTTATCTCGCCGTTCCGCTCCGATCGCGATACCGCTCGCAAGCTGTTCAGCGCCGATGCCTTTATCGAAGCCTATGTAGACACCCCGCTGGATGTTTGCGAGCAACGCGACCCGAAAGGCCTCTACCAGCAAGCGCGCGAAGGCAAGATCAAGGACTTCACCGGCATCAACAGCCCTTACGAGGTTCCGCGTGAGGCAGAATTGACGCTGAAAACAACGGAATATGGACTACACGAACTCGTCAGTCAGATCATCAAGAAAGTGACATGGTGATTGAGGGCAATGGTCTCGCTCATGCGGAGCATGAACTGCGCGACTTACTGGCTTCTTGAAACTCCTATTCGCGAGACGACCATCAGGATTATCAATGACCGTCGATAGCAACTCAAAACAGATGAAAACCTTGTGCGCCTTTGGCACACGTCCGGAGGCCATCAAGATGGCCCCTTTGGCGCTGGCGCTGCAGGCCGATGAGCGGTTTGATGCCAAGGTCTGCGTCACTGGCCAGCATCGCGAGATGCTGGACCAGGTGCTGGATCTATTCGCACTGGTCCCGGACTACGACCTTGCGGTAATGCGGCCGGGGCAGGATCTCACCGACGTGACTGCCGCCATTCTGCAAGGAATGCGCGATGTACTCAGTACCGTCAAACCCGATATCGTTCTCGTTCACGGTGATACGGCGACTACCTTCGCTGTGACGCTTGCCGCCTATTACCAGCAGATACCCGTTGCCCATGTAGAGGCTGGTCTGCGAACCGGTAATATCTATTCACCCTGGCCGGAAGAGGCCAATCGCAAACTGACCGGCGCGCTTGCCGAGCTGCACTTTGCTCCGACTGACCGCTCCTGCGAAAACCTGTTGGCAGAAGGCGTTTCCCCGGACAAGGTGCATGTGACCGGTAACACCGTTGTCGATGCGTTGCTGGATGTGGTTGCCAGGCTGGAAGGTGACGATAGCTACCAGCAGCAGTTTGGCGCGCATTTCGACTTCCTCGACAGCAATCGCAAGCTGATTCTGGTTACAGGCCACCGACGTGAGAGCTTTGGCGATGGTTTCGAGCGTATCTGTCGAGCACTGCACGATACCGCTGCTCAGCACCCCGAGGTGCAGATCGTTTATCCGGTACACCTGAACCCCAATGTGCGCGAGCCGGTCAATCGCCTGCTCAGCGATGTCGATAATGTCCACCTGATCGAACCGTTGGACTACTTGCCGTTTGTCTATCTGATGAATCGTGCACACATCATCCTGACGGACTCCGGTGGCATCCAGGAGGAGGCCCCATCTCTTGGCAAGCCGGTGTTGGTCATGCGTGAGACCACCGAGCGGCCGGAGGCCGTGCAAGCCGGTACGGTAAAACTGGTGGGTACTGATGTCGACAGGATCGTGAGTGAACTCAAGACATTACTGACCGATCAGCAAGCCTACGAAGCCATGAGCTATGCCCACAACCCCTATGGGGATGGCAAGGCCTGTGCACGTATCCTCGATATTCTCGCGACTACTCAACTATAGGAACGCGGTCAGCTGCGCACGCACCGTGCACCAGTATCGTCATCCTTCTGTCTATCTGGATTGATATCTCATGGAATTCAAAACTATCTCCGTCATCGGCCTGGGTTATATCGGCTTGCCAACTGCTGCTGTGATTGCATCACGCCGCAAGAAGGTGGTCGGTGTCGATGTCAATCAGCATGCGGTGGATACCATCAACCAGGGCGAGATACATATCGTCGAGCCTGAGCTGGACATGATCGTGCATGCCGCAGTGAAGGAAGATTATCTGCGAGCGACGACCACCCCGGAGCCCGCAGATGCCTTCTTGATTGCAGTGCCGACTCCGTTCAAGGCCGAAAACGGTAATGAGCATGTCCCGGATTTGAGCTATATCGAGTCGGCCAGCAAAGCGATTGCCCCGGTGCTCAAGAAAGGCGACCTGGTGATTCTCGAGTCGACCTCTCCCGTAGGAGCGACGGAACAGGTGGCCGAGTGGCTGGCTGAGGCGCGTCCGGACCTGACCTTCCCGCAAACCCATGGTGAGGAATCGGATATCCGTGTGGCGCATTGCCCTGAGCGGGTGTTGCCTGGCCATGTAGTTAGGGAGTTGGTAGAGAACGACCGAGTTATCGGTGGTATGACCGCCAAATGTTCTCAAGCCGCTACCGCTCTCTACCGAATCTTCGTGGAGGGCGAGTGCATCACCACCACAGCGCGCACCGCGGAGATGGCCAAGCTCACCGAGAACAGCTTCCGTGATGTAAACATCGCCTTTGCCAACGAGCTTTCCATCATCTGTGACAAGCTGGATATCAATGTCTGGGAGCTGATTCGCCTCGCCAATCGTCACCCGCGCGTCAATATCCTGCAGCCTGGCCCTGGTGTCGGTGGGCACTGCATCGCCGTTGACCCCTGGTTTATCGTCAGTGAGACGCCTGAACAAGCGCGATTGATCCGCACCGCCCGAGAGGTGAACGACGGCAAGCCACAGTGGGTAGTCGACAAGGTCAACGAAGCGGTAGGCAAGTTCCTTTCCGCTAACCCGGAAAAAACTGCCAAGCAAGTCACCATTGCCTGCTTTGGTCTGGCCTTCAAGCCGGATATCGATGATCTGCGCGAAAGTCCTGCTCTCGCCATCGCGCAGCAAATTGCTGCTTCCAATCCCGGACATACGTTGATTGTCGAGCCCAACATCGAATCGCTGCCTGCTGGCAAGTTGGAAGGGTGCGCATTGGTTGAGGCACAAAATGCGCTTGAAAGCGCGGATATTGTTGTACTGCTGGTAGATCACAAGCCGTTCAAGAGTATTGCAGCACAGCAGCTGGAAGGATGCTATCTCATTGACAGCCGTGGTATCTGGGCTGCCTGACCTATAAATCATCATTGAGCAGGGTTGTAATGGAGAAGGTGAACCTGGAACACGAACTGTGCGATTTCCTTGATGAGCTTGGGTTGGGCGGGAACTACTGGCTTGTCGGAGACAACGAATCTCTGCTTCAGGCCTTGTCTGTGCGAATTCCATCCGAAGCCCTTCACACCGGTGTCCCCGATACGAGTGACGTACTGGACCAGTGCAGTGTACTTATCCTGAGTTCCAGCCAGAGCGAGTTGAACAAGGAAGTCTTCGAACAGTTGGAGTGCAGTGATGCGCGCCCGATCATTATTCTTCTGGATGATAGATTACTGCCTGAGTCGGTACAGAATAGACTGCATGCTATTGGCTATAAGTTGCCTCCAGTACAGCCGAAACAACGGCCGTTTTACGTTGTCGAGAGTATTGAGCTAAGCCACAAGAAGTACTTCGATGTAGCTGGATATTGGGAAAGCCGGTATGCATCGGGGAGAAATAGTGGTGCTGGCTCATACGGACGTCTGGCCCGGTTCAAGGCTCACTTTCTCAATCATTTCGTCAAGAAGAACAAAATTCAGTCGGTGCTGGAGATCGGCTGTGGTGATGGGGCTCAGCTCTCTCTGGCTGAATACCCTCAGTATACTGGATTGGACATTAGTCCAACTATTATTGAACACTGTTCGCAGACGTTTGCCCACGACTCCTCAAAGCGCTTCCACGTATACAAACCCGAGAGTTTCGATCCTGCTTCCGTGCAGTCAGAACTGGCGCTATCTCTTGATGTGATCTATCACCTCTCCAATGATGAGGTGTATGAATATTATTTGAAGCACCTTTTCGCGGCTTCGACAAAATTTGTCATTATTTACAGCAATGCCAGTAGTGAGCAGGGGAATCGTGCAGGAATAAATGAGGCTTCTGGATACGTCCGTTTTCGAGATGTCCTGAGCGATGTTGAAGAGTGGTATCCAGGCTGGAACTTGGTAAAAGCTGTGCCCAATAGCTACCCGTTCTCGGCGATAAACCCGAACAATACATCCTTTGCAGACTTCTTTGTGTTTGAGAGGTCGTCTGATGAGAAGTTGGCCGAAAGCAAGACGGCTGACTTTGACCGCTTTGGCTCTGACAAGATCATCAATACGTTGATGATGTTTGATGAGAATGCCAAGGGCCTTGCCGATGATGTGAACTCAGCCAACAAGAAAATCGATGTGCTGGCAAAGGAAATTCGCAAGTTGGATAGCTCTTATAAGCTACAGGATAGTCTGAATCAAGCGCACCAGACGATTTTGGCGCTTCAGGAAGAACTTGGCACGGAGCGTGAAAGGTATAACGAGCTTGAGTCACAGTTCATCAATGCTCAGCAACAGATTGGCGAACTGGAAGGCAAGCTGAGAGTTTCCGAGGCTGGCTATCAAGATGTGAGTGAACAATACCGGCAGTTGAGTGAGCAGCATGATGACATTACCGCAAGGTATCGCGCTGCAAATTCAAAGTATCGTGATGGTTGCCAACAGCTTTACGCCCTGAAATCCAGTCATGCATATAAGGCGGGTCTACATGTAAAAGCCGCATCTGGATCTGTGGTTGACGCGGTGAAATTGCCGGTACGGCTATGGCGCCTCAGAAGGCCGAGCAGGAGTGGATCGAATTGGCGGATCAACCTGCGCCAGGGGTTACGCTATATCAAGTGGAATATAGTGGTCCCGGCCGCGACGCGATTGGGGATTCCGTATCATCGGGTCGCACATCTGACGCTACCGCAAGCTGCTCAGCGGCGTCTCGATCAGGCTGCGTCGAGATCTTCGCAGCACAATAGTGTCAAGGCCAGACCGGGATCGACCAGCGGCGCTGAAGTGCTGTTCACCCCTCCATCGGCTGCTGCGGAGGAAATCAGCATACTCGGCTGGCCTGCCCCCTCCGACAATGGCAAACCAGTGGTTCTAGCGGTGATGGATGAGTTCACGGAGGGCTGTTTCGGCAGTGACCTGCGGTTGCTTCAGCCTCGTCCTGATAACTGGTATGGGCTGGCAAGGAAATATCCCCCAGCGATGGTATTTATCGAGAGCGCCTGGAAGGGAAATGGTGGCAGTTGGCAGTACCGAGTCGGTACCTACAACACCAAGCCTGGCCAGGAACTTCAGCAGATGGCGGGGTGGGCGCGGCAGGAGAAGATTCCAACGGTTTTCTGGAACAAGGAAGATCCCGTGCATCATGACAAATTCATGGAAGCCGCGGGTCTTGCGGACCATATTTTCACCACCGACCAGAACATGGTCGACTCCTACCGGAAGCGGACAGGCAACAAGTCTGTCCATGCCTTGCCATTTGCTGCCCAACCGGCACTGCATAAACCCGCACCTCTACGTGGTCGGTTGAACAAGTCCTGCTTTGCTGGAAGCTGGTACGGCAATCGACATGCCGAGCGTGGTGAGGCCATGAAGTGGCTTCTTGCAAGCGCGAACAAGCATGGCCTGGATATCTTTGATCGTAACCACGGCACCGGCATCTTCCCATTCCCAGAGGAGTACCAGGGCGGCATCCGTGGCAGCCTTCCTTACCTGGAGCTTTGCAAGGAATACTCTCGGTACCGAGTATTCCTCAACGTCAACTCGGTAACCGACTCCCCGACCATGTTCTCGCGGCGTGTGTTTGAGCTGATGGCCTGTGGCACTCCTGTGGTAAGCACTTATGCCCGTGGCATTGCTGAGCTGTTCGACTCTGATGCCGTGTGGCTGGTACGCACTGAAGCAGAAGCCGAAGAGGCTATTCATACGCTTCTCAATGATGATGATGAGTGGCGGAGAAGAAGCCTCGCCGGAATTCGTGAGGTGTTCTCCGGCCATACATATGCTCATCGCCTCAACAGCGTGTTCGAGATCATTGGTTCAGATGAGCGCATCGATACGACACCTGAGCTGCTGTTGGTAGCCCATGCTGAACATCGTGCTGAACTGGATCAGCTGTTGAGCTTTGCACAAGGTCAACGTTACAGAAACTTCCGGCTTCTGATCGAGAGTCCAGTTACCAGTTCCAGTGACATGAGTGCCGCTCCTGAAAAGGTGGAGCTGGTGACAGCTGTGGAGCAGGCAGAGGCTGTTCAGCAGAGTGAGAAGAATGGCTATCAGGCAGTAGGCAGGGTTTCCTCCAGCCACCGTTATGGCACGTACTATCTCCAGGACCTGGTGAATGCCATGAGCTATCAGCCAGAGGCCGCTGGGTGGGCGAAGGCCTGCAGTGAAGATGCATTCAGCTACGACGTTGATACCAGGCTCTCTGCGGCGATCTGGCGACCGAAAGCGTTTCAGCTGGAATGGCTGAGATCGGATGATCGTTCGGTATCATCAAGTAGCCTGTTCTGTACAGACACGGATGAGTTCTCCGCCGACCACTCACAAGGAAACTGCGGGGAGCTGCAAGATGCCTGAGTTGAAACGTGTTCTTGTTTGTGCCAATCCAGATCTCAATTACATAGATGGCTCATCCATCTGGGCGCAAACCATTGCTCTGGTATTTGCCGAGACAGGGTTGGCAAGGGTCGATTTCCTAGCGAAGAGTACTCCGCGTAGGGATGAGTTATATCAGCCTCTTTGCGATCACAAAAATGTCAATATCATTAATGGTGCTCGGGAAACCGGAATTGTCAGTAGCATGCTTGCCAAGCGCCTCGACCATCAGGAAATGGCCGAAGTAGCGGTCAAATTCGATCAAAAGAATGATTATGATGTAATCGTTGTTCGTGGTTATGATATAGCCAAGTCGCTGCTCGATAATCCAATGGTGTTCCAGAAGTGCTGGATCTATTTGACGGATATTCCTCAGTCTGTCGAAGATTATAGCGAATCTGAACGAGAGGAAATTTCCAGGATTGCTCGTAAGTGTGCCCAGCTTCTTTGCCAGACATCTGGATTTCGGGATCTTTGGAAGGCTCTGGTACCCGGTTTGCCAGAAGTAAAATACAAGCTATACCCACCTGTCATTCCTGATATCGAAAGTGAGCCTCTACCTGTAGCTTCACGGCAGAAGCAGGTTGTCTATGCGGGTAAGTTCAAGCCTGACTGGATGACGTTGGAGATGGCTGAAATATGGCCTGAGATCTATAGTAAGCACCCAGATGCACAGCTTCGAATGATCGGGGACAAGATTCATTTCGATTCAGAGGGTTTCCAGCAACGCATGAAAAGGGCGTTGGAGCATACGCCTGGGCTGAAGTGGCTGGGAGCAATGTCCCGGGACGACGTTCAAATCGAGCTGCATCAGGCTCGTGTGGGGCTTTCCTGGCGTGACGAGTCGATGAACGATACTTTGGAGTACTCCACCAAGATTCTCGAATACGGTGGAGCCGGGTGTGGTGCGATCATCAATCGTAACCCCCTTCATGAGGAGCTGTTGGGAGAGAATTATCCGCTCTTTGCGAATACTCAAGGGCAATATATCAATGCTCTTGATGCGGCGTTAGCTGATGATGAACTAGCACAGACTGCTGCTGATCAGCTTATGGCAGTTGCCAAAACACACACTTTCGGTACCCGTGTGGCGGAGGTGAGTCAGTGGCTGAGTTCGCTCCCTGGTAGAGATAATATCAACCGTCCGGCTGAAACTCGGAAAATCCGCGTGCTAGTGGCGGGGCATGACTTGAAGTTCTTTACGCCTTTGCAAAGGCGGCTCGAGGAAACAGGAAAGTTTGAGTTCCTGGTTGATCAATGGACTGGTCACAACTCCCATGATGAAAAGAAAAGCCTGGAGTTATTGCCGCAGGCAGATGTGATTTTCTGTGAATGGTGTTTGGGTAATCTCAAATGGTATTCACATCATCGTCTGCCACATCAGCGACTGGTTGCGCGGTTTCACGCTCAGGAAGCCAAAGTGCCGTATATGGCCCACGCTAAGTGGGATGCTATCGATCATATAGCATTTGTCAGTGAGCACACTAGAAGGCAGGCTATAGAAGTTTTTGATTTTCATCAAGAGCTAACTTCGGTTATCCCAAACGGCATTGATGTTGAGAAGTTTAAAGGTGTTAAGAAACAAGGCGGTTCGAATTTTTCTCTAGGAATGATCGGTTCCGCACCGAAGAGCAAACGGCTAGATAGAGCCGTTGATGTTCTCGAAAAACTTCTTGAAGAAGACGAGAGATATAACCTGAGAGTTAAGGGGATGAATCCACTTGATTATGGTTGGATTTTATCGCGCCCAGATGAAGTAAAGTATTATAGAGAGCTGCTTAATAGAATTAATAGTAGTCCGAAGCTGAGGAGAAAAGTGGTTTTTGATCCGCCCGGAGATGATGTTCCGCAGTGGTTCTCTATGATTGGATATATTTTTTCACCATCTGACCATGAATCATTTCATATGGCTGTGGGTGAGGGCATTGCTGCTGGAGCTACCCCTGTTATTTGGAGCTGGGAAGGGGCTGCGGATATCTGGGGGGAATCTTCCATTGTACGTGATTGCTTGGAGGCTCGAGATCTAGTGGTAAAGGGAGAAGTTGATCATGGCTTAAACTTTCCTTCTTCTTATACGTTGGAGAGTGTTGCAGAGCGCTGGGAAGAATTGATCTTTGGTATTGTTCATAAATTTAATTGGCGTTGAAATGAAAAAAGTACTTCATGTCGGGCAAATGAAATCAGGGACTACTTATGTTCAAAATGTTCTTTTTGAGAATAGGAAAGCACTAAAGAAAGAAGGGTGGTTATATCCTGGCAAGCTGATGAACCAGCAGCATGCGTGTTATGGCCTATGTGGGACAGACATCTACTGGGCTGATAACGAGAAAAAATGGCGTGATCTCGGAAGAGAGATGCTAGATGAGATTGAATATCATGATGGTGATATTGTGATATCTTCAGAAGCATTGTCCTCTTTGTCGAGAGATGGAGCTGCTAAATTTATTGATGAAATAGGAGGGGTTGATGCAGTGGTGGTTACGGTACGCTCACTATTCACAACTCTTCCTTCAGCATGGCAGCAGTATATAAAAGGAGGAGGGGTGGTATCTATAGCCGACTTTTTTGACCGGCTGGATAAAAACAGAGAAGACGGAAGTGGGATGTGGAGGACTTATTCATACGGTAAAACAGTTAAAATATGGTCGGAATTCTCTCCCGTTAAGGTTGTAGTTATCCCAGAGAATCCTACTTCAAAGAACCAGTTGTGGGAGGATTTTTCAGGTGTCGTTGGTTTGCCGGACTTGAGTGACGTCGTTGTAAATGATAGCAGGTCAAATGTCTCTTTGAATTACGAGGCAGCTGAAATTCTTCGTAGCATTAATGTTGAGGTGGAGCGTTGTAAACCTCGCGTCAGTAAAAAAGAAGTAGAGCAGTTTCGAAGAAATTACCTTAATAGATATATTTTCCCGATTGCGGGAAATAAAAGAGGAACAAAAACAAAAATCCCTGAAGATTATAAAAGATTGGTATCTCAATGGAATGATCAAGAAAAAGAACTTTTGCTGTCTAGTGCAGATGACATAGTTGGCGATGTTAAAGACCTCGTGTGCTATGAGGGGGGAGAGCTTTCCCTGTGTCATGGTGGAGGAGGAGAGTTCTTGAGTGAGATAGCTTGTCAAATCGTGGGTGGATATAAGTGGAAAAATTGATGTGAATTTTTTGTGCCTTTGAGACTGAAGTGAATTTAAGCGTTTTCTGTTAAAGTTAATGGGTAAGCTTTTACGAAAAAAAGAGCTGTCGAATTGATGTTTTCTCTCCCCAAGTGCTAGTGCTAACTTTGGCAGAGGCTGAACCTATAGTGATTCTGAATTGAAGCTGGAGTTTCGGTTGGTCTAAAGATTTGGTCAGTCAAGATGCCTTGTTTTTCGATGGTTTGCTATGGAAGTCAGGTTTGTGCGTGTTTTATACACTTTTGTACAATTAAAGCACGCTTATTCTTTAAGATGTTTCGTGGGGGAATGTATATGGGAAAGTTCTATGCTGGATAGGATCCTTTTGTAATTCCTAGGTTTTTTTAGAATCCCGTTCTTCCCCTGTCTTTTCGGTTTTATTCCGTTTTATTGTTTATAATTATCATGATTGTGAGTATTGTGGCTTTTTGATAATTTGTTGTCATTCCTTTTCTTGGTTTATTTATGTTAGTTTATTTTTATTTTTTAGGTTGTGCGGCAATTTTTGTAAAGGGGTTGTCAGTTGATAAATAATATTTATGTTGCGCTAAGATGGTCGGTTTCTTTAGGGAGAAAAATTTTTCGAGTGGTCCCTGGGGCTACTTTAGCAGTGGTTTTTGTTACATTAGTATCTCAGTTCTCAATTGTAGTAGCGTCACTGCTACCTCTCAAGGTGGTAATGCTTTTGGGCTCTGACCGGGTCCCACGTTATTTTCCAGATTTTTTTTCTGGTATAGATAGAGACTTGTTGATTGTTTCGTTGAGTGTGCTGGCAGTCTGCTTTTATTTTTTGCATTCGTTTTCCGAAAAACTAGTGGTCTATGGGTCGGGGAGAGGAGCTGATTCTCTTTTAGAGAGAAGTCAGAAAATGACTTTGTTTGAGAATCAGACTGAAATAGCTCGTCAAGGATTTCAGCGGTATTCAAGGAGTTTGTCTAGTGTTATATTGATATTTATTATTTCGATAGGTCTCTGTTGGCTCTATTATGATCTTTTTCTAGTTCTTTCGATTTATTCTCTGGTATCTTTTTCATTGCTGGCACTTTTGTACTCTTACAGAGGACGTGTTAAGACTGGTTTGGACGAGGTCCCGGGGAAAGTTGTTGGTACAGTTACTGGAGTAGGATTTCTTATAGCTTTTAGCTATATTGTGACAGATTTTCTATGGGGTTCTCCTCCTAGTTTGTTGGTTGCAATCATATCGCTGATTTTGATGAGGCAGGGATTTTCGAGAGTTTCAGGGCTTGTCCTTGATTTAAGAGGGCTTTATCTCCAGCGGTTGAAGCTTAATGCGTTGTTTTTCCATGGTCATGTGCTGGTTGGAGAAGCAAAGAAGCATGAAACAAATTTTTGGTCCCTTCTTGAATCACCTCGCCGTGAGAAGTGGATCTGTGACGTGCTGAATGTTGTTTTTAATCGTTCTTTTTGCGATATAAAAGTTAATTGGCTTCAGGTGGGTGTTTCGGATGTGGCTTTCTTTCATGTTGAAGAAGTTGACCAAAAAGGTCATTTGAGAGAAGAGTGCTTGGTAAAACTTTTTTCTATTAAGAAAAGCTCCTTGGCTCGCCACGAAGCCACATTGCTGACAGATGAATGTAGTCTTCCTTCCTTGCCATTGCTTGGGGTTGAGGATATTCAAGGACTGCATTGCCATATATTGGATATTAGTAGGGCGAATCAGTTTTCCAAAGATCAGTTTAGTGAAGCAAGAAATAAGATGTTCTCTCGTTTAGCTTCCGTGAGTCCAAGTACCTCTCTGGTGTCTCGATATAGTCGATCCCACCCACCGCTTTGGGAAAGGGTTGATAATAGAGTTTTCTCGCGATTAAGGACGGTGGCGGAGATGCTAAATGTCGAATCCGTTGAGCGAGTAGAGAAAATTATTGCGCTGCAGCCTGAGATTATAGATCGGCTGAAAAGCCTTCCTCTGGTTGTTGTAAATCCTGATATTGGTCCAAATTCTATTTTCCAGGATGATGTGGGTGAATTTATTGCAGTGCATTGGGGGCGGTGGGCACTGGAACCACTGGGAGCGGGGTGGCCGGTAGGACCTAAGCAACTCGAGTGCCTTGGCGAGGTTTTATCGGAAGCCAAGAGAGGGCGCAAAGCCCTATTAGACGTTGCGGAAAAGGATGTGTGCTTGGCTACCCTGATGTATGAATTGGAAAAATTATGCGTACGACAGCAATTTGCTTCGGCGCTAGATTTGGTTCCCCTGATCCTCGACTGTGTGGGAACTCCCTCAGCAGTACCCCAGGAGACGGTATGAAATATTTTTCATTCTGGGGATTTTAATTTGTCCACTATTTCCATGATTGTATGGAACGACTTCCTTAACGACGCTCGGGTCTTGAAGGAAGCTCAGACGCTTCAGTCGGCAGGTCATCAAGTTATTGTGCATGCCTTGCATGCTCCGGGAGTCACTAGGCAGAGAGAGAGGTTGGAGTCGGGAGTAGAAGTTGTTCGAGTAGCTCGTAGCCCGCTATCGAGAATGAGCCAACGGAAACACACTGAAGGACCGGTCTCAAGGAGTGCGCCTCAAGCCAGCTCAAACAGCCTGTATCGTCAAATGATGGCTATTGTTGGTCGGAGCTGGGCTCACCTTGAGCTGACTTACCAACTGGTTCGCTCTCGCCCCACGGTGATTCATGCCCATGACGTTAACGTGTTGCCGACCGCTTGGTTGGCTGCGGTGTTGGCTCGTGTGCCGCTTGTCTATGATGCCCATGAAATCAGCACCGATCGTGAAGGCTACAAGAGCTTTCGTCGCGTTGTGGGCTGGGTGGAAAAGAAACTGATGCCGCGTGCCGTAGGTACGATCACCACCACCGATGCGCGGGCCAAGTTCTTCGCTCGGGCATACGGCATACCGCGGCCGTTGGTGCTGCAAAATCGTCCCAGGCTGACACAAGTCGAGCAGTCCACCAGAATTCGCGATGAGCTAAAGCTTGATCAGCCCTGGCCGATAATCCTGTATCAGGGCGGTTTGCAGCAGGGCAGAGGGTTGCCTCGTCTCGTGGAGGTCGCCGCCAGAGTACCCAGCGCCTACTTCGTTTTCATTGGCGGAGGCCGCCAGGAGGGGGAGTTGCAGCGCCTCGCCGAGCAGCTTGCTCTCTCCGAGCGAGTGCGCTTCATTCCTACGGTGGCGTTGAGCGAGTTGCCGTATTACACCGCCTCGGCGGATATCGGTGTTCAGCCGATCGAGAATACCTGTCTCAATCATTTCACGACGGACTCGAACAAGCTGTTTGAGTATGTCGTGGCGGGGTTGCCGGTGGTGGCGTCTAGCCTGCCGGAAATCAGCAAGGTCGTGCGCAGGCACGATCTGGGTATACTCACCACGCCCGGTAACAGCGAATCGCTGGCCGAGGCACTGAATACCCTGGTTCAGGATCCAGCGTTACGGAAGCGCTATGCACAAAACGCTGGTATCGCCTCCCAGCACCTCAATTGGGAGGAGCAGGAGCAGGCATTGGTCAAGCTCTACGAGAGGGTATTGGCAGGTTAATCATGAGCTTGAGTGAGGCATTATTTGAACATCCTGTTGTTGAGTTTCTATTACCCCCCGGACCTGAGCGCGTGCTCGTTCCGTACCCAGGCGCTGCTCAAGGCCATGTTGCCCAGGCTGCCGGATGATGCACGAATTGATGTCATTACGACCCTGCCCAATCGTTACGCTTCGTTCTCTGCTGCTGCGCCGGAAACCGAGCACGGTCCGCAGCTGAGTGTATATCGCGTAGCGCTGCCTTCTCACCAGAGCGGTATGCTGGATCAGGCCCGCGCGTTCATTAGCTACGCTCGGGCCGTCAATAGGTTGGTGAAGGAGCAGCAGTATGATCTTGTGGTGGCCACGTCCTCCCGTTTGATGACGGCCACGCTTGGCGCCTGTATCGCCCGTCGCCAGTCGGCGGCCCTGTATCTGGATATCCGCGATATCTTCGTCGAGAACCTTCGCTACGTCCTGCCGAAAGGAATGCGCAGGCTGGGGAGCGCAGTATTCAGCCCCATCGAGCGTTGGACGCTGGGCCAGGCAGACAAGATCAACCTGGTGTCTCCCGGTTTTGCTGGCTACTTCGAGGCGCGATATCCGTCGCGGCGCTTTTCCTGGTTTACCAACGGCGTGGACGAGCTGTTTGCTTCCAGTAGTGATATGGGAGCCGGCTTTAAGGTATCTGGTAGTGAAGCGACCGGTAATGAAGTGCTTGGCAATGAAGCACCTGGCAATGAAGTACCTGTCAGCGAAGTGTCAGGTGACAAGGAGTCAGGTCACGAGGATCGCCTACGCGTGGTCTACGCCGGGAATATCGGCACCGGCCAGGGGTTGGATCGCATCCTACCGGAGTTGGCTGAGCGTACTGCCGAACGCCTTGAGTTCATGGTGATTGGTGATGGCGGGGGCAAGGAGGCGTTGCGAGAGGCGTTGCAGGCAAGGCGTATCAGCAACGTTCAGTTACTGGACCCGCTGTGTCGTGATGCGTTGATGGACGAATATCGTTCTGCTGATATTCTCTTCCTGCACCTCAACGACATGCCGGCCTTCCTGCGCGTATTACCCTCCAAGCTGTTCGAGTACGCCGCCACAGGGAAGCCAATCTGGGCCGGGTTGGCGGGGTATGCCGCAGGCTTTGTGAGCCAGGAGATCGACAACGCAGTGGTGTTTCCGCCGTGTGATGCCGTATCTGCGGTCCAGGTTCTGGAGCAGCTGGAGCTGCGTCCCTGCAAGCGTGATGACTTTGTGGCGTGCTACCATAGGGCCCGACTTATGGCTGATATGGCGGAGGATATCCTGGATACGCATCGTGATGGTTAACTAACTGTTATACAATAAATTATTATTCTAACGTGCTTGATTTTTCTCTTGGCAGGAAGACGCGTTGTTGCGCCAAGCGCAGCGCGATGTGGATAGGAAATCGTCTGTGAGTCTCGATTATGAGCGCCGTCATTCTCGGTGGTATGAAAAGATCCTGCTGGGCCTGACATTCCAGTTGGTGGTGGGGTTGCCGCTGGTGGTAGGGCTACCGTCTCTTGAGCGCTGGGGGTGGGAGTTCTGGCACTACCTACCGGATGTGCGCACCAATACCATCTATGCCCTTACCGGTGCCTTCATTGCGACCGTGCTGACACTCCGGCGTATGGCACGGTTTCCTGGTTCTCAGGTGGCTGCCTATATAGCTCCGACTGTCTCCGTGATGTTTCTTCTTGCGGTGGCGGTGCTCTTTTTCACACGTGAGGAATATACGCGCCAGGTGCTGTTCGCGGGCTATTGCGTTTCGTTGCTCTGGTGCTTTGTAGGCTATTTTGTTGGGCGACGTTATCGCTGCTTGAAGTTGGCGATTGTGCCCTTTGGTGACGCCAGAAAGTTGCGTGGAACCACGCAGGTCGACTTGCGCTGGCTCGAGAGGCCTGACCTTGAGGGCGTGCGAGTTGACGGTGTCGTCGCCGATTTGCGGGCCGATGACCTGCCTGCTGAGTGGGAAAAGTTTCTTGCTACCTGCACCCTGTGCCGTATCCCCGTTTACCATATCAAGCAGATCCACGAATCGATCAGTGGACGGGTGAGGGTCGATCGGTTATCCGAGAACGAGTTCGGTAGTTTGATGCCTTCATCGATGTATGCGGGTTGCAAACTAGGTATTGATGTCGTTGCCGCGGTGCTGTTCCTGCCGGTTCTGCTGCCAGTGCTGGCGGTTGTCGCAGTGCTTATCAAGTTGGATAGCCGAGGCCCGGTACTCTTTCTTCAGCCGCGCATGGGGTATCGGGCGCGGCCCTTCAAGATGTACAAGTTTCGTAGCATGTATCACGAGCCTGGCGGTGAGGATTTTACGCTCCCCGACGATGACCCTCGGATCACCAGGGTGGGGCGGTTCATTCGCAAATACAGAATCGATGAGCTTCCCCAGATATTCAATGTGCTTCGTGGTGAGATGAGCTTTATCGGCCCCAGGCCGGAGTCCGTGGCACTGTCGGAAAAGTATGAGCAGGATGTACCCTTCTTCAGCTATCGCCATGTGGTGCGTCCGGGTATCTCCGGCTGGGCACAGGTGGAGCAGGGCTATGCGGCGGAAGCCGAGGGGATGGGCAAGAAACTGCAGTATGACTTTTACTACATCAAGCACTTTTCGCTCTGGATCGATGTGTTGATTGCCTTCAAGACATTGAAGACCATCTTTACCGGCTTTGGTGCAAGGTAGTCGGCAAGGGCCGGTGGTATAGTCCCGCAGGCGCCCTCGAGGCGCCTGCGGCGTTTTTGGATCGAGTATTCAGCAGGAGCGATGCCGAAGCTCCGAGATTTTTCTGGCGGCCATGGTAGCGATGAAAACAGCAAATGATATGCGGCAGTGGATGATGGGACAGACTGAAGACCCATGGCACTCTCCCAGAGTGCTCTGGTGGGTCGGTTTCACGAGTCTCATGGTGTATGGCTCATTGCGTCTGCTCTGGCCACAGGTAGGGGAGCTCGGCGGGACCTTGATGGGAGTTCTGGGGTTGGGCTGTGTGCTTGCCTGCGGGACGCATCTGCGCTCTTCCGGGGCCTTGTGGCTGTTGCTCGGGGCGATTGTTGTGCAGTCGATCTCCTGGACCCTCGGCTATTGGCATCATCCCGAGTGGATGCCCGATCATCCTAAACTCGATCGCATGGCCAAGTGGTTCCTGTTCATCGGTGTGGCCTGGTGGCTTGGTGGTAGTACGCGTGCAACTCTCATTCTCTGGGGGTTGGCATTGTCGGGGCTGCTGGTGACTTGTCTGGTTACGGGAGGCGGGGTTGATCAGTGGCTAGTGGGATTGCATGGGGAACGTGTCGATTTCGAGCTGCAGAACGCTCAACACACGGCGATGTTCTTCGGCTCAGGTCTTCTCGGGGTATTGGCGTTCTCCCGGCGTCTGCTGGCATCAGGCCGCTGGGCGATGGTTCGGCGCATTGGCTGGTTTATTGCCCTTATGATGTGTCTGACAGGGGTGGTCATCACTCAGACAAGGGCTATCTGGTTGGCATTGGCGCTGATACTGCCGATCATGGCAGTGGTGGCACTGCTGTGGAACTACTCCCGTCAGCATAGAAGGCAGGCAGCACGGTTATCCGCAGTAGCTCTGGTGGGTGCGCTGGTTGTGGTAGTGCTGGCGGGGCTGGAGTTTCATGGGGTTGTCGAGCGACGGCTGGGGGATGAGAACAAGATCATTGCCGAGTTGATGCAAGGCAATATCGATGCGGTGCCCTACCAGAGCAGTATCGGTAATCGTGTCCACACCTGGATTGCCGCAGCCCAGTGGATCGAGGAGCGTCCTCTGGTGGGGTGGGGCGAGAATGGGCGCAGCCTGGCCGTCGAAGAGACGGAGTGGCTACCGGAGTACACGCGAGAGCACTATGGACACCTGCACAATACCTTTCTCGAGGTCTTTGTCTCGTATGGCCTGATGGGTGTGGTGTTGGTGGCAACCCTGGCCTGGTGGATCGGACGCAGCACCTGGCGGGCGTGGCGGAAAGGTGTCATGCCCGGCGATATGGTCCTGTTCGGCGCGGTGTTCTTTATCTACTGGATCATCATCAACCAGTTTGAGGCCTACCTTTCCTTCTGGAGTGGGGTGTATGTGCACAACATCATTGTTGGTGGTCTGATCACTCATTATTGGCGAGTGATTGCCAGGCAGCCTGATCCTGGCTCTGAGACTTGATCCAGAGACCGTCACGAACGATGAAGGCTTGTGTCGAGGTACCTCATTACCGCCGAAATCTTGCCGAGCTAACTCCGTGAGTGCTGGGCTCTTCACGTCGCTTGAACATGCGGTGCAAGTCAGAATGCTACATCCGAGGGCTTGGGAGCTCGCGGGCCAAAATTAGCTGATCATCGAGGCATAATTATTAAAAAGCACGTGGAGCTATATTCGGTTGTCAGCATGGCCAGCAAGTTGTGCTACGTATGTAGGCAGTCATAGACATCATCTCACTACCGCCAACGGTGAATAGTCGAATCGCCGATACCAAAATGGCAGACCAGCTTGTTATCGCTTGTGCTGGCGAGGCGGCTTGGTTGTCGGCACGGATCTTCGATGTGTCGCCTCCTGCTTCTGCAGCTTGATGACCCTATCTTTGCTCCCGGATGAACTTCTGGATAATAACCCTCTCCCGATAGGAAAGAGTGACTTCTATAGATTATACGATCTTCAAGGACTCTATGCGTATGCTTTGGTATTGCGTCACTCCGCCTTTAACTGGGTGTCTACCAGCGTCAAGCAATCTTAACGCTCACTCTTTGCCTTACATCCTGTAGTAGAGGTCCAGCGTTGAGGAGATAAGGCATCGCGCGGAGGCAAAGAGATAACAACGAAGTCCGTCCGCTTGATACCTAATTCTTCCTGGTGCATCATGATAAATCTTGTTCCTGTCGTGCTGTTGTATGGCTATTGTAAAATTATAGTCCAGTATTGTTAATTACAGTATCATTTAAATTATTCTAGGAGTGTAAGATGTCAATTGTAAGTTTTGAAAAAAAATTTATCTTTCTTAAGACAAGGAAAGTAGCAGGGACTTCGATTGAAGCTGAACTTCGTAAGATAACTGGAGAAAATGATATAGTCCCCGCGGTCACTCCGAGAGATGAATTTTATTCATCAAAAAAAGGATTTTTCTCGAAAAACTATCTCAGGGATAAGGAGAGCGAGAGTTATTACACTGATCTGGTTCTTGATGGGCGGTTTGAAGAGGCCGCCGAGTATCTAGCATCTCAAAAAGCTTTAGCTCCTAGCCACATGAAATACGCTAGAATAAAATCTATAGTAGAAAACATGGGGTATGATATAAAGGATTTTTTCGTATTTACTGTAGATCGTCATCCGTATTCTTGGGTTGTTTCAAGTGTTCTTTATAATAACTCAAGGTATAATAAGGAGGGCGTTCTGTATAGAGAGTGGAGTGCTGATGAGGTGAATCTTCTAGTGAAAGATCTGCTGGATAAAGATGATTTTACTAAAAGGATAAATTGGAATTTATATTCGCTGGGTGACGATGTAATGGTTGACAGGGTTTTGAAGTATGAGGAGTTGGATAAAGAGCTTTCTGATGTTTTTTCAAAATTGGGTGAGAGGTTCTGCGGACTACCAGAGCTAAAGCTAAATTCTCGACATGTTGATGCAGGGAAGATACTGGAAAAAGAAAACAAGGATGCTATTTTTCTAAAAATGAAACATGTGTTTGAAACTTTGGGATACGATAGATAGTTAGTTTTTGTTTGAATGCTAATATTTTTATGTAATCTTAAGGATTTAGTGTTTGAGATAATGTTGTAGGTGTGTGAACGATCAGCTGTTGATGAGTGTTGAATATAATTATTATTTATGATGCAGTTGCAGCGGGGAATGATATGAAAATATTAGGTATTGGGTTTTTTTCTGGGTGCCTGGCATGTTCTTTTTTTCTTCCTGTTTATGGAGAGGATGTTGAAGGTGAAGAGTTTTCCCCAGACCAGAGCTATGAGTCAAGAATAGCTGTTTCGGATATTTATTTAAATCAACAGCAAGATTATGAAGATGTTTTGAGTGTCGGGTTTAAACCCCGTGCGGATGTTCAGCCGTGGCCTTTCGAAGTGCCTGTTAACTGGTCCGCTGATCCATTTGACGATGCAAATTGGAAATTTCAACTTCATGCATGGCGAGGTGTGGACCCAGTAATAAAAAAATATCTGGATTCCGGTGAGGTTAAATATTTTAATGAAGCTATGTCGTTTGTTCGCGACTGGTATGAGTTTCATGAGGAAAATGGACCATCGGAATATACATGGTATGATATGTCTGTGGGGATTCGTGCCATGAGAATTTCTTTCTTACTGGATGAAGTATATGAAGGGAAAGTTGTTGAGAGTGTCAATGATGTAGACATTCTTTATGACCTTGCAGAGAGACATGTTCGGTACTTAACTGAAGAAGAGAATATTAACAAAGGGAATCATGGTTTTTTTCAGGTTTTTGGATTGAGAATGCTGTGCACTGTAATCGAAGGAGAGGTGTGTGAGGGTGAAAGACAGTATTCAGAAGAGATGTTGGAGGAAATATTAGAAAGAGCCTATACCGAAGAAGGTGTTCATAAAGAGCATTCGCCATCTTATCATGCGTTTACTTTGAGGGTTTTGAGAAATTTTAATGTAGATGCTGTAATGGGCCAGGGTGTTTTGGATGTTATTCAGAAAGCGGAAGAAATTACTCCTTGGCTTGCATGGCCCACTGGACGATTTGTTGAAGCTGGAGATAGTGCGGGCACGACTGATACGTTGGTAGCAGCGCCTGAGATTACATGCCTAGAGAGGCATAAGTGTTTTGCTGTAGGGGACTTTACAGATTCTGGTTATGCAGTTATTCGTTCCGACCCAGGGGCCGACAATCAAAACTCTATGCTGTTTTTTACTGGGATGTCATACTCGAGAGTGCATAAGCATGTTGATGAGTTGAGTTTTTCTCTATTTGAGAATGGAGAGATGCTATTTATTGATTCAGGAAAGTATGGCTATGGGGATGATGACTGGAGAGATTATGTGGTGAGCGCTTCGGCTCATAATACAATTAGCTTGGCTGATGAGGATGTGGGTCTTGAGTATATTGGATATAATGGATCATATTTGAGTGAGGTTTTAGTTTCAGAAGAAGGCTTTCATATGGTGGGAGAGGTTGAACGGCGGGGGCTGTTTTTTCAGAGTAGAGAAATTACTTATCTGCCGGGCGAAAATCTTGTGGTTAGAGATGTTCTTTCTTCGGAGGGGAAGAGGATTTATGTGAGCAGTCTACATCTTGCGGCTGGTTTGGAACCGGTTATCAGGGAGGACGGTTTTGATGTGGTGCTATCCGATGGTAGTCTTGTTCAGGCTCATCTCGAAGAGAAAGACTGTCTTGTAGAGAGTGTTCGAGGACAATTAGATCCTATTATAGGGTGGGTGAGTGTAGGCTACAAAAAGATGGAGCCTGCGTCCGTTGTTCGTGCCGTATGTTCTGGTGATAACCGATCAATAACTTGGAACGTACAGCTGTAGGTTGTTTTACCTATAATTTGCAGTCCTCCCTCTCCCAGAGAAGGGGTATCTTGAATAGAGGTTAAGTTTCTTGATGGAAGTTTGAGTTTTTTGAATGAGCGTTATTTTCTCTTGCATGGGTGAATTAGGAACGGTAAGTTTGATTTTCGATGATGTGACTAAGTTCTATATTTCTATGTTGTTTAGACGAGAGGAAAAGGCATCTCTTTCCTTTGTAATGTGGTGACCACCAAGTTTGATTTGGTTATGGATGATGGCGTTTCTCAGTCTCCTGTAATGTTCTTGGTATTGCCCAGTGGCAACCTAGGGCAGAGAAATGTTCAGGAGTATTCTATTCAAACCCTTTTGAAAGAGTGCATGGCTCGTGGGACAGCATAATCGTTCTCTGTTAATTCTCCTGCTTAAGTAGCTCATTCTTTGGTGTTGTCTAGGAGCAGTGCATGCACTTTGTTGATTGTCTGGGCCATGTAGTACAGAAGGTGTAGAAAGCTCCTTGAGCCATCACGCCACTGGTTAATAACGGAATCACCTGCTGCCGGGTCTTTGGATGGCTTACGCCCGGCAGCGGGGATACTGTGCTAATTCAGGCTTGCAAAGCCTCAACATGAGCGACGAAGGCTTCAGCCGACGCTGCGGTGAAGTTTTCATGTGCCTTGAGGTGGGTGGTGAAGTAGTCATGCTCGCCGAGTGGTGTGGCCGCTGAGGCGGGCAGATCTCGAAGGCGGGCCGAGAGTTTGCGCTTGATCGACTTTTCCATGCGTGCCTTGCCTCTCAGATCATGCATGGTGTCCATGGCCACGGCTTTCTGGCGAATGGTCTCTGCGGGGAGGTAACGGCTAAACAACCGCGTTGACAACTCAGCATGCGGTTGGGCGGTGGTCGGCCAGATACCGGCGGCAGCATAGGCTGGCCCACGGGGAAAATCACGGCAGCCCTTGAGGTGGTTGGCATACATCAGGATTCGCTTTGGCTGCTCTCGGCTGTGTTGCAGCGCTTTTCCCAGCCAGGCGGCTGCAGCGCGATGATCCTTGTGTGGATCGATATCGGGGTGGGTGATGACGATGGTGGTGGGGCCGATAAGGTCCAGTGTTGCCACCATGTCCTGAAGTAGATTCTGGCCGCAGTTGGTGATGTCGTTCTGCTGTTGTCGCTGCTTATTGCTGGGCAGTGGTGCCTTGTTCCACTGGCGGAAGGGCGCGATGGCCACGTCTGGCCCACCGAGCGAGGGAATCGCTTGATCAGGCGAATCCAGCATGCGGCCGAGGGTGTCGTTGTAATACCCGAGCATGATCAGTTGCTGTTGGGGTACGCCAGCCAACAGCGGTGTTGTGGCGCTGTTCCAGGCACGAATCAGTCCCTTGCGCTGGCTGCCCTGGTTGGTGTCGGCATCGAGGCCGGGTAGATACTGACGGTCCAGGCGTTTGAGGGTTTCGCCTGCGGTCAGTGTCAGGATCCAGCTATCACGGGCGTACTGCTGATACAGGCTGAAAGCGGCAAGCTCGGCGTCATCCGGGTGGGGAGCGATGATCAGCAGTGGGCCATCGTCCAGTGCCGGTTGTGTGAATCCCAGCAGGGTTGCCTGTGGGCCAATACTGCAATGCCGGGCCTCCAGGCGAGAGCTGTGCGGGTGAAAGGGGCCTGTAAGATTGAGCAGTCGTTCACCGGCCTCGTTGACTTCGAAGTACTGCGTGAAGCGTTCCTTGCCGTCGGCGAAGGTCGTGATCCTCGGCTGTTTGAAGCGGCTGGTCGAACGGTAGTTCAGCTGCAGCATCCAGGTCATTCCGGGAAGGTCCGGTAGTTCATTGATGAGCCTGGTGTAGGTCGCATCCTCGATTACGAGGTGGCCGTCGGGAGTGATGCGCACTGGGCAAGCGAGGTCTGCCTCCAGTGGTAAACGATGGTCGGTGTGTCGGGGCATCGATGGACTTCCGTTGTCTATGACTGTTCGGCCAGGGTCAGGCGGTGATCTCAAGCAACTGCTGTACCACTCGTTCTTCGGTGAAGCGACTCAACCACTGTGGGTTGACCGCCAGTGGGTAGCGGGTGGCGTCCAGCATGGCATCCGCCAGCGCCTGGTCATCGGGAGCGCAAAGCAGACGGCGCTGCTCTTCGATCAGAACCTCACTGACGCCGCCGGGCACATCGCAGGCAATGCAGGGGGTTCCCAGTGCCAGCGCTTCGATCAACACCACACCCAGTCCTTCGAAGTCTGAACTGAGCACCAACGCGTCGGCCTGATTGACCCAGGGGTAGGGATTGGCCTGATGGCCGAGAAAGTGTACGCGATTCTCCAACGCCAGTTGCTGGCTCAGGGATTCCAGTGCCTTGCGTTCGGAACCATCGCCAATGATCACCAAGTCATGCTCCAGGCCTTGATGGATGGCGAGATGGAAGGCCCGCAGCAGGCGGGCCTGGTTCTTGACCGGCACCAGGCGACCGACATGCACCAGATAGGGGCGAGTCGTCGCTGCGCTTACCGTATGGTCAGCCAACTGCTGGAGCTTGTGGATGGGTACGGCGTTGTAGATGACCTCGTGCGCCGCCAGCTGTACCCCACGCTCTTCAAGATACTCATTCAGTGACTGTTCGACGCCGTGCGAGACACTGATCACCTGTTTGCCTTGATACAGCACGCGGGTCAGCCAGCGACCGCGCCATGTGTTGGCAAAGCGACCGGTAATGGCCTCAACCACACGCCAGGTGCGTGGATCGTTGTATGCCCACAGATTCTCGAAGGCACCCTGGCCACGCATCAGGATCATGTCGAAACGACCATGTTCCACTTCCAGCTGCGCGACGATATTCCTGAAGGCCGCACTACAGCGCTTGCCTCGCCAGACAATGCCGGAACCCTTGATCAAGGGGCTGAGAAAAAGGCGGTCTGCCAGGTGCAGCAACAGGCCCCAGCGACGTCGGCTGGTGCGGTCAACATCGCAGTGGTGGACATGTACGTTGCTGGCCAGTTGACGTTGCGAGGTTCCCTTCAGCACCAGTACATGCACCTCGTGCCCGGCATTTGCCAGCGCCTCGGCCATTGTCTGGGTTGCTTGCTCGATACCGCCGACATCCATGCGGCGCAACACCAACAGAAAACGTCGCTGATCCTTCATCAATCAGTATACCCATGCGCGAGTGTAGAACCGGATTCGGTGGCCAGGCTGTCAAGCTTCGAGGAGCCCCCGGGAGCTCAGCACAGTTCCGACTACTTCTCCTGTGTATCTTACTGATTCTCGCATATATGCCATCGAAAATGCTGTTGCTGCGTTGCTTGCTGCTGACTCCGGGATACAACAGCATCAAGTATAATTAAGTTTTTTCGGGTAGTTCAGCGCTGACGGGGCTGAAGGGGAACCACAGAGGGAAGTACAGTTCAAACCGATAGCCGAATGGAAGAAAGCTTGATAAACAAGTAGATAGATTCACAAGAACATGGATTCACAGCAACATGGATTCACAACAACACGGATTCACAACAACATGGATTCACAACAACAAGTCAAGATGGAGATGAAGTGAGAACGCTGATCGTCGTACGCTCCCTGAAAATGGGAGGCATGGAGCGAGTCGCCGTCAACCTGGCGGATGCGTTCGCTGCCACAGGTCACGAGAGCCATCTGGTCAGCTTCCGCGAGGTCAAACAGTCGCTGGCACCGGAGCGCGATGATGTCAGGGTGCATCGTCTGCCACTCACACGATATGCGCGCCTTACGGTGGTGGGCTATCTATTCGAGATGCTGGCGCGCCTACTGCTCAACCCTTTCCTGGAACGGTCATTGTTTCTGGGCTCCGGCTTGATGGGGGGCGTTGTGTTCCGCTGGTGGCTCAAGCGCTTCGAGCGCCGGTATGGCAAGGTGGACCGCATCATATTCCGTGGCCAGGGAACCTTCGAACTGGTCTGGAGTTTCCGTGATTCCAGGGCTCGTTACGTGCTGGAGAATATCTTCCATAGTCCGACTGCCAGCTGGCGTCGGCGCTTGTTCGCGCGTTGCCTCTATCATCGGCGCGATCTGGTTGCGGTCTCCGACGGTGTGGCGCGAAGTGTGCATCAGGCAATGCCGTTGTGGCGGTTTTCGCCTCGCTCCATGGAAGTGATCCCCAATCCTTGTCCGGTCGAGAGCATCCGCAAACATATGCTGGTGGATGAGCCGAAATTGCCCAGGACACCCTATCTGGTCAATGTCGCTCGATTGGCTCCAGCCAAGGATCATGAGTTGCTGCTGCAAGCCTATGCGGCGAGTGGTCTGGAGCTGCCGATGGTGGTTGTCGGAGACGGCCAGCAGTTGAACTGCCTCCAGCAACTGGCTGTTTCGCTGGGTATCGAGGACAGGGTGGTGTTTGCTGGCTCACAGCAGAACCCGTACCCATGGATGCGCAATGCTCGTCTGTTCGTACTGAGTTCGCGCTTTGAGGGCATGGGAATCGTGCTGTTCGAAGCCCTTGCGTGTGACACACCGGTGCTTTCCGTTGATTGCCCGGGAGGGGTACGTCAAATCCTCAAGGGCGAGCTGGAGTCATCGATTGTCGAGCGTGAAGTCGAGGCGCTGGCGGCGGGTATGCGCCAGGCCGTGCAGGGGCCCAAACCCAGGGTTCGTGAAGAATGGCTGGAGGACTTTCTACCTCCGCGTATCGTCAGTGCATTTCTGGCATCATGACGGCTATCGTCTCAATTGCCGCAATGGGGAAGCATGTTGTCCAGTCCTTCGAGAGCCGCCGTCACTTCGGTGCTGTTTGTTGTTGATCACCTGGATAGCGGTGGGGCGCCGATCGTCGTCCGCGATCTGATCAAGGGCATGCACCAGCAGGGAGTTGCGGTCACCTTGGTGGTGCTCAGTGATCGAGTCAGCCATCAGTTGCCCGAAGGTGTCGAACTGGTGACGTTGCCATTGACGACAAAGAGCAGGGCTGAGCGCCGTCAGCGCTATGCTTTGCATGCTCGGATGTTGGATGACTGGTTCTCCAGGCATGGCACAGAGTTCGGGCTGGTGATGGCCCATCTTCACCATTCCCATCAGGTAGTGTCGCGTAGTCGGCTGAGTGATCAGGCATGGTATTGCTTGCACTCGGATCCGGTGACGGAGTTTCTGGGCAACAAGAGTGGGCTGAGTCGTTGGCTCAAGCGACGCAAGGTTCGTGCGCTGTATGATCACCGCAAGGTCGTGACGGTATCTCATGCTGCGCTGGAGCGTTTATGCCAGATCATTGGCGCTCGCCCTCTCGTTGCGAGAGCGATTCCCAATCCCGTTGATATCGAGCAGGTTATTCGACGTTCTGAAGAGGCCGTCGATGATGTACCTCCGCAGTATCTGGTATTTGTCGGGCGCATGGACCTGCGAGCCAAGCGTTTTGATCGGCTGCTGGATGCCTATCAGGCAAGTGAAACCGTGCTGCCGTTGATTCTTGTTGGTGGAGGGGACCAGCGAGCCGCGGTTGATTCCATGATCGAGGCACGAGGGCTGACCACGCGAGTCAAGACCCTGGGGCACCGAGATAACCCTTATCCTTATATGCGCTGTGCTTCAGCGCTTCTGCTCAGCTCTGACTATGAAGGCTTTTCGCTGGTGCTTGTGGAAGCATTGGCTTGCGGTACGCCGGTGGTCAGCGTGGACTGCCCGACGGGGCCGGGCGAAATACTCATCGATGAGATGCGAGACTACCTGGTCCCTGTTGACGATATTGCTGCTTTTGGTTCAGCCATTCGACGAGTGCTGGAAGTGCCTCCGGAGATTCCCCAGGATATCTGCCTTCGGTTTCAACTGGACACTGTGGTTGCGAGCTATCTGGCGCTCGCGGACCTGGGGAGTCAGCGCCATGCGTCTTCCAGGTGACGCTGGATGCGCTGGCGATATTGTGCTCCGTAGAATTTGCTATCCGACAATGTCGCCTTGAGCGCTGGCCAGCGCTTGTCGCGGGCCTTCGGCATAGGTTTCAGGTGGGCATCGACCCAGATCAACTCCTGGTTGTCTGTCACCAGCAAGTTGTTGAGATGCAGGTCGCGATGCAGATATCCCGCCTTTGCCAGCATCAGCACTTCCTCGGCGACGCGGTCGAGTAACTTTTCTCGGGTAGCTTCATCTGCGCGCATGAACACGACGTCACCGCCCATTTCAGCGCCCTGTATATGCTCCATCAACAGCAGTGACGCATTGCGGTTGGCAGGGTTCAGGCTGATGCCCCAGCCATGGAAGCGCGGTGTGCGTAACCCTGCACGCTTCAGGATGCGCATGCTCAGGTATTCCTTGCGCGCATCGGATTGCCCCAGCCAGCGTTTTTCGAGGTAATCGCGGGTCAACCACTTGAAGGGCTCCCGGCGCTGACAGAACTTGTCCCGTACAACCTTGGCCAGAATCAAGCCGTCGGTTGAGGTGTAGAAGCGGCTCGAACCAACCGATTCGAAGGCCTCGGTCGTCGAGGTGCTGGCCAGTGCCAGCCGAGCCGGCAGTTTACGAGGGTGAAAGACCAGGTAACGTCGCCGCCGGTCATTGAACGGAATATCGAGCAGTTTCATCCAACGTTCCTTTCGCATCTCTTTCGCATGGGGTCTGGCCAGTCAGGAGTGAGATCACAGGCAATGCCGCATGCGCTACACCAGTGCCTCGAAATGAGGGAGAACGTTTTCCCTGAGGAATTGCTGATAGTGTCGTGGCTCAATGGTGACCGGGTTGGCTTCCATACGGGCGAGCGCGCTTGCCAGGCCTGCCTCGTCATCGGGCTCGAGCAGGAATTCCTGAAGTTCCTGGGAGAGAATTTCCTTCGGGCCACTGGGGCAGTCGACACTGATCACCGGGGTATGCAGCAATAGTGCTTCGATCAGTACCCGTGGCAACCCCTCGGCCTCGGAGGTCAGCACCATCGCCAATGCCGACTGGATATAGGGGTAGGGGTTGTGGTGATAGCCGAGCACGTGGACGTGCTCCTGCAGCTTGAGTTCGTCGATCAAGGCACTCAGGCGCTGTTCGTTGTCCGGCTTGCCCTTGCCCATGATCAGCAGCGGAGTTGTCAGGCCATGGTTATCCAGAGCATGACGATAGGCCCGGAGCAGGCGATCCTGACGCTTGCGTGGCTCGATGGCCGCAACGCTCAGGAAATAGTGGCCTGCAGTGACACCCTGGGGTAACTCGAGGGCTTCCTCGGCCATGGCGACAAAAGGTTCGCGCTCGTAAGGGTTGTAGATCGGGATGATGTTTTCAGCCTTTAACCCGACGACCTTTTCCAGATTCTCTTTCACGCCGTGGGAGACGGCGATTACCTTGCGTCCATTGTAGAAGCGCCGCACCTTGGCAAAGGCTTTCTCGCGCTGCTCAGGATCACTGAACTTGGCCGAGACATCCGACTTGATCCAGAAGTAGAGGTTGTCGAAGTCCAGGTGACGAGTGATCTTGTCGCAGGAACAGGAAATCACCACATCTGGCTGCCAGGCCTTGAGGGCCTTGTTGATCTGGCGAGCCTGCCACTTTTCGGTCAACACGGTGGAGGTCGCCTTGGTGAAGCGGGTGACCACCGCGAGGTCCTCGATGTCGAGTCCTTCCGGGAGCCGATGTTCTATCTTCTCCCTCAGGGTGAACACCTTGACGGCATGCCCGCGCTGGCGAAGCTGATCTGCGGTGTACAGCAAGGACTTCTGAGCGCCGCCACCATAGAGATCCTCGATGACGAAGGCGATGCGCTGATGGTTCACGGTTGGCTCCTTGTTTCCTTGCTGCGGCTCTTTCACTAGTATTTTCACGACTTGCAGGTCAGCCCAGATGCTTGCTGCAGCTTCTGCGCGTACATTTCGGCGCAAGACTACCATAGCTTATACCGGCATGGCTTATCACCGACATGGCTTATCACCGACATGGCTTATCACCGACATGGCTTATCACCGACATGAGCTGGGCTGAAGGTGAAGCGCTGGGTGCGATGGCACTTGTCGCGTCTTTGCCTGTCGAACAGGGCGCTGTGTTGTAATCGAAAAGCAGATTTCGAAAGGAAGCGCTCGAAGGGAAAGGGTTGATGGAAAGGGTTGAGGGAAATGGCTAGGGAAAGGGTTGATGGAAAGGACCGAAGGGAATTTGTCGCCCAGCGCTGACCAGGTCGCGTTACAATGGCGCTGCATTTGGCAAGGATCTTGTAATGAAACTGCTGATCACCGGTATGGCGGGCTTTATTGGCCACGCAGTGGCGCGACGATTGTCCGGCAACGGTCATGACATCGTCGGTATCGATAACCTCAATGCCTACTATGATGTCTCGCTCAAGCAGGCGCGGCTTGACGACCTTTCAGGCTGCAGTGATGTGCGCTTTGAACGGGTAGACCTCGCGGATCGCGATGCCATGGCATTGCTGTTCGAGAAGGAGCGCTTCGAGCGAGTGATTCATCTGGCGGCGCAGCCTGGCGTCCGTTACTCGCTGGAGAATCCCCACGCCTACGTGGACGCTAACCTTGTGGGGCATATGAATGTGCTGGAGGGTTGTCGCCATCACGGGGTCAAGCACCTGGTGTATGCGTCATCCAGCTCGGTCTATGGTGCCAACGACAAGATTCCGTTTGCCACCGACGATAACGTCGATCATCCGATTAGCCTGTATGCAGCCACCAAGAAAGCCAATGAGCTGATGGCGCATACCTACTCACACCTGTATGACCTGCCGACCACGGGATTGCGGTTCTTTACTGTATACGGCCCTTGGGGCCGTCCGGATATGGCGCTGTTCAAGTTCACACGCGCGATACTCGAAGGCAGGCCGCTGGAAGTCTTCAACCACGGTGAGATGTCACGGGATTTCACCTATATCGATGATATCGTCGAAGGCGTGGTGCGGGTGCTGGATATCGTGCCGACACCGCGCGGTACCAGTGAAGTGACCACGGACACCAGTACGGCGCCCTACGCGCTCTACAATATCGGTCACGGTAGCCCCGTGTCGTTGATGGATTTCATCCATGCCATCGAGAAGGCCACCGGTCAGCAGGCCATCTGTGACTTCAAGGATATGCAGCCTGGCGATGTCCCCAGGACCTGGGCGGATACCGAGGCATTGTTTGCCGCCACCGGTTACTGTCCGTCGGTCTCGGTTGAAGATGGGGTGGCGCGTTTTGTCGAGTGGTATCGGGCGTATTACGGAGTTTAGGTTGCGAATTGGCAACGGGTTTTCATCTTTGAAGGTATGGGGAGACAGGGAATGAAGATCACCATATTTGGCACCGGGTATGTGGGGCTGGTGACGGGCACCTGTCTGGCGGATGTTGGGCACGATGTCCTGTGCATGGACGTGGATGCGGAAAAGATTACTCGCCTCGAGGCGGGCGAGATTCCGATCTATGAGCCGGGCCTGGAATCCATGGTCAAGCACAATGTCGGCACTGGCCGTCTGCGTTTTACCACCGACCCGGCGGAGGCGGTGGCATTTGGCGTCTTGCAGTTCATCGCCGTGGGGACTCCTCCGGATGAAGATGGCAGCGCTGATCTGCAGTATGTGCTGGCCGTGGCTGACACCATCGGTGAGCATATGCAGGAAGACAAGGTGATCGTCGACAAGTCCACGGTGCCCGTGGGAACGGCGGACAAGGTTCTGGCGCAGGTGCAGAAGCGTCTCGCCAGTCGCGGTGCTGAGTTCGACGTGGAGGTATGCTCCAACCCTGAGTTCCTCAAGGAAGGTGCCGCCATTGAGGACTTCACGCATGGTGCGCGCATCATCGTGGGAACGAATTCCGAGCGCGTCAAACGTCTGATGCGGGAGTGCTACGCCCCTTACATCCGCTTGCAGGAAAAGCTGATGTTCATGGACGTGCGCGCCGCTGAGCTGACCAAGTACGCCGCCAATGCCATGTTGGCCACCAAGATCAGCTTCATGAACGAGATTGCCAATCTGGCGGAGCGGCTGGGCGCCGATGTGGAGCAGGTGCGTCGCGGTATCGGCAGCGATCCGCGTATCGGCTACCACTTCATCTACCCCGGTTGTGGCTACGGTGGTTCCTGCTTTCCCAAGGATGTGCAGGCGCTGGAGCGTACTGCGCGAGATGTGGACTATCAGGCCGAGTTGCTTGCTGCGGTCGAGTCGGTCAATAACCGCCAGAAGCAGACGCTGTTTTCCAAACTGGCCAACGCCTTTGATGGTGATCTCAAGGGCCGCACCATTGCGCTGTGGGGGTTATCCTTCAAGCCCAACACCGATGATATGCGCGACGCTCCGAGCCGTACGCTGATGGAAGCACTGTGGGATGCTGGTGCCACTGTACAGGCCTATGATCCGGAAGCGATGAAGGAATGCCGCCGTCTCTACGGTGAGCGTGACGACTTGCTGTTGGCTGGCGATCGAGTTCAGGCGGTGAAGGGCGCGGACGCTCTGGTGATCTGTACCGAGTGGAAGGAGTTTCGTTCACTGGATTTCGCATGGCTGAAATCTCAGCTATCAATGCCGGTCATCGTCGATGGGCGTAACCTCTATGATCCGGAGATCGTCCGCGATGCCGGGTTGATGTATTACGCTGTTGGACGGGGTGATTCATTGCTTGCCTGATGGGCCCCAACAGCGATCAATGAACATGGCGAAAGAAAAGCGCTTTAGAACGCCTGCCCCAACCTGACATAGAAGCCATTGTTGCCATCCTTGCCGACGGCGTAGTCGGTGCTGATGACCATATGCTCCTCTGGCTTGATGGTGTACTGGGCGCCGACGCCAGCGGCGGGGTAGAGGTTGTCGCTACGGTCGCAACGATCGCCATCGCCGAATAGACAGGTAACACCGGCAAAGGCGTTGATGCCGAAGCGACCATGTAGATGCCAGCGTTCTTCGGCTTCGAAGGATACTGAGTTGGGGGAAAGATACTGCCCACGGGTATAGCCGCGTAATTCGACGCTGGAGTACCCGCTGGGTGGGGCGTCATGAGTGGCACGCCCGAAGACGCGCCAGGCGAAGACGTTGCCATCGCCGTGTGGCAGGTAGTGGGCGAATTCCGCATTGAGTGTATCGAAGTCGTGGTCGCCACCGAGCGCCTCTCGATACGCGAGGTTGTTGACGTTCAGGTGTGTGCCGGACGTCGGGGTATTCTGGGTATCGCGAGTGTCGTATTCCAGCACCATGCCGACGGCGCCGGACTTGATCCCGGTAAGGCCGGCAGTATCCAGAATCTGCTGCGCGTTGAAGCTATCGCCGTAGGTGGTGTAATTGGCATAGGTTGCCTGCCCGCCAATGAACCAGTCAGCAGAGAACTCCTGTATGTAGCGGACAAATGCCGCCTTCATTTCATCGGTAGTTTCGGCCTCGGCGCTGGTGCCGAGGAAGTCCTCATAGTCATTGTAGATCCTTCCTCCTCCTACTCCCGCGATCAGGCGTTTGCTATCGGCATCCCAGTAGCTGCGCAGGAAAACACCGCCGACTACCGAGTCGGTCGTGCTGTAGGTGCCTGCGACTCCGAACATGGAGGAGGTTGACTCCGGGTCGGTGTGAAACAGATAACCCGCGACAAGGCCGGCAGAGGTACCGATCTTGGGATTGCTGCTGATGGTGGGCACCAGAAGCCACGGCGAGCGGGGAGTCGATGCATCTTCTGTGTCGGTGGAATGAGCCGAGGCCGAGGTTTCGCTTGCTGCAACGGATGGCTGAGGTGTCTCTGTCTGAGCCAGCACGGGGGCGACGACCCAAAGGGGCACTGTGGCGATCAGACCGAGTTTTCTCATATCCATCTCTCATGCATTGGGTCGAGGAGGCGGGGTCAGTGAGACACAACCGCACCTCTCTAATGTAGATGAAAACAGCGTCGTCACGGGGCTTCCTGTTCCGGGAGACGCTGGTTGATGCTCCCGTTCTTAACGCGCTTTCCTTTACGCCCGGTCTTTCAGGTCCGGTCTTTCAAGTCCGGTCCTTCAGGTCTACGCCTTCACTTTCGCTGGCCAATGGCCTGTTCGAGGCGCGCCAGCCTGCCGGGTACCAGTGCATCTGCTACGGCGGTGATGCGCAGCACATGACCCAGCGATGGGTGGGCCGCGCGGGCGATCAATTTTCCTTCGTCGAGCAGGTCAGAATGGACCTCTGCGGCCAGTTCGGCATTATCGAGCCGCACGCAGATGAAGTTGGTCGCGCTGGGCAATACATCGGCTCCCATCTCGCGAAAGTGCTGGGCGAGTTGCTCACGCCGTTGGATAACATCGCGGATGTGCTGGGTTGTTTCCTGGGGGTGATCGAGCACTACCTCTGCCGCCGCCAGCGTGAGGCTGGATACCGCGTAGTGAATCCGCACCTTCATCAGCATCGCCAGGGTATCGGGCTCGGCAATGGCGTAGCCGATACGTAGGCCAGCGAGCCCGTGTGCCTTGGAAAGCGTGCGGCAACGAATCACGCCCGGGATCGCCTGCTGAAACTCGGGAGCGTCAGCGTCGTCGCGGAAATCGTGATAGGCCTCATCCAGCAGTAGCCAGCAATCCTTCGGCAGCTTCTCGCGCAGTCGGTTGACGGTGTGCCGGTCGTGGCGGTGGCCGGTGGGGTTATCCGGATTGGCGAGATACACCAGACGGGCCTGGTGTTGGTGGGCGGCATCGATCAGCGCATCGATGTCTGGCGCCAGGTGATGCTCGGTTTCGTGATAGGCGACCTCAACCAACTGGCAGCCTTGTCCGCGCGCGAAGTAGGCGAAGGTGGGGTAGGTGCCGGCGGAGCTGACCACGCAGCTACCAGGAGGGGCGGTGGCGCGCAGCACCAGTGCCAGCAGGCTGTCGCAACCGGCGTCGACCAGCAGGGTATCGAAATCAAAGCCATGCTCTCGACATAGGCGTTGGCGTACGCCGTGTGCTTCTGCATCTCCATAGCAATAGACATGATCAGCCATGGTGTCGCCGAAGTGGCGGCGAAGCGCCGTGTGGGGCATGTCGAGACCTTCGTTGGAGCCGAGTCGATGGGGGATATCACGCCCCAATCGTCTCTTCAGTACCCAGATACCGGGGAAGGGGTTGTCGGGACCAGGGGTATAGAGGTGGTCGGCATAACGAGGCATGACAGTCCTTTTGCTGGAGTTGTTGGTTTCAGCACCATTATTTGAGCGGCGTCGATGTACTGGCTTGTCGTGTCAGCGTGCTACTGGCTTGCTAAGCTACGATAGAGCACAGTTTGTAAGATATTGCCGACATTCTGTTGTGCGAGTAACGCCATATGAGTGGTCCAGAGTACGCTGTATGCGGTTTGACGACAAAGGAACAGCGGTTGCTGAAGGTATGTGAGTCGCTCATGCCTCAAACATTAGCGCTGACGTCTGAGCTGGTGCAACAGTACAGCATCCGTGGTCAGGAAAGCGGTGTGCTGGCGCTGATGGAGCAGCGGTTACTGGATTTCGACCTGCCGGTCGAGCGAGTTGCTCTGGAGTATGCTCAGCATCACCTGCACTGTGCGGATGTTCCGGTGGATTACGCTACGCAGGGCTCGCGCTACAACCTTGTATCGGTGCTCAACGGGACATCTCCCAGACCCCACCTGGTGTTCAACGGGCACCTTGATGTTGTGCCGGCCGAACCGGTGGCAAGGTGGACCCATCCGCCCTGGTGCGCAGTGGAGCGGGATGGCTGGCTGTATGGCCGGGGTGTGGGCGAGATGAAGTCAGGTGTGGCAGCGATGGTCATGGCAGTGGTGGCTACGCGAGAGGCTGATATGCCCCTCGAGTTTCCGCTGACGCTGCAGGCGGTGATCGAAGGCCAATGTACCGGTAATGGCACTCTGGCGTGCCTGCAGCAGGGCTTTGGTGGCGATTTCGTCATGATTCCTGAGCCCGTGGGGCCAGTGGTGACTTCGGCTCAGGTCGGAGTGTTATGGTTTCGCCTTGTATTGGATGGCGAGCCAGCGCATGTGCTGGATGCCTCGGCGGGTTGCAACGCCATTGAGGCATTGCAGGCGATGATTCCTGCGCTGAAATCGCTGGAAGGCCAGCTCAATGCAGAGCGTCAATCGCCGTATCTGAATGTTCCTCATCCTTTCAATCTCAGCATCGGTCGTATCGAAGGTGGCAACTGGGCTTCCACCGTTCCTTCTCAGGCCTGGCTGGAGGGCCGTATTGCCTTTCCCCCCGGGATGGCTCCTCAGACCATGATGGCGCGCATCGAGCGCTGCGTGGAACAGGCGCGCGCCATGATCGGGATGGAGATTTCCGATCTCCAGGTCGAGTTCCATGGATTCCGTTCGGGGGGGCATCTGGTTGACGCTGATTCTCCCGGAATCCAGATATTGGAGGAGTGTCATCATGCGTTTACCGGAGCAAGGCCGGAGTATCATGCGTTGACCTGTACCACGGATCTACGCGCCTTCCATGTTGCCGACAGGATTTCCGGAAGCTGTTATGGGCCGGTGGCCGAGCGGATTCACGGCGTGGATGAGCGTGTCAGTATTGCTTCCATCGAGCACACACTGAAGGTCTATGCCTTGTTTCTCCAGCGCTGGGGGCGTTTGGGATAGGTCTGTAAGGCTGGGGATTCTTTTGCAGTTACCCAGTTACCCCTTTTTCTCACTGATCTTGCCGTCGGTTGTATCTCGACGTGCGCTGTTTCGACGAGCTCTGTCTCGAAATGCCTAGTCTTGAAATGCCTGGTCTCGAAGTGCTCTGTTTAGATGTGCTATGTCTCGAGATGCTCTCTCACCAAACCGCCGAGGTTCGCTACTGTCGGTGAGTCGTTATCCTCTCTCCATGCCAGATGTAGCGGCATGATGCATTGTTCGAGTTCCTCCATACGCAGGAATACCACGCTGGGCATGGGGTTGGCGCAAGCTGAGTCCGGGACGATGGTAATGCCGAGTCCTGCGGAGACCATGCTGAGTATGGCGATGTTGTCTGCGCCATATTGGACGACACGCGGATGGAAGTTCAGGCGCCGGAAATGTTGAGTCATTCGATCATGATACTCGGGGGAAATATGCCGGAATGCCCATACGAAATCAGTGTGTTCAAGTTCGGATAGACGTTGCGGAGGATTGCTGGCCCAGTGCGAGTCTGCGGGGACGGCGAGTAGTAGTTTGTCATCACGCACTTTCATGCTGGTGATTTCGACAGTGTCGTCGCGGTCGAGATACAGCAATCCGGCGTCGAGCGTACCTTCTCTTAGTCGTTCAAGCTGTGGGCCTGACAGCAATGGAGTGACTTCCATGGCCACCGAAGGATAACGCTGGCGATACTCCCGCAACAGAGCACTGACCTGGGGCATCCATAGGTGAGTGACTGTTACTGCCAGATTCAATCGACCGGTCATGCCGTGTCCAAGCGCAGCCAGTCGCCCTTTGAGCTCATCATGGCGAGCTACCAGCTCCTCGGCATATTCGACCAGTGATCGGCCAGCCATGGTCAGAGAGATGCCTCGGGCATGGCGCTCGAACAGCTTTATTTCGAGTTCCTCTTCCAGAAGCCTCATCTGACGGGTGAGGGCCGGCTGTGCGATATGTATACGGCGACTGGCCGCTGATACAGAGCCGGCTTCGACGATGGCGAGAAAGTAACGCAGCTGACGAAATTCCATTCTTCCTTACCTATTTGTTATTCCATACCTGTTTGTTATTCCATACCTGTTTGTTATTGCTTCGATTCAATATAGATATTTTTGCTATTGCAAGCCTGCCGCCATATTAAGTAGGTCACTCCGACAACAACACCAACGCGGGGTCAAGCATGAGCAAGACTTATCACTTCGGTGTGGCGGCACACTTTGTTATCTGTGTGCTCGCCATGATCTGGCCCGGCGCGCTGATCGCCAACCGTATCGAACCCTACGTGATGGGGCTTCCTTTCCTGTTCTTCTGGTATGTGCTGTGGATGGCGGTGCTTTTCCTCGGCCTTTGGGTGGCCTACGTCATCCGCCATGGGGGGGCGAGGCGATGAGTGATTCCATACTGGTGACCTTGATCACCCTCGCGTATCTGGCGGTAGTGCTGTGGGTGGGGATTCGAGCTCGCGGAGATGGTCCTTCGACGCTGGAAAATTACGTCGCTGGCGGACGCCATGTTGGCGTGTTGATCCTGTTCTTCATTCTTGGCGCCGAGATATTTTCGGCATTCTCCTTTCTCGGTGGCCCTGGCTGGGCGTATTCAAGGGGCGCCCCCGCGTTTTACATCATTGCCTATCTGGGGCTGATACCGATCACCATCTGGGTGCTGGGCCCGAAAGTGGCGCGGCTGGGTCGTGAGCGTGGCTACCTCACCCAGGGTGACTTGATCTCGGATCACTATCGCAGTACCCCACTGGGGTTATTGGCTGGCGTGATTGGTGTTCTGGCGATGGTGCCGTATCTAACGGTGCAGATTGCTGGTGCAGGCATGTTGTTCCAGGCGGCGACCAATTCGCTGGTGCCGTTCTGGCTGGGAGCATTGCTGGCGTTTATCGTTGTCGCGGCTTATGTCTTTACCAGTGGACTCAATGGCATCGGTTGGACCAACCTGGTGCAGGGCATCATGATGATCGCCATTGCCTGGTTTCTGGGGCTGATAATTCCGACTCATATCTATGGCGGTGTGCAGGAGATGTTCACCGAGATTGCCAGCAAAGCACCAGAATACTTGACCATTCCGGGTGGTGGTAAAGGCATGGAGTGGGGCGCCTTCAGCACGGCGGTACTGGTCAGTGCCTTCGGTGGTGCGATGTGGCCACATCTGTTCATGAAGTTCTACAGCGCTGACAGTGGCCGCAGTCTGCGCAAGGTTAGTGTCTTCTACCCGCTGTACGCCTATCTACTGATACCGCTGATGTTGATCGGGTTTGCCGGCATCCTGACCTTCGCCGATACGCCATTGGCCAGCTCGGATCGAGTATTGCTGGAACTGGTGATCAACGTCTCGGATTTCCCTGCCTGGGTAGTCGGCTTGATGTTGTCGGGTGCACTGGCAGCGGCGATGTCGACGGGTGCCAACCTGGCGCATACCGCGGCCGTGGTACTGACGCGTGATGTGCTTGGACCGACGGTAATGCGTAACGCCACTGAGCAGCAGGCCGTCAAGGCAACACGTATCTGTGTACTCGCCGTCTCGTTGGTGGCTTACCTGGTCGCACTGATCAACCCTTCATCACTGGTCATACTGCTGCTTGGTGCGTATGGCTTGATCGTACAGCTAATGCCAATGGTACTCGGAGCCTTGTTCTTCCCGGCGCTGACAAAGCGTGCGGCGTCTCTTGGGGCATTGGCGGGCAGTAGCGTGTTTCTGATCTTCCAGTTTGCGGTCACCAGCCCCTTCGGTTGGCACGCGGGGTTCTGGGGACTGCTGGTCAATACCGCGGTAGTACTGTTGTGCCAGAAGTATGTTGGGCACAAGCAAGTTAACCGTTCGGAAATCACGACTTGAGTCGGCAAGGAGATGTGACTGTGACTGAGACTGAGACGACTGAATTAGCAGTGAAGACGCTACTTGATGCAGCAACCACACAGCAGATGGCACAGGTGAGTGCGCTCTATCAGCGCTTGCATCAACATCCGGAGCTGCCGTTCCACGAACATCAGACCAGCGCGGCAGTGGCCGAGGCGCTTGAGGCGCTTGGTCTTGAAGTGACACGTGGTGTCGGAGGAACTGGGGTAGTGGCGGTACTCCGCAACGGAGAGGGGCCGCAGGTCATGATGCGTAGTGATCTGGATGCCTTACCGATCAAGGAGGCCACCGGTCTCGATTATGCCAGCACTGACACTGGCAAGACGCCTGATGGCCGGGAGGTGCCGGTGATGCACGCCTGTGGGCATGACCTTCACTCGAGCTGCCTGGTGGGGGCGGCTGGGGTGTTGGCATCGTTGTGTGAGCATTGGAGCGGCACTGCGATATTGATCGCCCAGCCAGCCGAGGAAGTCTTTGGTGGCGCTCAGGCGATGCTCAATGATGGTCTTTACGAGCGTTTTGGGCGTCCGGATGTGGTGCTTGGTCAGCACAATATGCCGGCTTTGGCGGGAACGGTTGGCCACCTGGAAGGCAAGGCGATGGCTGCGGCAACAACGCTGGCAGTACGCGTGCATGGAGCGGGGGGCCATGGTTCGATGCCGGCGCAGACCGTTGATCCAGTCGTGATTGCTGCACATATTGTCACCCGTCTGCAGACCATTGTGTCTCGCGAGATTCCTCCTGAAGACACCGTGGTGGTGACCGTGGGCAAGCTGCAGGCTGGCACTCAGGGCAATATTATCCCGCATCATGCCGATATGGAGATCAATATCCGCAGTTTCGATGATGCTCAACATCAGCGCGTTATCGCCTCCATCGAGCGTATCGTCAGGGCGGAGTGTGACGCTGGGCGCTCGCCGCAAGAGCCGGAGTTCGAGGTGATGTCCCAGACCATCGCGCTTCACAACGATCCAGCCAGTGTGGCGAGGGTACGCGCTGGGCACACACGATGGCTTGGGGAGTCGGCACTCTACGATATGCATCGGCTCAACGGTAGCGAGGACTTCCCGTATTTTGGTAATGCTGAGGCGGGTGGTTTCTCGGGCGACGATATTCCGTGTGTCTACTGGTTCATCGGCGCCACTCCCGCTGAACGCTGGAGCAATACACCGGGTAGCAGTGTTGCTGAGAAAATGACGCATCTCGAGATGCCGCACTCGCCGTACTACTTCCCCGGTAATCCTGTGACCATGGAAACCGGGATCAAGGCGTTGGCAGCTGGCGCGTTGGCGTGGCTTGCGGATAGCCACTGAGAAACCTTCCTCTGCGGCTCACTGCTCTCGGGACTCGCTGTCCACCCCACGCAGCCCAGCCAGGAACAAGTCGGTACAGCTGCGTGCACGTTGGTTGCGCGCGGCTTCGTCGATTTCCGGGACGCGGCCGGTGAGTGAGTCAATCAGCCATTCACCGAGCACCATACCTGTAAACATGGAGGCTGCTGCGCGTGGGTCCTGAATGCGAATTGTCCCCCGCTCGTGCTGTGCCTTCAGGTAGTCGGCCAGTTCGCGTCGTGTGCGATCAGGACCACGTTCCAGGAATAATCTGCCGAGTTCCGGGGTGCGTTCGGCTTCGGAAGCGATGCTGCGTATCAAGCGCAGGTGGGATTGGGTAAAGACCAGGTCGATCAGCCCCTGGGCAAGCTCGAACAGGACATCTTCGGGTGGGCGGTCGCGACCTTCCTCGAGACGTGCCCAGACGTTGCCGGCATGAGCCTCCAACGCCGCCACGAACAGGCCTTCCTTGCTGCCGAACTGCTTGTACAGCGTGCTCAGTGAGCCACCAGCGCGTGCAACGATGTCATTGATACTGGCACCGTTGTAGCCCTTCTCCAGAAACACATCCCGTGCCGCACACAGCAGTCGCTGGCGTCTGGCCTTGCCCTTGTTGGTCATCTGTTGCTGACTGGAAGAGTCGATCTCCGCTCTATCTCTCATGGCATGAGGTTCCTGCGCATAATGATTCGCTTTAGCTGGTAGTGTATCATACATTACATTTTTGCACTCCAAGCCTATGATCAGGATCGAGGTGCGAAGCCGGTACTCTATATTTCAGCATTCAGTATCCGATGGTCCGAGGCTGCACGCCCCACGGTTGCAGGGGTGGTGAGAGAGTATTCTGGTTCAACTGTCTGTGAAGACAACCCGTTACTTCGCCGGAGCGATGATTCCGGCCGTGGAAGGAAGGCGAAATGGCAGGCAAGAAGGTAGTGGCATTGGGCCTGGTGGCCGTGATCGCTGTGGTCGCGGGTGTCTGGAAAGGAGTGGAGTGGTGGCAGGTGGGCCGCTTCATCGAGGAGACCGATAATGCCTATGTACAAAGTGACAGTGTCACACTGCGGGCAGAGATATCCGCGCGTATTACCGCGATACCGGTAGAGGATAACCAGCGCGTCGCAGCGGGTGAGGTACTGGTACAGCTTGATGACTCTGATGCCGGTAATCAGTTGGCTCAGGCACAAGCCGAGCGTCAGGTGGCGGAAGCAGGGCTCGTGCAGGCTCAGCGTCAGCGAGACCGTCAGCAGGCGGCGATTGCCGAGGCTCAAGCGCAAGTGGAAGCTGCCGAGGCGCAGGTGGTTCAGGCTCAGCGGCATGTCGAGCGCTCGCAGTCGCTGGAGTCGCGTCAGTACGCGTCGCAGCAGCAACGTCAGGATGATGAAGCCGAGCTGCGGGTGGCGACGTCCACTCTGGCTGCTCGGCGCGCCTCATTGCTGTCCGCGCAGCGGCAGTTGGATGTTGCTGACGCGGATATCGAATCGGCAAAAGCCAATATCGAGGCCGCTCAGGCTGCCGAGGCGGTGGCCCAGCATCATCTGACTCAGACGCGGATAGTAGCGTCACGCGCAGGGGTGGTGGGAGCGATTACCGCGGAAGTGGGTGATCTGGCGCAGCCGTCGCTGACGTTGATGCATCTGGTGCCGGTTGAGGCTGCCTATGTCATCGCCAACTACAAGGAAACCCAGACGGAACGCATGCGTATCGGGCAACCGGTGAGCCTGCATGTTGATGCCTATCCGGATCTGGAGCTCGAGGGTGTCGTCGACAGTATCGCACCAGCGACTGGCGCACAGTTCAGCCTGCTGCCGCAGGACAATGCGACGGGGAACTTCAACAAGATTGTGCAACGGGTACCGGTCAAGATCAGGCTAACCGGGCCTGACGAGGCGTTGGGATTGATGCGCGCCGGATTGTCGGTGATACCTGAAGTCGATACTCACAACCTTGATGGTGATGCCCTGGCGGTCAGACCTGAGGCAACCGCGACTGGTGTGGACAACGATTCATGAGTGCTGGAGCTACGGCGACGGCGGGGGTGGATGAACTTCCGCCGATGCGACAGCGGATAGGTTTTATTGCTGCCGTCTTTGGCATGTTCATGGCGATTCTGGATATCCAGATCGTGGCCAGTTCGCTCAATGAAATTCAGGCCGGGGTGTCGGCCAGTAGTGAAGAGATTTCCTGGGTTCAGACGTCGTACTTGATCGCCGAGATCGTGATGATTCCGCTGTCGGGGATGCTGACACGCATTCTGTCGACGCGCATTGCTTTCGTCGTTTCCTGTGCCGGTTTCACCCTTGCCAGCCTGGGCTGCGCCCTGGCGACCACTATTGAACAGTTGGTGATTCTGCGCGCCATCCAGGGCTTCCTGGGAGGGGCAATGATCCCCATCACTCATGCGATCAGCTTCTCGATCTTTCCACGTCGAATGATGGGCGCGGTGCAGGCGGTGATTGGCATGGTGGTGACGCTGGCACCGTCGATCGGTCCGACCGTGGGTGGCTATATCACCGAGCTGGCCAGTTGGCACTGGTTGTTTCTGGCCAATATCGTGCCGGGCATTCTGGTGACCTGGGCTGCCTGGAACTTCCTTGATATCGACAAGGGTGACCTGCGTGTCATCAGACGCCTCGATGTGCTGGGTCTGACACTGATGGCGGTGTTTCTCGGTAGCCTTGAATATGTGCTTGAGGAAGGGCCCGGCGAAGATTGGTTCGACGATGACCTGATCCTTTCGCTGGCGTTGCTCTGTGTCTTTACCGCCATTGGTTTCTTTGTACGGACCTTGCGCCATGACCACCCGATTGTGGATCTACGGGCCTTCGCCAATCGTAATTTCGCGCTTGGGGCCACTCAGGGCTTCATCATTGGTGTAGCGCTGTACGGGCTGGTCTATTTGATGCCGCTGTTCTTTGGTTATGTGCGTGGCTTTTCCAGTTTGCAGATTGGTCAGGTGATGTTTGTCACCGGGGTGGCGATGTTCTTCACGGCACCGGTGGCCGGCCGTCTTTCCGGTAGCATGGACTTGCGCTTGATGCTGTTCATTGGCTTTCTGCTGGTGGGGGTCGGCTCATTGATGAATGCGGTGCTGACCGCGGAATCGGGGTTCGACGAGTTCTTCTGGCCGCAGATTGTGCGTGGGGTCGGGCTGATCTTCTGCATCATACCTGTATCACGCATCGCGCTGGGGACACTGCCTCGCGAAGAAGTGGGGAATGCCAGTGGTCTGTTCAATGTGATGCGTAACCTGGGCGGTGCAGTGGGGCTGGCGCTGATGGATACCATTCGCGATGTCCGTGAGGATTACCATTGGAACCAGCTGATTCCAGCAGTGAATGAAGGACGCGAGATAGTACTGCAGCGGCTTGCTGGCTATGAGTCGATGCTGACAGGGCATGTGGCCGATCCACAGCAGAGTGCGGCAGGAATGGTGTCGCAGGTATTGATGCGAGAGGCTCAGGTGTTGGCCTTCAATGATATCTTCATCCTGCTGGGCGTGATGTACTTGCTGTGTGCTCCGCTGGTGTTACTGGTCAAACGTATCGAGTCCTGACTCAACCGCGGCTCAGGTAAAGCGTAAAGGTCGCGAGGCTGACGAACAGCAGAAACGCCGTGAGCCCGATGCGACCCCAGGGCAGGCGCTTGTCGCCCAGCTGCATGATGCGTGAATCGCGAGGTGATACTCGAACCGTCACGCGACTGCCTGGTGGGTAGCGATCGACATAGGCTTCGGCGTCTTGTCGTGAGGTGAAGGAGGGAACACCGTCAAAGCCGCTGTTGTCGGATTCTATAGTGGTGCCGTTGATGCTGGCGCGTAGTTGGATGCGCGTAAGGTATCGGCGCTGCTGATCATCCCTTTCTCGCCTGTGTTGGGCCGCAGAAGCCAGCTTGACATCCGTGCTGATGACAATGGCTTCTACGCTTGGCCAGCTATTGACGTCTCGTACCTTCCAGGTGCCCAGGGCGCTGATGATGGCGCCAACGAATGTCAGCACCGCGACCAGCAGAAGAGGGTGAGGCATTGGAATTTTCCTGTAAGGAGAGAAGCATATGTCGATGATGGCGTCATTGCAGCGTTGGATCAATGAGGTATCGGATTCTGGTTCTGTCGCTGCAGAGCCGGATCTGCGGCTCGCGACAGCGGTCCTGCTGTGTGAGGTGGTGCGCGCTGACTACCAGGTCGAGGAAGTCGAGCTTCAGTTGATGCGTGAGCAGCTCAGCAAGCAGTTTCAGCTCGATGGTGAGCAGCTTGACGAGTTGATGAATCTGGCGCGGGAAGAGGCTGAAAGTGCCGTGGATCATCACCGCTTTGTCCGCGAGTTGCGCGATCATTGGGGCTACGAACAGCGCGTGGGCCTGGTGCAGCAGATGTGGGCTTTGTCGTGGTCAGATGGCGCAAAGGATGCATTGGAAGAGCATCGAATCCGGGCTCTGGCGGATCTGCTGCACGTCAGCCATTCGGATTTTGTACGGACGCGCATGGTAGAGCAGAATCGCGCGGCCGCAGAGGGAAAAGAGCGCAACTGAAACGGTTTTGCTTTTTGTGCAGCTAATCAAGCATATAGATATGTAAAGTCGGCATATGTCGAGGCATTATACGCACGAGGCAGCAAATTGGTGCAGCGGTAACTCGCACGCTACGAATGACGAGTTTACCTATTCGATTGCGACGTAGGACGGGAGAGGCGGAATGTCACGTGAGATGGTGGTGGTTGGTGCTGGGATGGTCGGGGTGTCGATCGCCTGGCATCTGCAGAAGAGAGGGCACCGTGTCACTCTGGTCGATCGCCGTGAACCCGGGCGTGAAACGTCCTATGGCAATGCCGGAATCATTCAACGTGAAGCGGTAAGGCCCTATCCTTTTCCACGTGATCTGGCAACGCTGATGCGCGTAATGCCCAATCGCCAGGTCGATATCCGATATCGGCCTTCGGCCATGATGTCCACGGCTGGTCCCTTGCTCAAGTACTGGAGGAACTCCTCGCCGGCGCGCTACGAGAAGATTGTTCCCGAGTACGCATCGTTGATCTGCCAGTGTCTTGAAGCGCACGCACCGATGATAGAAGCAGCAGGTGCCGAGCACCTTGTGCGCCGGGAGGGTTGGTTTGAGGTCTATCGCACCGATGCTGCGCTTTCTGCTCGGGTTGCAAGAGCACGCGAGGATGCACAACGTTTTGGCCTCAATTTCAGAGTGCTTGATGCCGCCGAGCTGGCACGGGAAGAGCCGCATCTGTCACGCCAGTTGGTGGGTGCTATCCACTGGCAGGACCCCTGGACGATTGCCGATCCCGGAGCTTTGGTAGCCGCATACGCCAAGGCATTCGAGAGTACTGGTGGCCGCATTGTCCAAGGCGATGTAAAGGACGTTCAGCGCACAGCGGATGGCTGGAACATAGCAACCTCAAGCGGCGCGTTGACTGCAGATGGTGTTGTCATGGCGCTGGGCCCCTGGACTCAGGAATGGCTGAAGCAGTTTGACCTGTCGATACCGTTGTTCGTCAAGCGTGGCTACCACATGCACTATGAGCATCCGGCCAACAAGCGCCTGTGCCATTGGGTGATGGATGCAGAGGTTGGCTATCTGCTGGCGCCCATGCAGGGGGGAATTCGATTGACCACTGGTGCTGAGCTCGAGCGGCTCGACGCGCCTCCTCATGTCAGGCAATTGGCAGCTGCAGAGCGCACCGCACGCAGCTTGTTTCCGATGGGGGAACGGCTTGAGTCCCAGCCCTGGAAGGGCGCTCGCCCCTGCACGCCGGACATGAAGCCGATTATCGGGCCTGTACCTGGCCAGGATGGCTTGTGGTTGGCCTGTGGTCATGGTCACCAGGGCTTCACGCTCGGCCCTGCCACCGGCAAGTTATTGACGCAGATGATTGAAGGTGAGACGCCTGATGTGGATATGCACCCGTTCCGTGTCGACCGGTTCGAGTGATGCCTGTTACGGCTTACGGCGGGGATCAGTCCCCGCCAGACCTGGGCCTTGTCTGATTATCGCTCGCCAACGCTTGATACCGTCCCGGGCGTTCAGGACTCGTTGTTGGCACGGCGATCGGCGATGGCGCGGACGAGCAGCTTCATCAACAGCGTGACAACGAAGACCAGCCAGCTGGCGGTGGCCAGTACGTTGAACAGCAGCATCTTCTGCGCACCGGACATCGGGGTGATGAGGTGGTCGATGACGATCGCCAGCAGGAAGGCCAATGTCAGCGGCAGAGCGAGGATGTGCATCCACATTTCGGTGCGTCGCTTGCGGACGTGATAGCGGCTCAGCATCACGCGTACCGGTCGATGGACAAAACTGATCAGGATCATGCTGCCGAGCAGCAGCAGCGCAGCCATGGCAGGTTCCGGGCTGCCGATGGATAGGGATATGCTGATAGACCAATACAGCATCAGCCACATCAAGCCGGCGAGAGTGGCGACCAGATCTGCGTAGTGACGTACTTTGGGCATCGTTTCCTCTTCATGAAACCTGACGGCTGGGCCCTTGGCCGCGCTTGCCTGATGATACGCGATTTGCAGACTGATGTGGCGGTTTTCCATGGCTACCGTGGCAGACACCAGCGTGGGGACATGCGTCGGATATTGACTCGATGCGTTATACTACGGCTCCTGAAATTCTCTCCATGACCGCTCATCTACATTTCATATATACAGGACTGCCCGTGACTTCGATAACCCTGACCCGGCCCGATGATTGGCACCTTCATCTGCGTGACGGCGCTGCTCTAGAGGCGGTTGTAGCGGACACCGCTCGCCAGATGGGGCGTGCCATCATCATGCCCAACCTCAAGCCGCCCGTTACCAACCTCGAACAGGCACTGGCTTATCGCGAGCGCATTTTGAGTGCTCTGCCGGAGAATAGCCAGTTTGAGCCGCTGATGACGCTTTACCTCACCGACCGCACCACGGCGGAGGATGTTGAGGCAGCCTGGGCCAGTGGTAGAGTGAAGGCCGTCAAGCTCTATCCAGCTGGGGCGACGACCAACTCGGACTCTGGTGTTACCGATCTCAAGCATTGTGATGCAGCGATCGAAGCCATGGCGCGGTTGGGCATGCCGCTGTTGGTGCATGGTGAAGTCACGGATTCAGCCATCGATATCTTCGATCGTGAAGCGGTATTCATCGAGCGAGTGATGAAACCGCTGATCGAAAGGCATCCTTCACTGCGTGTGGTGTTTGAACACATCACTACGGCGGATGCGGCGCGCTTTGTCAGTGAGGCGCCCGAGAACATCGCGGCAACGATTACTGCACACCATCTCTTGTACAACCGCAATCACATGCTGGTTGGTGGTATTCGTCCACACTATTACTGCCTGCCGATTCTCAAGCGCGAGCGTCATCGGGAAGCTCTGATTGAAGTTGCCACTTCCGGAGATCCCAGCTTCTTCCTGGGAACCGACAGTGCACCGCATGGACGTGATGATAAGGAAAGCGCATGCGGTTGTGCCGGTGCCTATACCGCATTTGCCGCCATCGAATTCTATGCCATGGCGTTTGACCAGGCAGGAGCACTGGATCGTCTGGAAGGTTTTGCCAGTCATCATGGCCCTGATTTTTATCGCTTACCGCGCAATGCCGACAGCATCACTCTGAAGCGTGAAGAGTGGCAGGTACCTGCCGAGCTGCCATTTGGTGAGGGTAAAACCCTGGTGCCTCTCTGCGCTGGCGATAGCCTGCCCTGGCGCCTGGTTGATACCGGCTGATTCTTCAAGTTCTTTCCTGTGTGGCCCATTCTCCGTGGGCCACTATCTTTTTCCGTGGCCACTATCTCTTTCCGGAGGCCACTATCTCTTGATGGCAATATACGCTTGTCGCAACGCTCACAATGATGTTGCGAACGCTCGTGTTCCCGCGCATAGGTCTGCAAGTGTCTCCTTGCCCATGACAGTCCGGTTTTCCGCAACTCAGCCTTGTAGTGCCTGCTGATATCCCACGAATGCCTGAATCGGCAAAACTCTCGACAAAGTACTTGAGATAGATGATTTACTTGAGAGGGTTGCGTCGTGCAAGCCAGCACATTTCCGCGCGAAATATGCCGTATTGACCGTCGGTACAATATAGACCCGCCTGAGGAGATGATAGCTTCCCGCTTTAATGGGCTAGTCAACTATTTTCGGGACTCGGGATATCCGTATGATCGTGGCGACAATCACTTCCGTTACAGGCAAGGCATGGATCAGAGACGCAGAAGGTGATCTGCGGGTGGCGCGTGAAGGGGATACCCTTCAAGCGGGAGAGGTCATCATTACCTCCGAAGGCGCCAGTGTCCGTATGCAACTGCCTGATGGACGTGACCCAGTAACGATTGGGGAGTCGACTCAGGTTGCGTTGAATGCGCAGTTGGGGCAAGGCGATCTGACCAGTGACCTGGTACTGGAGTCCGGTTCTGTCGCCGAGGTTATAGAACTGCTCGAGAGTGGCGATGGCGACTTGTTGGATGCTCTGGAGGAGCCGGCAGCTGGTTCCGATGGTGCAGGCCCTGCGTCGGAGGGGCATAGTTTTGTGCGCCTGCTGCGCATTGTCGAAGATGTAGACCCGCTTTCTTTCGATTTTGATCTCGGAAGTCGTGATGGCATCGAGGTTGGTGAGGGTAATGGCTTCGGGCAAGACGGGCCTGATCAGCCAGTATCATTGACAGGACTTGAGCCCCCTGCACCTGACACGCCAGATATTCCCGAAACACCCGACAATCCCGGTAATCCGCATAACCCGGCTGACGACGACTATGCTGCGGCTTTTACCGGGGCAGAACAACTGGTCCGGGAATCCGGCTTGCCCGATGGCAGCTCTCCCGATAGTGCTCTGGTAACACAGAGTGGCAGCTTTGGCTTTTCTTCACCGGATGGGCTGGGGGCATTGACCGTCGGTAATAGCGGCCCTTTGGATATCGGTCGCCTGCAGTCCTTGTCCAGTAACCCTCTGACTGTCGAGACACCATTTGGCACGCTGATCTTGACCGGATTCACCGGTGATGAGAATGGCGGTACGGTCACTTATACCTATGTGCTTTCCGAGAACATCGATGGTGATAATGTGCCCGGCGGCACCGATGAAGGTGTACTGGACTCCATCAGCGTTACGGTCACTGATGTGGATGGCAGCACGGCGACTGGGTCGCTGGATATTGCCATCATTGATGATGTGCCTGCGGCCATCGATGATACTGCCAGAACGGACGAAGATACTCCGGTCACCGTTGATGTCATCGGCAATGACATTGAAGGGGCGGATGGTGCCGAGGTAACTGCTGCCAGCCCGCGTGATCCGAGTCAGGGCAGCGTGGTACTCAACGAAGATGGCACCGTCACCTTCACTCCAGCGCCCGGTTTCGAAGGTAATGCTCTGATCGATTACACCATCACCGACGCCGATGGTGATACCAGCGATGCCACGCTGACGGTCACCGTCGCACCTGATTCCACGCCGGAAATTGTTGTTCCACCTGTAGACCCTAATGATCCGGATGCCAGAGATGGCGTGTATACCGTCAGTGAGTCAGGCCTGAGCGGCGGTAGTGATTCTGGTTCCGGCAGTGAACGCGCGACAGGTACTTTCGACATTGACACTGGTGATGATGGTGTAGGTTCGCTGGTAGTCAATGGTGTCGATGTCACCGATGGTGGAGTTGTCACTACTGATAAAGGCACCTTGACGGTGACCGTAGACGACAACGGTGATTATCACTGGGAGTACGAACTGACGACTCCGAGCGATGAGCACTCCAGCCCGGGCACGAACGACGACAATGTACGTGACACCTTCCGAGTCGAGGTGACTGACAGCGATGGCGATAGTGCTCGATCGAAGCTGACGCTGGAAATCCAGGATGACGTTCCTACGGCCATTGATGATGCTTCCGAGACGGACGAGGAGACCCCCGTAACGGTTGATGTCATTGGTAATGACATTGAAGGGGCGGATGGTGCTGAAGTAACCACTGTCAGCCTGCGAGATCCGAGCCAGGGCGAAGTGGTGCTCAACGATGATGGCACGGTCACTTTCACCCCGGCGCCGGGCTTCGAAGGCGATGCACTGATCGACTACACCATCACCGACGCCGATGGTGATACCAGCGATGCGACGTTGACGGTGACGGTGGCGGAAGACTCCACGCCTGAGATCGTGGTACCGCCGGAGGAACCCGGTGTGCCGGATGGTCCTGATCCGGGCGATCCCGATGATCCGAACGACGACATCAACCCGTCTGCGGGCGATGCGCTTTACAGCGTCGATGAGGCGGGCCTCAGCGGTGGCAGCGATGCGGCCGCTGACAGCGAGACCACCTCGGGCGTGTTCAATATCGACACCCGTGGCGACAGCCTGCAGAGCCTGACCGTCAATGGCAACGATGTGACCAATGCCGGTAGTGCCGGTATCACGATCACCACAGACCTCGGCACGCTGACCGTGACCGAGACGGATGGCGTCTACAGCTGGAGCTATACGCTCGACGGCAGCACCGACGAGCACGTCGCTGGTGGCGGCACTGCCGCCGATCATGTGCGCGACATCTTCAACCTGGAAGTCACCGACAGCGACGGTGACACGGCGACGGCGAAGCTGGGTATCGATATCCAAGACGATGTGCCGACCGCGGTGGATGACACAACCACCACCGGCGAGGATGAGGCGGTCAGCTACAACGTGCTGACCAACAGCGACGGCACCAGCGATACCCAGGGCGCGGATGGCGCGACCCTGACTGCCGCGAGCCTGGCCGACGACAGCCTAGGCACGCTGACCTTCGAGGCCGACGGCACGGTGATCTTTACCCCGACCGCAGGCGTCGAGGGCGATGTGCTGATCGACTACACCATCACCGACGCCGATGGCGATACCAGCACCGCGACGCTGACGGTAACGGTGGCGGAAGACTCCACGCCTGAGATCGTGGTACCGCCGGAGGAGCCCGGTGTGCCGGATGGTCCTGATCCGGGCGACCCCGATGACCCGAACGACGACATCGATCCGAGCGCAGGGGATGCGTTGTACAGCGTCGAGGAAGCCGGGCTGGCCGACGGCAGCCGTGCCGGCGACGGCAGTGCGACGACCTCGGGCGTGTTCAATATCGACACCTTCGGCGATGAGCTGCAGCAGCTGACGGTCAACGGCACCAATGTGACCGCGCTGCTCAGCGCCGACAGTGCGCCCGACAGCATCGAGATCGCGGGCGAGTACGGCACGCTGACCGTCACCGAAAACGGCGGTGTCTACAGCTGGAGCTATACGCTCGACGGCAGCACTGACGAGCACGTCGATGGTGGCGGCACCGCCGCCGATCACGTGCGTGACATCTTCAACCTGGAAGTCACCGACTCCGATGGCGACACCGCCACCGCGAAGCTGGGTATTGATATTCAGGATGACGTGCCGACGGCGGTGGATGACACGACCACCACCGGCGAGGACAAGGCGGTCAGCTACAATGTGCTGACCAACAGCGATGGCACCAGCGATACCCAGGGCGCCGATGGCGCGATCCTGACGCATGCCGCGCTGCAGAACGCTGATGATGGCGATCTGACGTTCAATGCCGATGGCACGGTAACCTTCACCCCGGCGCCGGGCTTCGAAGACGATGCACTGATCAACTACACCATCACCGATGCCGATGGCGATACCAGCGATGCCACCCTGACGGTGACGGTGGATGCCGACTCCACGCCGGAGATCGTGGTACCGCCGGAGGAGCCCGGTGTGCCGGATGGTCCAGATCCGGGCGATCCCGATGACCCGAACGACGACATCGATCCGACCGCAGGCGATGCACTGTACAGCGTCGACGAGGCGGGCCTGAGCGGTGGCAGCGATGCGGATGCCGACAGCGAGACCACCTCGGGGGTGTTCAATATCGACACCCGCGGCGACAGCCTGCAGAGTCTGACCGTCAATGGCACCGATGTGACCAATGCCGGTAGTGCCGGCATCACGATCACCACCGACCTCGGCACGCTGACCGTGACCGAGACGGATGGCGTCTACAGCTGGAGCTATACGCTCAACGGCAGCACCGACGAGCACGTCGATGGTGGCGGCACCGCCGCCGACCATGTGCGTGACATCTTCAACCTGGAAGTCACCGACTCCGATGGCGACACCGCCACCGCGAAGCTGGGCATCGACGTTCAGGATGATGTGCCGACCGCGGTGGACGACACGACCACTACCGGCGAAGACAAGTCGGTCAGCTACAACGTGCTGACCAACAGCGATGGCACCAGTGATACCCAGGGCGCCGATGGCGCGATCCTGACTGCCGCGAGCCTGGTCGACGACAGCCAGGGCACGCTGACCTTCGAGGCCGATGGCACGGTGACCTTTACCCCGGCGCCGGGCTTCGAAGGCGATGCCCTGATCGACTACACCATCACCGACGCCGATGGTGATACCAGCACCGCGACGTTGACGGTGACGGTGGATGCCGACTCCACGCCGGAGATTGTGGTGCCGCCGGAGGAACCCGGTGTGCCGGATGGTCCCGACCCGGGTGATCCCGATGACCCGAACGACGACATCGATCTGACCGCAGGCGATGCACTGTACAGCGTCGACGAGGCGGGCCTGAGCGGTGGCAGCGATGCGGATGCCGACAGCGAGACCACCTCGGGCGTGTTCAATATCGAGACCCGCGGCGACGACCTGCAGGCCCTGACCGTCAACGGCACCGATGTGACCAATGCCGGTAGTGACGGCATCACGGTCACCACCGACCTCGGTACGTTGACCGTGACCGAGACGGATGGCGTCTACAGCTGGAGCTACACACTCAGCGACAACACCACCGATCACAGCACGGTCGACAGCACCGATGCCGACAACGTGCGTGACATCTTCAACCTGGAAGTCACCGACTCCGATGGCGACACCGCCACCGCGAAGCTGGGCATCGACGTTCAGGACGACGTGCCGACGGCGGTGGACGACACGACCACCACCAGCGAGGACGAGGCGGTCAGCTACAACGTGCTGACCAACAGCGATGGCACCAGCGATACCCAGGGCGCCGATGGCGCGATCCTGACTGCCGCGAGCCTGGTCGACGACAGCCAGGGCACGCTGACCTTCGAGGCCGATGGCACGGTAACCTTCACCCCGGCACCGGGCTTTGAAGGCGATGCACTGATCGACTACACCATCACCGATGCCGATGGCGATACCAGCGATGCCACGCTGACGGTCACCGTCGCACCTGATTCCACGCCGGAGATCGTCGTGCCGCCGGAAGACCCCGGTGTGCCGGATGGTCCTGATCCGGGTGATCCCGATGACCCGAACGACGACATCGATCCGGCCGCAGGCGATGCGCTGTATACCGTCGATGAGGCGGGCCTGAGCGGTGGCAGCGATGCGGCCGCCGACAGCGAGACCACCTCGGGGGTGTTCAATATCGGCACCCGCGGCGACGACCTGCAGGCCCTGACCGTCAACGGCACCGATGTGACCAATGCCGGTAGTGACGGCATCACGGTCACCACCGACCTCGGTACGTTGACCGTGACCGAGACGGATGGCGTCTACAGCTGGAGCTATACGCTCGACGGCAGCACCGACGAGCACAGCACAGTCGACAGCACCGATGCCGACAACGTGCGTGACATCTTCAACCTGGAAGTCACCGACTCCGATGGCGACACCGCCACCGCGAAGCTGGGCATCGACGTTCAGGACGATGTGCCGACCGCGGTGGACGACACGACCACCACTGGCGAGGACGAGGCGGTCAGCTACAACGTGCTGACCAACAGCGATGGCACCAGCGATACCCAGGGCGCCGATGGCGCGACCCTGACGCATGCCGCGCTGCAGAACACTGATGATGGCGACCTGACGTTCAATGCCGATGGCACGGTAACCTTCACCCCGGCGCCGGGCTTTGAAGGCGATGCCCTGATCGACTACACCATCACCGACGCCGATGGTGATACCAGCGATGCCACGCTGACGGTGACGGTGGATGCCGACTCCACGCCGGAGATCGTGGTACCGCCGGAGGAACCCGGCGTACCGGATGGTCCTGATCCGGGTGATCCCGATGATCCGAACGACGATATCGATCCGGCTGCAGGCGACGCGCTGTATACCGTCGACGAGGCGGGCCTGAGTGGTGGCAGCGATGCGGACGCCGACAGCGAGACCACCTCGGGCGTGTTCAATATCGAGACCCGCGGCGACGACCTGCAGGCCCTGACCGTCAACGGCACCGATGTGACCAATGCCGGTAGTGACGGCATCACGGTCACCACCGACCTCGGTACGTTGACCGTGACCGAGACGGATGGCGTCTACAGCTGGAGCTACACGCTCAACGGCAGCACCGACGAGCACGTCGATGGTGGCGGTACCGCCGCCGACCATGTGCGTGACATCTTCAACCTGGAAGTCACCGACTCCGATGGCGACACCGCCACCGCGAAGCTGGGTATTGACGTTCTGGACGATGTGCCGACGGCCGAGGACGACACGGCCAGCATCGCCGAAGACAGCACCACGGTGACCGGCAACGTGACGGACAACGACACGCACAGTGCCGATGCCGAAGAGGTGGCCTTCAATGATCCGGCGGCGGCACAGTTCGGTACCTTCACCGACAACGGTGACGGCACCTGGTCGTACGAGCTGGACAACTCACTGGCGGCCGTGCAGGCGCTGGATGACGGTGAGACGCTGACCGAGAGTCTGGTCTACACCGTGACCGATGCCGATGGCGACACCAGTGAAGCGACGCTGACGATCACCATCACCGGCCAGACCGATGCACCGCCGGTGGTGACTCCGGAGGACAGCGACGGTACCGCGAGCAGCGCCGACAATAGCGTGGTGGAAGACAGCGGTGCAACGGTGACCGGTACGGTGACCGTGAGTGCGGAAGCCGGCATTGCCGCGGTGAGCGTGGGCGGCGTGGACGTGACCTCCGCCAGTGCCGACAACCCGATCGCGATTGCCACCACGGAGCGTGGCTCGCTGACGGTGACCGACTACGACGCGGCCACGGGCGTGATCCGCTACAGCTACACCGAAGACAGCGACGCCGAAGACCACACTGACGATGCCGCACAGGTCGACAGCTTCGACGTCACCGTGACCGACGTGGCCGGCGAGAGCACCAGCGGCACCTTGACGGTGGAGACGCTGGATACCGAACCGAGCGCTGCCGACGACAGCGCCGAACTGGCCGAAGACACCAGCACCGCCCTGACCGGCGATGTGCTGGCCAACGACACCCAGAGTGCCGACGGCCTCGGCAGCGTGGCCTTCAATGACCCGACGGCGACGCAGTACGGTACCTTCACCGACAACGGTGATGGCAGCTGGTCGTACGAACTCGACAACTCACTGCCGGCCGTGCAGGCGCTGGATGACGGTGAGACGCTGACCGAGAGTCTGGTCTACACCGTGACCGATGCCGATGGCGACACCAGTGAAGCGACGCTGACGATCACCATCACCGGCCAGACCGATGCGCCGCCGGTGGTGACTCCGGAGGACAGCGACGGTACCGCGAGCAGCGCGGACAACAGCGTGGTGGAAGACAGCGGTGCAACGGTGACCGGTACGGTGACCGTGAGTGCGGAAGCCGGCATTGCCGCGGTGAGCGTGGGCGGCGTGGATGTGACCTCGGCGAGTGCCGACAACCCGATCGCGATCGCCACCACGGAGCGTGGCTCATTGACGGTGACCGACTACGACGCGGCCACCGGCGTGATCCGTTACGCATACACCGAAGACAGTGATGCCGAAGACCACACTGACGATGCCGCACAGCTCGACAGCTTCGACGTCACCGTGACCGACGTCGCCGGCGAGAGCACCACCGGCACCTTGACGGTGGAGACGCTGGACACCGAACCAACGGCTGCCGACGACAGCGCAAGCGTCGAGGAGGATGCGGTCGACCCGGTGACGGGAACCGTATTGACCAACGACACCCAGAGTGCCGACGGCCTCGGCAGCGTGGCCTTCAATGACCCGACGGCGACACAGTACGGCAGCTTCACCGACAATGGTGACGGGACCTGGTCGTACGAACTCGACAACAGCCTCGCAGCGGTACAGGCACTGGATGACGGCGAGACGCTGACCGAGACGCTGGTCTATACCCTGACCGACGCCGATGGTGACGCGAGTGAGGCGACGCTGACGATCACCATCACCGGCCAGAGCGATGCACCGCCGGTGGTGACCCCAGAGGACGCCGACGGCACGGCGAGTGATGCCGACAACAGCGTGACCGAAGGCTCCGGCGAGACGGTGACCGGCACGCTGACGGTGAGTGCCGAGGCCGGCATTGCCGCGGTGAGCGTGGGCGGTGTGGACGTGACCTCCGCCAGTGCCGACAACCCGATCGCGATTGCCACGACCGAGCGTGGCTCGCTGACGGTGACCGATTATGACGCGGCCACGGGCGTGATCCGTTACGCATACACCGAAGACAGCGATGCGGAAGATCACCGCGAGGAGCAGCTCGACAGCTTCGACGTCACCGTGACCGACGTGGCCGGCGAGAGCACCAGCGGCACCTTGACGGTGGAGACGCTGGATACCGAACCGAGCGCTGCCGACGACAGCGCCGAACTGGCCGAAGACACCAGCACCGCCCTGAGCGGGGATGTGCTGACCAACGACACCCAGAGTGCCGATGGCCTCGGCAGCGTGGCCTTCAATGACCCGACGGCGGCACAGTACGGCAGCTTCACCGACAACGGTGATGGGACCTGGTCGTACGAACTCGACAACAGCCTCGCAGCGGTACAGGCGCTGGATGACGGCGAGACGCTGACCGAGAGCCTGGTCTATACCCTGACCGATGCCGATGGTGACGCGAGTGAGGCGACGCTGACGATCACCATTACCGGCCAGAGCGATGCGCCGCCGGTGGTGACCCCGGAGGACGCCGACGGCACGGCGAGTGATGCCGACAACAGCGTGACCGAAGGCAGCGGCGAAACGGTGACCGGCACGCTGACGGTGAGTGCCGAGGCCGGCATTGCCGCGGTGAGCGTGGGCGGCGTGGACGTGACCTCCGCCAGCGCCGACAACCCGATCGCGATTGCCACCACGGATCGTGGCTCGCTGACGGTGACCGATTATGACGCGGCCACCGGCGTGATCAGCTACAGCTACACCGAAGACAGCGATGCGGAAGATCACCAGACGGCGCAGGTCGACAGCTTCGACGTCACCGTGACCGACGTGGCCGGTGAGAGCACCAGCGGCACACTGACGGTGGAGACGCTGGATACCGAGCCGACGGCCGAAGACGACACGGCCAGCATCGCCGAAGACAGCACCACGGCGGTGACCGGCAACGTGGCGGACAACGACACGCACAGTGCCGATGCCGAAGAGGTGGCCTTCAATGATCCGACGGCGGCACAGTTCGGTACCTTCACCGACAACGGTGACGGCACCTGGTCGTACGAGCTGGACAACTCACTGGCGGCCGTGCAGGCGCTGGATGACGGCGAGACGCTGACCGAGAGTCTGGTCTACACCGTGACCGACGCCGATGGCGACACCAGTGAAGCGACGCTGACGATCACCATCACCGGCCAGACCGATGCACCGCCGGTGGTGACCCCGGAGGACGCCGACGGTACGGCGAGTGACGCCGACAACAGCGTGACCGAAGGCAGCGGCGAAACGGTGACCGGCACGCTGACGGTGAGTGCCGAGGCCGGCATTGCCGCGGTAACCGTGGGTGGCGTGGACGTGACCCAGGCCAGTGCCGACAACCCGATCGCGATTGCCACCACGGATCGTGGCTCGCTGACGGTGACCGATTATGACGCGGCCACCGGCGTGATCAGCTACAGCTACACCGAAGACAGCGATGCGGAAGATCACCAGACGGCGCAGGTCGACAGCTTCGACGTCACCGTGACCGACGTGGCCGGTGAGAGCACCAGCGGCACACTGACGGTGGAGACGCTGGATACCGAGCCGACGGCCGAAGACGACACGGCCAGCATCGCCGAAGACAGCACCACGGCGGTGACCGGCAACGTGGCGGACAACGACACGCACAGTGCCGATGCCGAAGAGGTGGCCTTCAATGATCCGACGGCGGCACAGTTCGGTACCTTCACCGACAACGGTGACGGCACCTGGTCGTACGAGCTGGACAACTCACTGGCGGCCGTGCAGGCGCTGGATGACGGCGAGACGCTGACCGAGAGTCTGGTCTACACCGTGACCGACGCCGATGGCGACACCAGTGAAGCGACGCTGACGATCACCATCACCGGCCAGACCGATGCACCGCCGGTGGTGACCCCGGAGGACGCCGACGGTACGGCGAGTGACGCCGACAACAGCGTGACCGAAGGCAGCGGCGAAACGGTGACCGGCACGCTGACGGTGAGTGCCGAGGCCGGCATTGCCGCGGTAACCGTGGGTGGCGTGGACGTGACCCAGGCCAGTGCCGACAACCCGATCGCGATTGCCACCACGGATCGTGGCTCGCTGACGGTGACCGATTATGACGCGGCCACCGGCGTGATCCGCTACAGCTACACCGAAGACAGCGACGCCGAAGACCACACTGACGATGCCGCACAGGTCGACAGCTTCGACGTCACCGTGACCGACGTGGCCGGCGAGAGCACCACCGGCACACTGACGGTGGAGACGCTGGATACCGAACCGACGGCCGAGGACGACGCGGCCAGCATCGCCGAAGACACCAGCACCGCCCTGAGCGGGGATGTGCTGACCAACGACACCCAGAGTGCCGACGGCCTCGGCAGCGTGGCCTTCAATGACCCGACGGCGGCACAGTACGGCAGCTTCACCGACAACGGTGATGGCAGCTGGTCGTATGCGTTGGACAACTCACTGCCGGCCGTGCAGGCGCTGGACGACGGCGAGACGCTGACCGAGAGCCTGGTCTATACCCTGACCGACGCCGATGGTGACGCGAGTGAGGCGACGCTGACGATCACCATTACCGGCCAGAGCGATGCACCGCCGGTGGTGACCCCAGAGGATGCTGATGGCACGGCGAGTGACGCCGACAACAGCGTGACCGAAGGCAGCGGCGAGACGGTGACCGGCACGCTGACGGTGAGTGCCGAGGCCGGCATTGCCGCGGTAACCGTGGGCGGCGTGGACGTGACCTCCGCCAGCGCCGACAACCCGATCGCGATTGCCACCACCGAGCGTGGCTCGCTGACGGTGACCGACTACGACGCGGCCACTGGCGTGATCCGCTACAGCTACACCGAAGACAGCGACGCCGAAGACCACACTGACGATGCCGCACAGGTCGACAGCTTCGACGTCACCGTGACCGACGTGGCCGGCGAGAGCACCAGCGGCACCTTGACGGTGGAGACGCTGGACACCGAACCAACGGCTGCCGACGACAGTGCAAGCGTCGAGGAGGATGCGGTCGACCCGGTGACGGGAACCGTATTGACCAACGACACCCAGAGTGCCGATGGCCTCGGCCGTGTGGCCTTCAATGATCCGACGGCGGCACAGTACGGCAGCTTCACCGACAATGGTGATGGGACTTGGTCGTACGAACTCGACAACAGCCTCGCAGCGGTACAGGCGCTGGATGACGGCGACACGCTGACCGAGAGCCTGGTCTATACCCTGACCGACGCCGATGGTGACGCGAGTGAGGCGACGCTGACGATCACCATCACCGGCCAGACCGACGCGCCGCCGGTGGTGACCCCGGAGGACGCCGACGGCACGGCGAGTGATGCCGACAACAGCGTGACCGAAGGCAGTGGCGAAACGGTGACCGGCACGCTGACGGTGAGTGCCGAGGCCGGCATTGCCGCGGTGAGCGTGGGCGGCGTGGACGTCACCTCGGCGAGTGCCGACAACCCGATCGCGATCGCCACCACGGAGCGTGGCTCATTGACGGTGACCGACTACGACGCGGCCACCGGCGTGATCCGTTACGCATACACCGAAGACAGTGATGCCGAAGACCACACTGACGATGCCGCACAGGTCGACAGCTTCGACGTCACCGTGACCGACGTCGCCGGCGAGAGCACCACCGGCACCTTGACGGTGGAGACGCTGGACACCGAACCAACGGCTGCCGACGACAGCGCAAGCGTCGAGGAGGATGCGGTCGACCCGGTGACGGGAACCGTATTGACCAACGACACCCAGAGTGCCGACGGCCTCGGCCGTGTGGCCTTCAATGACCCGACGGCGACGCAGTACGGTACCTTCACCGACAACGGTGATGGGACCTGGACGTATGCGTTGAACAACGAGTTGCCGGCCGTGCAGGCGCTGGATGACGGCGAGACGCTGACCGAGACGCTGGTCTACACCCTGACCGACGCCGATGGTGATGCGAGTGAGGCGACGCTGACGATCACCATTACCGGCCAGAGCGATGCACCGCCGGTGGTGACCCCAGAGGATGCTGATGGCACGGCGAGTGACGCCGACAACAGCGTGACCGAAGGCAGCGGCGAGACGGTGACCGGCACATTGACGGTGAGTGCCGAGGCCGGCATTGCCGCGGTGAGCGTGGGCGGCGTGGACGTGACCTCCGCCAGTGCCGACAACCCGATCGCGATTGCCACCACGGAGCGTGGCTCGCTGACGGTGACCGACTACGACGCGGCCACGGGCGTGATCCGCTACAGCTACACCGAAGACAGTGATGCCGAAGACCACACTGACGATGCCGCACAGGTCGACAGCTTCGACGTCACCGTGACCGACGTGGCCGGCGAGAGCACCAGCGGCACCTTGACGGTGGAGACGCTGGATACCGAACCGAGCGCTGCCGACGACAGCGCCGAACTGGCCGAAGACACCAGCACCGCCCTGAGCGGGGATGTGCTGACCAACGACACCCAGAGTGCCGACGGCCTCGGCAGCGTGGCCTTCAATGACCCGACGGCGGCACAGTACGGCAGCTTCACCGACCACGGTGATGGGACCTGGTCGTACGAACTCGACAACAGCCTCGCAGCGGTACAGGCGCTGGATGACGGCGAGACGCTGACCGAGAGCCTGGTCTATACCCTGACCGACGCCGATGGTGACGCGAGTGAGGCGACGCTGACGATCACCATCACCGGCCAGACCGACGCGCCGCCGGTGGTGACCCCGGAGGACGCTGATGGCACGGCGAGTGATGCCGACAACAGCGTGACCGAAGGCTCCGGCGAGACGGTGACCGGCACGCTGACGGTGAGTGCCGAGGCCGGCATTGCCGCGGTGAGCGTGGGCGGCGTGGACGTGACCTCCGCCAGCGCCGACAACCCGATCGCGGTTGCCACCACCGATCGTGGCTCACTGACGGTGACCGACTACGACGCGGCCACTGGCGTGATCCGCTACAGCTATACCGAAGACAGTGATGCCGAGGATCACCGCGAGGAGCAGCTCGACAGCTTCGACGTCACCGTGACCGACGTCGCCGGCGAGAGCACCAGCGGCACGCTGACGGTGGAGACACTGGACACCGAACCGAGCGCTGCCGACGACAGCGCCGAACTGGCCGAAGACACCAGCACCGCCCTGACCGGCGATGTGCTGACCAACGACACCCAGAGTGCCGATGGCCTCGGCAGCGTGGCCTTCAATGACCCGACGGCGGCACAGTACGGTACCTTCACCGACAATGGTGATGGCAGCTGGTCGTACGAACTCGACAACAGCCTCGCAGCGGTACAGGCGCTGGACGACGGCGAGACGCTGACCGAGAGTCTGGTCTATACCCTGACCGACGCCGATGGTGACGCGAGTGAGGCGACGCTGACGATCACCATCACCGGCCAGACCGACGCGCCGCCGGTGGTGACCCCGGAGGACGCCGACGGTACGGCGAGTGACGCCGACAACAGCGTGACCGAAGGTAGCGGCGAGACGGTGACCGGCACACTGACGGTGAGTGCCGAGGCCGGCATTGCCGCGGTGAGCGTGGGCGGGGTGGACGTGACCTCGGCGAGTGCCGACAACCCGATCGCGATCGCGACCACGGAGCGCGGCTCATTGACGGTGACCGATTACGACGCGGCCACCGGCGTGATCCGCTACAGCTATACCGAAGACAGTGATGCCGAGGATCACCGCGAGGAGCAGCTCGACAGCTTCGACGTCACCGTGACTGACGTGGCCGGCGAGAGCACCACCGGCACCTTGACGGTGGAGACGCTGGACACCGAACCAACGGCTGCCGACGACAGCGCAAGCGTCGAGGAGGATGCGGTCGACCCGGTGACGGGAACCGTATTGACCAACGACACCCAGAGTGCCGACGGCCTCGGCCGTGTGGCCTTCAATGACCCGACGGCGGCACAGTACGGCAGCTTCACCGACAACGGTGATGGCAGCTGGTCGTACGAACTCGACAACAGCCTCGCAGCGGTACAGGCGCTGGATGACGGCGACACGCTGACCGAGAGCCTGGTCTATACCCTGACCGACGCCGATGGTGACGCGAGTGAAGCGACGCTGACGATCACCATCACCGGCCAGACCGACGCGCCGCCGGTGGTGACCCCGGAGGACGCCGACGGTACGGCGAGTGACGCCGACAACAGCGTGACCGAAGGTAGCGGCGAGACGGTGACCGGCACGCTGACGGTGAGTGCCGAGGCCGGCATTGCCGCGGTGAGCGTGGGCGGGGTGGACGTCACCTCCGCCAGTGCCGACAACCCGATCGCGATTGCGACCACCGATCGCGGCTCCCTGACGGTGACCGACTACGACGCGGCCACTGGCGTGATCCGTTACGCATACACCGAAGACAGCGACGCCGAAGACCACACTGACGATGCCGCGCAGGTCGACAGCTTCGACGTCACCGTGACCGACGTCGCCGGCGAGAGCACCAGCGGCACGCTGACGGTGGAGACACTGGACACCGAACCAACGGCTGCCGACGACAGTGCAAGCGTCGAGGAGGATGCGGTCGACCCGGTGACGGGAACCGTATTGACCAACGACACCCAGAGTGCCGATGGCCTCGGCAGCGTGGCCTTCAATGACCCGACGGCGGCACAGTACGGTACCTTCACCGACAATGGTGATGGGACCTGGTCGTACGAACTCGACAACAGCCTCGCAGCGGTACAGGCGCTGGATGACGGCGACACGCTGACCGAGAGCCTGGTCTATACCCTGACCGACGCCGATGGTGACGCGAGTGAAGCGACGCTGACGATCACCATCACCGGCCAGACCGACGCGCCGCCGGTGGTGACTCCGGAGGACAGCGACGGTACCGCGAGCAGCGCCGACAACAGCGTGGTGGAAGACAGCGGTGCAACGGTGACCGGTACGGTGACCGTGAGTGCGGAAGCCGGCATTGCCGCGGTAACCGTGGGTGGCGTGGACGTGACCCAGGCCAGTGCCGACAACCCGATCGCGATTGCCACCACGGATCGTGGCTCGCTGACGGTGACCGATTATGACGCGGCCACCGGCGTGATCCGCTACAGCTACACCGAAGACAGCGACGCCGAAGACCACACTGACGATGCCGCACAGGTCGACAGCTTCGACGTCACCGTGACCGACGTGGCCGGCGAGAGCACCACCGGCACCTTGACGGTGGAGACGCTGGACACCGAACCAACGGCTGCCGACGACAGCGCAAGCGTCGAGGAGGATGCGGTCGACCCGGTGACGGGAACCGTATTGACCAACGACACCCAGAGTGCCGACGGCCTCGGCCGTGTGGCCTTCAATGACCCGACGGCGGCACAGTACGGCAGCTTCACCGACAACGGTGATGGCAGCTGGTCGTACGAACTCGACAACAGCCTCGCAGCGGTACAGGCGCTGGATGACGGCGAGACGCTGACCGAGAGCCTGGTCTATACCCTGACCGACGCCGATGGTGACGCGAGTGAAGCGACGCTGACGATCACCATCACCGGCCAGACCGACGCGCCGCCGGTGGTGACCCCGGAGGACGCCGACGGTACGGCGAGTGACGCCGACAACAGCGTGACCGAAGGTAGCGGCGAGACGGTGACCGGCACGCTGACGGTGAGTGCCGAGGCCGGCATTGCCGCGGTGAGCGTGGGCGGCGTGGACGTGACCTCGGCGAGTGCCGACAACCCGATCGCGATTGCCACCACCGATCGTGGCTCGCTGACGGTGACCGACTACGACGCGGCCAGCGGCGTGATCCGTTACGTATACACCGAAGACAGCGACGCCGAAGACCACACTGACGATGCCGCACAGCTCGACAGCTTCGACGTCACCGTGACCGACGTCGCCGGCGAGAGCACCAGCGGCACCTTGACGGTGGAGACGCTGGATACCGAACCGACGGCCGAGGACGACGCGGCCAGCATCGCCGAAGACACCAGCACCGCCCTGACCGGTGATGTGCTGACCAACGACACCCAGAGTGCCGACGGCCTCGGCCGTGTGGCCTTCAATGACCCGACGGCGGCACAGTACGGCAGCTTCACCGACCACGGTGATGGGACCTGGTCGTACGAACTCGACAACAGCCTCGCAGCGGTACAGGCGCTGGACGACGGCGAGACGCTGACCGAGAGTCTGGTCTATACCCTGACCGACGCCGATGGTGACGCGAGTGAGGCGACGCTGACGATCACCATCACCGGCCAGACCGACGCGCCGCCGGTGGTGACTCCGGAGGACAGCGACGGTACCGCGAGCAGCGCCGACAACAGCGTGGTGGAAGACAGCGGTGCAACGGTGACCGGTACGGTGACCGTGGGTGCGGAAGCCGGCATTGCCGCGGTAACCGTGGGTGGCGTGGACGTGACCCAGGCCAGTGCCGACAACCCGATCGCGATTGCCACCACGGATCGTGGCTCGCTGACGGTGACCGATTATGACGCGGCCACCGGCGTGATCCGCTACAGCTACACCGAAGACAGCGACGCCGAAGACCACACTGACGATGCCGCACAGGTCGACAGCTTCGACGTCACCGTGACCGACGTGGCCGGCGAGAGCACCACCGGCACCTTGACGGTGGAGACGCTGGACACCGAACCAACGGCTGCCGACGACAGCGCAAGCGTCGAGGAGGATGCGGTCGACCCGGTGACGGGAACCGTATTGACCAACGACACCCAGAGTGCCGACGGCCTCGGCCGTGTGGCCTTCAATGACCCGACGGCGGCACAGTACGGCAGCTTCACCGACAACGGTGATGGCAGCTGGTCGTACGAACTCGACAACAGCCTCGCAGCGGTACAGGCGCTGGATGACGGCGACACGCTGACCGAGAGCCTGGTCTATACCCTGACCGACGCCGATGGTGACGCGAGTGAAGCGACGCTGACGATCACCATCACCGGCCAGACCGACGCGCCGCCGGTGGTGACCCCGGAGGACGCCGACGGTACGGCGAGTGACGCCGACAACAGCGTGACCGAAGGTAGCGGCGAGACGGTGACCGGCACGCTGACGGTGAGTGCCGAGGCCGGCATTGCCGCGGTGAGCGTGGGCGGGGTGGACGTCACCTCCGCCAGTGCCGACAACCCGATCGCGATTGCGACCACCGATCGCGGCTCCCTGACGGTGACCGACTACGACGCGGCCACTGGCGTGATCCGTTACGCATACACCGAAGACAGCGACGCCGAAGACCACACTGACGATGCCGCGCAGGTCGACAGCTTCGACGTCACCGTGACCGACGTCGCCGGCGAGAGCACCAGCGGCACGCTGACGGTGGAGACACTGGACACCGAACCAACGGCTGCCGACGACAGTGCAAGCGTCGAGGAGGATGCGGTCGACCCGGTGACGGGAACCGTATTGACCAACGACACCCAGAGTGCCGATGGCCTCGGCAGCGTGGCCTTCAATGACCCGACGGCGGCACAGTACGGTACCTTCACCGACAATGGTGATGGGACCTGGTCGTACGAACTCGACAACAGCCTCGCAGCGGTACAGGCGCTGGATGACGGCGACACGCTGACCGAGAGCCTGGTCTACACCGTGACCGATGCCGATGGCGACACCAGTGAAGCGACGCTGACGATCACCATCACCGGCCAGACCGACGCGCCGCCGGTGGTGACCCCGGAGGACGCCGACGGTACCGCGAGCAGCGCGGACAACAGCGTGGTGGAAGACAGCGGTGCAACGGTGACCGGTACGGTGACCGTGAGTGCGGAAGCCGGCATTGCCGCGGTAACCGTGGGTGGCGTGGACGTGACCCAGGCCAGTGCCGACAACCCGATCGCGATTGCCACCACGGAGCGTGGCTCGCTGACGGTGACCGACTACGACGCGGCCAGCGGCGTGATCCGTTACGTATACACCGAAGACAGCGACGCCGAAGACCACACTGACGATGCCGCACAGCTCGACAGCTTCGACGTCACCGTGACCGACGTCGCCGGCGAGAGCACCAGCGGCACCTTGACGGTGGAGACGCTGGATACCGAACCGAGCGCAGCCGACGACAGCGCCGAACTGGCCGAAGACACCAGCACCGCCCTGAGCGGGGATGTGCTGACCAACGACACCCAGAGTGCCGACGGCCTCGGCAGCGTGGCCTTCAATGACCCGACGGCGGCACAGTACGGCAGCTTCACCGACCACGGTGATGGGACCTGGTCGTACGAACTCGACAACAGCCTCGCAGCGGTACAGGCGCTGGATGACGGCGAGACGCTGACCGAGAGCCTGGTCTATACCCTGACCGACGCCGATGGTGACGCGAGTGAAGCGACGCTGACGATCACCATCACCGGCCAGACCGACGCGCCGCCGGTGGTGACCCCGGAGGACGCCGACGGTACGGCGAGTGACGCCGACAACAGCGTGACCGAAGGTAGCGGCGAGACGGTGACCGGCACGCTGACGGTGAGTGCCGAGGCCGGCATTGCCGCGGTGAGCGTGGGCGGCGTGGACGTGACCTCGGCGAGTGCCGACAACCCGATCGCGATTGCCACCACCGATCGTGGCTCGCTGACGGTGACCGACTACGACGCGGCCAGCGGCGTGATCCGTTACGTATACACCGAAGACAGCGACGCCGAAGACCACACTGACGATGCCGCACAGCTCGACAGCTTCGACGTCACCGTGACCGACGTCGCCGGCGAGAGCACCAGCGGCACCTTGACGGTGGAGACGCTGGATACCGAACCGAGCGCTGCCGACGACAGCGCCGAACTGGCCGAAGACACCAGCACCGCCCTGACCGGCGATGTGCTGACCAACGACACCCAGAGTGCCGACGGCCTCGGCCGTGTGGCCTTCAATGACCCGACGGCGGCACAGTACGGTACCTTCACCGACAATGGTGATGGCAGCTGGTCGTACGAACTCGACAACAGCCTCGCAGCGGTACAGGCGCTGGATGACGGCGAGACGCTGACCGAGAGCCTGGTCTATACCCTGACCGACGCCGATGGTGACGCGAGTGAAGCGACGCTGACGATCACCATCACCGGCCAGACCGACGCGCCGCCGGTGGTGACCCCGGAGGACGCCGACGGTACGGCGAGTGACGCCGACAACAGCGTGACCGAAGGCAGCGGCGAGACGGTGACCGGCACGCTGACGGTGAGTGCCGAGGCCGGCATTGCCGCGGTGAGCGTGGGCGGCGTGGACGTGACCTCGGCGAGCGCCGACAACCCGATCGCGATCGCCACCACCGATCGTGGCTCGCTGACGGTGACCGACTACGACGCGGCCACTGGCGTGATCCGCTACCGCTACACCGAAGACAGTGATGCCGAGGATCACCGCGAGGAGCAGGTCGACAGCTTCGACGTCACCGTGACCGACGTGGCCGGCGAGAGCACCAGCGGCACCTTGACGGTGGAGACGCTGGATACCGAACCGAGCGCTGCCGACGACAGTGCAAGCGTCGAGGAGGATGCGGTCGACCCGGTGACGGGAACCGTATTGACCAACGACACCCAGAGTGCCGACGGCCTCGGCCGTGTGGCCTTCAATGACCCGACGGCGGCACAGTACGGCAGCTTCACCGACAATGGTGATGGGACCTGGTCGTACGAACTCGACAACAGCCTCGCAGCGGTACAGGCGCTGGATGACGGCGACACGCTGACCGAGAGCCTGGTCTATACCCTGACCGACGCCGATGGTGACGCGAGTGAAGCGACGCTGACGATCACCATCACCGGCCAGACCGACGCACCGCCGGTGGTGACCCCGGAGGACGCCGACGGTACGGCGAGTGATGCCGACAACAGCGTGACCGAAGGCAGCGGCGAGACGGTGACCGGCACGCTGACGGTGAGTGCCGAGGCCGGCATTGCCGCGGTAACCGTGGGTGGGGTGGACGTGACCCAGGCCAGTGCCGACAACCCGATCGCGATTGCCACCACGGATCGTGGCTCGCTGACGGTGACCGATTATGACGCGGCCACCGGCGTGATCAGCTACAGCTACACCGAAGACAGCGATGCGGAAGATCACCGCGAGGAGCAGGTCGACAGCTTCGACGTCACCGTGACCGACGTGGCCGGCGAGAGCACCAGCGGCACCTTGACGGTGGAGACGCTGGACACCGAACCAACCGCTGCCGACGACAGTGCAAGCGTCGAGGAGGATGCGGTCGACCCGGTGACGGGAACCGTATTGACCAACGACACCCAGAGTGCCGATGGCCTCGGCCGTGTGGCCTTCAATGACCCCACCGCGGCACAGTACGGCAGCTTCACCGACAACGGTGATGGCAGCTGGTCGTACGAACTCGACAACTCACTGCCGGCCGTGCAGGCGCTGGATGACGGTGAGACGCTGACCGAGAGTCTGGTCTACACCGTGACCGATGCCGATGGCGACACCAGTGAAGCGACGCTGACGATCACCATCACCGGCCAGACCGATGCACCGCCGGTGGTGACCCCGGAGGACGCCGACGGTACGGCGAGTGACGCCGACAACAGCGTGACCGAAGGCAGCGGCGAAACGGTGACCGGCACGCTGACGGTGAGTGCCGAGGCCGGCATTGCCGCGGTGAGCGTGGGCGGGGTGGACGTCACCTCGGCGAGTGCCGACAACCCGATCGCGATCGCCACCACCGATCGCGGCTCGCTGACGGTGACCGATTACGACGCGGCCACCGGCGTGATCCGCTACAGCTACACCGAAGACAGTGATGCCGAGGATCACCGCGAGGAGCAGCTCGACAGCTTCGACGTCACCGTGACCGACGTGGCCGGCGAGAGCACCAGCGGCACCTTGACGGTGGAGACGCTGGATACCGAACCGACGGCCGAGGACGACGCGGCCAGCATCGCCGAAGACAGCACCACGGTGACCGGCAACGTGACGGACAACGACACGCACAGTGCCGATGCCGAAGAGGTGGCCTTCAATGATCCGGCGGCGGCACAGTTCGGTACCTTCACCGACAACGGTGACGGCACCTGGTCGTACGAGCTGGACAACTCACTGGCGGCCGTGCAGGCGCTGGATGACGGTGAGACGCTGACCGAGAGTCTGGTCTACACCGTGACCGATGCCGATGGCGACACCAGTGAAGCGACGCTGACGATCACCATCACCGGCCAGACCGATGCACCGCCGGTGGTGACTCCGGAGGACAGCGACGGTACCGCGAGCAGCGCGGACAACAGCGTGGTGGAAGACAGCGGTGCAACGGTGACCGGTACGGTGACCGTGAGTGCGGAAGCCGGCATTGCCGGGGTAACCGTGGGTGGCGTGGACGTGACCCAGGCCAGTGCCGACAACCCGATCGCGATTGCCACCACGGATCGTGGCTCGCTGACGGTGACCGATTATGACGCGGCCACCGGCGTGATCAGCTACAGCTACACCGAAGACAGCGATGCGGAAGATCACCGCGAGGAGCAGGTCGACAGCTTCGACGTCACCGTGACCGACGTGGCCGGCGAGAGCACCAGCGGCACCTTGACGGTGGAGACGCTGGACACCGAACCGAGCGCTGCCGACGACAGTGCAAGCGTCGAGGAGGATGCGGTCGACCCGGTGACGGGAACCGTATTGACCAACGACACCCAGAGTGCCGACGGCCTCGGCCGTGTGGCCTTCAATGACCCGACGGCGACGCAGTACGGTACCTTCACCGACAACGGTGATGGGACCTGGACGTATGCGTTGAACAACGAGTTGCCGGCCGTGCAGGCGCTGGATGACGGCGAGACGCTGACCGAGACGCTGGTCTACACCCTGACCGACGCCGATGGTGATGCGAGTGAGGCGACGCTGACGATCACCATTACCGGCCAGAGCGATGCACCGCCGGTGGTGACCCCAGAGGATGCTGATGGCACGGCGAGTGACGCCGACAACAGCGTGACCGAAGGCAGCGGCGAGACGGTGACCGGCACATTGACGGTGAGTGCCGAGGCCGGCATTGCCGCGGTGAGCGTGGGCGGCGTGGACGTGACCTCCGCCAGTGCCGACAACCCGATCGCGATTGCCACCACGGAGCGTGGCTCGCTGACGGTGACCGACTACGACGCGGCCACGGGCGTGATCCGCTACAGCTACACCGAAGACAGCGACGCCGAAGACCACACTGACGATGCCGCACAGGTCGACAGCTTCGACGTCACCGTGACCGACGTGGCCGGCGAGAGCACCAGCGGCACCTTGACGGTGGAGACGCTGGACACCGAACCGACTGCAGTGGATGACAAGACGTTGACCACTGACCAGCATACGCCGCTGGTCATCGATGCCGCGGATGTGTTGGCTAACGACACTCAGGGGGCTGACGGCGCGGCCGTGACCGGTGTCAGCCTGGCGAATGGTACCCATGGCTCGGTCACTCTCGATGGCGATGGCAACATCGTCTTTACGCCGACGGATGATTTCGAGGGTACGGCGACCATTGATTACAACATCACCGACGGCGATGGTGATACGTCCAGTGCGTCGTTCCAGGTGGATGTTACCGATCCTGACAAGCCGGAGGTGCCGGTTGATCCCGAACTGGTGATGCTGGATGAGGATGGCATTGAACACGGCGGTGTTGTGGTAGGCAATGCGGGTGGTAATGGTGATGTGGCTGGGGAGGCCGCCACCTTTGAAGGACGGCTCGATCTTGACTTTGGTCCCGATGGAGAGGGATATCTTCAATGGGATCTTGACAGCTTCCCGACGGATCTCACCAGTCAGGGCAGTAAAGTCGCCTTCAGCTTTTCCGGTACGGCCGGCCTCGGCGAAATGATGATCGTTGAAGGGCGTAATGAGCAGGGTGAGTTGGTGCTGGACTTCGTTCTCGAGCGTTCAACAGATCCCGATGACCCACGCCCTCATTACACCATTTCCATCTGGCAGGGGCTGGACCATCCGGATACCACCGATAGTATCGAGGATAACATCGAGTTCAACATCGGTTATGTCGTTGCCGATGGTAATGGTGATGAAGCCAAGGGGGCGATCAAGGTACACGTCAACGATGATTCGCCGATCGCCATGGACGATGATGGCGGTTCGGTCGAACAGTACAGCCAGTATGGACATGCCTTCAATGTGCTCCAGAATGACCGAGCCGGTGGTGACAGTCACGAGGATACCAGCGATACAGCGCAGGAATTCTATGGTGGTGAACTGGTGTCTGCGCGCCTGGTCATGCTGGGTGACGAGGTGATCGGTCAGGATGATGCCTCTCAGGCGGAGGCCGCCGCGAGAGCGGGGACCATCGAGCTTGTCGGTGAAGATGTCATCTTCCATCCCAACGAGACCTTTGAAGGCAAGGTCGTGATCGAATACACCATGAAGGATACCGATGGTGATACCGATACGGCGCTGCTGACCTTCAATGTCACCGATCCCGAGCAGCCGTCAACGTCGGAAACCGATCCTGATATCAATCCCGACACGCTACATCTGGATGAAGATGCCTTGCCAGGAGGTCTGGAGGGTGGTCCTGATGACATAGGGGCCGCTGCAGGTTCCAGCTTCAGCAGCAACATGGTGTATCGCTTCGGCGGTGATGGTGAAGGTTCCTTCACGTGGCTGCTGAAGGATCTTCCGGCGCTGACGTCGGGTGGTGAGGACGTCGAGTTCTCGGTGAGTGCCGATGGTCTGACGCTGACAGGATCTGCTGCTGGCGAAACGGTACTGACGCTCGAGCTGACGAATGTATCCACCGGTGACTACACGGTGACACTGCACAAGCCGCTGGATCACCCGGTAGCGGATAGCGAAGACAATCTGTATATCGGAGCGCGGTATGAAATCAGCGATGTGGATGGTGACACGGCGGAAGGCGTGCTCAATATCCATATCAATGATGACTCACCGGTAGCGGCTGATGACACCCCGATGGAAGATGTTCCCGAGGATGGAACCTTCCGCTATGACGTTGTCGCCAATGACAGTCAAGGCGCCGATGGTGCCACCTTGGCCAGTGCCAAACTGCGTAACCCGGCACTGGGGGATGTGGATGTTGACCCCGAAACCGGCGAGGTGATCTTCAGGGCGGCTCGCGGTGTAGAGGGGACGGTGGAGATCGATTACACCATCACCGATGGTGATGGTGATACGTCGACGGCCTTGTTGACGCTCAATGTGGCCGATGATTCAACGCCGTTGATTCCTGCACTGACCGGTACCGATGGCGAAGTCGACGAAGCGGGGCTCAGCACCGGTTCACGGGCGGGTGATGGTTCCAACATCACTACCGGCGCTTTCACCATCGACACCGGCGCCGATGCGCTGGCATCACTGACCGTAGCCGGTATGGAAGTGCTGAATGGCGGCTCGATCACCACCGATCTGGGCACTCTGACCATCGAACCTGGCGATGAGAGTGGTGTCTTCACCTGGCGCTATGAGCTGACCAGCAACAGCCTGGAGCACAGCACTCAGGGGGCCAACATCGATGATGTTTTCGAGTCCTTTGCTGTGGTGGCTCGAGATGATGATGGCAGTGAGTTCACGGATAGCCTCGATATCGCCATTCGCGATGACACGCCGGTGACCTATTCGCCGGATAGCGACCTGATGGTGCCGATCAGCGAGCAGTTGATCCATACCTTGCGTGCCGATTGGGTGAATATCAAGGGCACCGGCACCAGTAACGACTCGATTGATGAGAGCAGCAGTTCAACGTTGATCAGCCTTTACTGGGGCGGGGCTGGCTACAGGTTCAAGTATGCTGATGGCCTGTATAGTGGTGCAGCGGTGCCGACGGACTCACTGTTTTCATTGGGGACATTTACCCATGACAACAAGGTTGTCACTGGTGGACGGAACACCTTGGATAAAGTCGATCTCAAAGTCGACTTCACGGTGAGTATTGACGGTGTCGATACGCGAATCTCGACGACCGTCAAACTGGATCACACCGAAACGTCCAATACGGGGACGGCTGCCCAGAACCGAGATATTATTCAGATCACCAATCCCACAACCACCCAGAGGATCACGGTGGGGGATCGAGAGTTCATTCTCAAGATCGAGGGCTTCCTCGATAACGGTAATCTGGTCAATACCATCAGAACCTACGAGGATCAGGTTAACCATTACCTGCTGTACGCGCGGATTTCATCGACCGATGATCTTCCGTTGCTGGAAGGTACCGTCATCGACGATATCATCGCCTACGGTGCCGATGAGCCCGATATCGAGGACAGTCTGGGCTGGGTCGGTGCCAACGCCGATGGGGTGGTCAGCGGTCAGTATGGTGAACTGACAACGAACAGCGATGGTAGTTACAGCTACAGCATCAGTCGTGAAGCTCGTGATGGGATGGATGTCGGCGATGTTCTGACCGAGACCTTCACCTATTACATTGCCGATCAGGACGGTGATCGGGTCGAGCAGACCCTGGAGATCAATATCAACGGCTTGCCCAATGGGGATATTGCCTTCAGTGATCGTGGGTTCGACTACTACAACACCTATTCGGATGTGGCTGCCCCCGATTTTGCGGACCTTCCGGTGATAGCGGGTACCGCAGAGAATGACACACTGGAGGGTACTGCCGACGCGGAAGCGATCTCCGGGGGCTCGGGAGGCGATGATACCCTCGACGGCAAGGGCGGTGATGATGTACTCAATGGCGGCGCTGGCCGTGACCTGCTGATCGGTGGTCAGGGGAGTGATGAACTGATCGGTGATACCCTGAACAGCAACGAGGTCTTTGCGGATACCTTTGCCTGGCAACTGGGGGATGCGGGTAGCTCGGACGCTCCGGTGGAAGACCGAATTCTGAACTTCGACGTTGGCAACTTCGACGCTGGTGAAGGAGACCGCTTGTCACTCGGAGATCTGCTCGAGGGCTATGATGCTCAGAATGATACCGATCAGACGGCATTGGATGGCTATATTCACGCTGAGCAGGCTGGTAGCTCGACCACACTCTATATCAAGAGTGATGGTGACCTCGCGAAGGATAACAGCAATGCTGACCAGAAGATCAAACTGGAGAATGTCAGCATGGGAGGGCAGAACTCGCACGACTTCCTGTCCCAGATGATTGACCAGGGGCAATTGGATATCGAGTGATCTATCGCTACGGGGCGCGACACCATGTTGTCGCGTCCCGTAGCGCTCTGATGCAGGGTTTGAGCTATGTTGAATCGACGACAGTAGGGGCCTCAAGTGGTGACTATGGAGGTAGAACATGTATGTTCAGCGCGATGCTGACAGAAGGATTCTCAGCGTAAGCAAGGTAGCGACGGCGCAGTGTACAGAGCAGGTTGACGCTGATGACTCGGATCTGCTGCAGTTCCTCGCCGAGGTCAAGGGGGCTGATGAACGTGTTCGTCTCCAGCAGTCGGACCTTGATTTCGTGCGTGTGCTGGAGGACGTGCTGGACCTGCTGATGGACAAGGGAGTCATCAGCTTCACTGACCTTCCGCAGGCTGCTCGAGACAAGATCATGCAGCGTCAGTCGCTGCGCCGCCGTTATAACGATGTTGACCTGGTCGGAGATGATGAGCCTCTGATCTAGTCTTGCTACGAGCTACGAGCAGCCCAAGCTGTAAGCTGTACGTTAGAAGCTGTAAGTAACCTCGAATGTGAACCTTGGGCCCTGTACCTATGGGGTTTGGGGGTGGTGCTTGACAGCTCGTCGCTCGATACCCAGGGACTTACGGCATACGGCTAACGGCAGGTCCTGTGACGCCATCGAGACCGATCTCGAACAGTGTCTCAATGTCGTCCTCATTCTGTACGCCTTCGGCAATCGCCAGTATTGCCAGAGAGTGACATAGCGTTGCCATGCCCCGCAGGATGGTCTGCTGCTCAGGGCTTTGGCTGACGCCATTGGTCAGAGTGGCATCCAGTTTGATGTAGGAGAGCCCAAGGTCCTGAAGATCTCCCAACTGGCGGAAGGCAGCTCCGACATGTTCGATGCCCACATGACAGCCGAATGGCCTTAGCGTCTGGCAGAGGTAACGTAAGCCCTCGACATCCATACGTGCAATCGATTCCGGCACTTCGATCCACAGTCTGGTTGCAGCCTCTGGATTGGTACTGAGGCGCTGCTGCATCATTAGTATCAGGTTTGGATACATGACTGACTCGTGGGACAGGTTTATTCCCAGAGGTTGCTGATGGTTGTTGATGGTTTTCAGTGCTTCATCGAGCACCTTCAGGTCGAGGTCATCATGTAGGCGCAGGCGCGAAATCCATGGCATGAAAGTACTCGACTGGTGCCATTGTCCCTTGAGGTTGAGGCGGGCTGGAGCCTCAAAATGCAGCAGTTGCCGCTGGCTATCGACCACCGGGTATTGGCCCAGCATGATGCCATGGTCCATGGCTGCCAGTAGTGCTTCGCGCCAATCGGCTCGGGATTGGTACAGGGATACGCAGGATGTATCGCGACAGACCTCAATCCCTCTACCGCCGCGACTTTCCGCAAGCGACAGCGCTCCATCCAGTTTTGACAGCAGACTTGCGCGGTCGTCACCAAAGCTATAGTTGGCAAAGGCGGCAGGCAGACTGAGGAGTGGGACGTGTTGGGATGTCATGGCGCCCAGGGAGTCTTCGATACGCTCAAGTGCCCAGTCCTGGTCGACGTTGCCACACAGCTGTAGGGCAAAATCGCTGCCATTGAGCCGGCCAACATGACCATTGCCATGTGCTTCGGCCACAGTCTTCAGCCGTTTGCTGAGATCTTGAAGTAACAGGTCCGTGTAAGCGTGGCCGTGGTGTTCGTTGATGCGAGCGAGATCTGTGGCTCTGACCAGGACTACGCAGCCGTAACTGGTGCCGTCCTCCTGAGCCAGTTGGAAGGTGAGGCGATCGATAAAGGCCTCGCGTGTCATCGCACCAGTGGTCGAGTCGTGCAATAGCTGACGGCGCAGGCGTTCAATCTGCTCACTCTCTCGTTCAAGCATTTGACGAACGCTGGCCGAGAGTCGGTTCATGGCGTTCGATACCTCGCGAAGCTCCAGGGTGTGAGGCAGCGGGGAGGTGGTGAATCGGCGCTGGCTGATATCGTTGGCCTGACGAGTGACCGAACGTAAGGGGTCGCGAATTCGACGAACAATGATATAGGCAATGACCATGCTGATCATGCCTGCTGCGGCGAACCAGGCGGCCATGCGTAACGCACTTTGCCACAGTGACACATAAGCGTAGTCGTGCTGGCTATGCAGAGTCACGATGCCGTATTGCCGCCACCCGTCCTGTATCACAGCTTCTCCGGGCGGTACATCGAAAGCGACGATTGCACTGAACCAGGCTGGTACCTGTGGATCGATTTCGTTTGCGGTACGACGGACGATCATGTCACCGGAAATATCGGTGAGTTTGATTTCGCGGTAGTGCCCCGTATCGAATTGTGCGGAAACCAGCAGTTCGAGGGTAACTTCATCCTTGGGCAATTGCGTCATCGCCAATGCCAGAGCGTTGGCATTGTCTGCATTCTTGATGCCTACTTCCTGCTCGAGATAAGCGCGGCTACTGGTCATTGCGACCAGTAGGCTGCCGCCAAAGGCGAGCAGGAGTACTGCAGATATAGCCAGCCAGAGTTGTTTTACAAGTGACATGAAGTGTTCCCTTGACTGCTGATGCACGTGCCCAGTGGTTAATTGATTCCCTGACGCTGCATGCGTTCGATGACACTACGCCAACGTGATAGGCGGGCCATGGGGTCTGCTCTGGATTGAGTCGAGGCACCGGCCCAGAGGCCGCTACCATTGAAGCTGAACAGTGGATCCAGATCGTTTCTTTGCCCTGCACGTCTGATGGTGGTGACAAGGTTGTCGAGGATCAGAGGTTCCGAGGCAGGGGTTTCGTAGTAGCCAAGTACCATATGCGCCTGGCTGATCGCGCTACGCCCGATGCGTGCGCGGACATAGATCATGCGTAACTTGTCGATGGGGGTGCCGAGTTCCTTCAGCGTCATGTACTTGGCGATCGAGAAATCCTCGCAATCGCCTGCGCCTCGGCCGAGAGCCTCGGCGGGAGTTGCCCAGTAATCGCTTTCGCCCCAGATAGTGTGGTCCTCTAGCCAGCGCATGTTGTCGTTGAAGAAATCGTTTACTTCATGTAGCTGCGTTGCAATATCCTCGCCGCGTAGACGCTCGATCAATGCCAGCCATTGGTTGATGATGGACTCGCCGACACTGCCATACTCGGCCTGCATCACCTGACGCAGGCGCACGACATCGATAGCTGCCTGGCTGTGGCTTGAAAAGCCGATGAACATCAGCAGCATGACGATACCGGCAACCAGCGGGCGCCAGATATCGTGAATTCTTGTTCGCGCCGCCATGGCAAGCATGGCGCGAATGTCCTTCATGGCCCGCGTAGCCTATTTGGTTGTAATCATTATATGCATCTGGAATGCCTGAGGCGGCATGCTCTGGTCAACATACAACGACTCGAGGACATGGTCATCCAGGCCTTGTGGGTTGACACCAACAATGATCGATCATAAAGGTTCGCGCGTCACATCCAGACTGGTGTCAACTGACGGGTGCCAGGCGGCTGAGGGGGTGGCCGGGAGCGGGATGAGCACGGAGGCGTTGCGCGGAAAAACTGCGTTGACTGGCGGGGTATTTGATACTGGGGCTATTGGTTGCTGGGAGCTATTGGTTGTGGAGAACATCGCACTTTCCGCGTCCATGTGGAAAGTGCAGTTACCGGAGGCGATACGGTGGGTTTCTGGCAGAGTCGTTATCAAGGCCGCCTTTTATTGTGAACTGTGGTGAGTGCGTGAGCAGTTGATGACCGGATTGGCATACTGCGACAACCACCAGCAGCGAAGGGCTTCTGGAACTTCAGCGAGCCGCTGCGTGAAGCGGGTACGGTCGGCATCAGTCACTTCGCTCATATCGAGTAGTTCGGGATGGGTGCCGAGCGCCTCGAGAGCCAGATAATGACTGGGAAACAGGTGGTAGCCACCAAGCACCTGGCGGTCAATTTCCTCGGCAACCTGTTCTGGAGTCTCGAACTCGTTACCCAGCGGGGTGCCGAAACGCAGGTGTACGCGGCCCTTGTGGCCGGTGATGCCGGCGACAATAGAGCTGATGTCCTCGAATTCGCTCTTGCGGTACTCACCTTCCTCATTGACCGCCTTGAGCTCACGTGCCTTCTGCACATCGCAGGGGTCGTACTCGTAGCTGATCGACACCGGTACCAGACGCAGCTCCTTGATGCCCTCACCGAGCGGGGCCTGACGGTTGTCGGCACGGTGGGCCATGGTCATCATCTTGATGATTGCTGGATCGGTGCAATCGATACCATCCTTGGCTCGGCCCTCGCGTTGGGCCATCCAGATCGAGTGGTTATCGCTGCAGATCGAGTGGCGAATGTAACTGGATAGATTGAGATAGGCGGTCAGCATGGCACGCTTGCCACGAGCGCTACGTGGGACGATAAAGCTCTTGTTGAGCCGCATCAGATCGGTGACGTAAGGCTTTTTCAGCAGGTTGTCGCCGATGGCAATGCGTACGGTATCACGACCAGCGAGATACAGTGCGTAGTTGACGAAAGCCGGATCCAGCGAGATATCACGGTGGTTGCCGATAAACAGGTAGGCGGTATCGCTGTCCAGTTTATCGAGCCCATCGACCTGAAAACTATCGGTGGAAGTGCGCAACATGCGTTGCATATAAGCGGCAATGCGTCCCTGAAAATCGCGTACGGTACATACACCACGAGTCTCACGCTTGATCACCCAACTGGCGAGGGCGCGTGATGTACGCGGCATGATGTGGGACATGCGCGGCAAGCGGTAGCGGGTCAGGGCACCCAGCAGCTCAGTGTCCTCGGCCAGTCGGGTGAGGGTGGCGGACACCTCATCGTCCTGGTAAGGGCGAATATCGTGCCAGGGATCCTGGCTTATAGGGTCATGTGTCGATGTCATGATGTTGCCGCAAGAGATACGTTATCCATGCTCGAGTGACTGGTTGCCTCACCCCCGAGCCAGTCGATCAGTCGGTCAACGCTTTCACTGAGAGCCTGGGCCATCAGTAGAAAATCGGTTTCCATGCGCACCATCGCATCATCACCATCATCGGTCTGGTTGGCTTCTTCGACGAGAGCATCGTCAAAGGCCAGCGACTTGACGGCGAGGTCGTCGTGCAGGACAAAGCGCAGCCGGCCTTCGAGGCCCAGAGCCA